>NZ_JALLKV010000001.1:0-449121 GCF_023093815.1 Pseudomonas sp. PNPG3
AGCGGGCGCGCCCGCGAACACCGGCGTAGCCGGTGCCCTCCACCGCGTCGCCTGCTTCGCGGGTGAACCCGCTCCCACAGGGGCCCCACCAGCTGAAGGAATACGCTGTACCTGTGGGAGCGGGTTTACCCGCGAACACCGGCGCAGCCGGTGCCATCCACCGCGTCGCCTGCTTCGCGGGCATGCCCGCTCCCACAGGGACCCCATCAGCTGAAGGAATACGCCATACCTGTAGGAGCGGGCGCGCCCGCGAACACCGGCGTAGCCGGTGCCATCAGCCGGCGCTGCCTGCATTCAGAGAAATGCCTGGCGGATCCGCTTCTTGTCGATTTTGCCAACGCTGGTCTTGGGGATCTCCTCCACGCAACGCAACTGCCGCGGTATCGCCCATTTGTTCAGGTGCCCGCTGTCGACAAACGGCTGCAGATGCCCTGCCAATGCCGCCTGGTCGAACTGCATTCCGTCACAACGGACCACCAAGGCCAAGGGTTGCTCACCCCACTGCGGGTCCGGGATGCCGATCACTGCCACCGAAGCGACTGCCGGGTGCTGGCTGATCAGGTTTTCCAGCGCCACCGAGCTGACCCACTCGCCTCCGGTCTTGATCACATCCTTGATCCGGTCACGAATGCGCACCACACCCGCAGGGTCGATGCAGGCCAGGTCGCCAGTATGCATCCAGCCCCCCAGCCACAACGCGGCACCCTGCTCCGGTTCGTGCAGATAGCCCTGGGTCAGCCACGGTGCACGCACCACGATTTCACCCAGGCTCTCGCCGTCGCGGGGCACATCAATGCCTTCAGCGTCGACGATGCGCAGGTCCACCAGGGCGATCGGCACGCCAGCATCGATACGCAGCGGCAGTTGTTGCGCCATGGGCAGTGCCAGCAGCTCGGCGCTCAGGTGGGTGATGCTGAGCAGCGGGCAGCTTTCCGACATGCCGTAGCCACAATGCACGCTGATGCCGCGCTCGCTGGCACGCTGCGCCAGGCCCAGGGTCAGGGCGCTGCCGCCCAGCAGCATCTTCCAACCGCTCAGGTCGGCGCGGCGCCCTTCCTCGCTGTCGAGCATCATCTGCAGCACCGTGGGCACGCAATGAGAGAACGTCACGCCCTCGTCGCGGTACAGGCGCACCAGGCGGTTGGGCTCGTAGCGCCCCGGGTAGACCTGCTTGATGCCCAGTGCCGTGGCCACATAGGGCACGCCCCAGGCATGCACATGGAACATCGGCGTAATGGGCATGTACACGTCGCCGCTGCGCAGCAGCGGCACCTCGCCGCAGGCAGCCAGGGTGCCCTGCTCGACCAGGGTATGCAGCACCAGTTGCCGGTGGCTGAAGTACACGCCCTTGGGGTTGCCGGTGGTACCGCTGGTGTAGAACAGCGTGGCCAGTGAGTGCTCGTCGAAATCGGCGAAGTCGAACTGTGGCTCGGCAGCCGCCAGCAGCGCTTCGTACTCACCCAGCAACGGCACATCTTGCGTTGCCGGGCCGCCTTCGCCGAGGCGAATGAAACCCTCGACCGTCGGCAAGTCATCGCGCAGTTGCGCCATCAACGGCAGGAAGTCGTCATGCACCAGTACCAGGCGGTCCTCGGCATGGTTCATGGTGTAGCGCACCTGCTCGGTGGACAGCCGTACGTTTACCGTGTGCAGCACCGCACCCAGCATCGGTACGGCGAAGAAGCATTCAAGGGCCCGATGGCTGTCCCAGTCGAGCAAGGCCACGGTGTCGCCAGGCTTGACCCCGGCGGCGGTCAGCACATTGGCCAGCCGCTGAATGCGTTCGAGCAGCGTGGTGTAGGTGTAGCGCAGCTTGTCGGCGTAGACGATTTCCTGGTTGGGCTGGTAGCGCACGCCCGACAGCAGCAGGCGCTTGATCAGCAGCGGATAGGCGTAGGCCTGCTCGGCCGCAGGCATGATGCGAGTGGTGATCATGTCGGCGGCCTTCACAGTTGCCCGGCCTCGAGCAGGTACAGGCTGTCGCTACCGGCCCTGACGCTGGCGCTCAGCGAATGAATGCGTGGCAGCAGGCGGGCAAAGTAGAAACGCGCGGTGCCCAGCTTGCTCAGGTGGAACGGCTCGGGAGCCGCATGACACTGGCAAACCACGGCCATGCGTGCCCACAGGTAGGCGTAGAAGGTGTAGCCAAACACCTGCAGGTACTCCACCGCCGCCGCGCCCAGCTCACGCGGGTTGCCCTGGGCCCGATCGAGCAACCAGGCGGTCAGCTCGTCGAGGTTGCGCACGGCAGCCAGCAGCGGCGCGCCGAACTCGGCGCACGCCGCGGGCAGCGTCTCGACAAAGGCAGTAATTTCATCGGACACGCCGCGATAGGCCTGGCCGCCATCGACAAACAGTTTACGCCCCACCAGGTCGAGGGCCTGGATGCCATTGGTGCCGTCGTAGATCTGGGTAATGCGGCAGTCGCGGATCAACTGCTCCTGGCCCCATTCGCGGATATAGCCATGACCGCCCAGCACCTGCTGGCCGTGCACGGTGGTTTCCAGCCCCATGTCGGTTAGGAAGGCCTTGGCCACTGGCGTGAGCAATGCCACCTTGGCCTCGGCCTGGGCGCGTGCGACCGGGGCCTCGCTGTATTTGGCCAGGTCCAGCTGCAGTGCCACATAGGTAGAGAAGGCCCGCCCGCCTTCGTTCAGCGCTTTCATGGTCAGCAACATGCGCCGCACATCCGGGTGGACGACGATCGGGTCAGCGGCTTGCCCCGGCGCTTCGGCCCCCGTCGGCGCACGGCCCTGCTGGCGATCACGGGCATAGGCAATGGCGCCCTGGTAGGAGCGTTCGCCCAGGGCCAGGCCCTGGATACCTACGCCAAGGCGCTCGTAATTCATCATGGTGAACATCGCGTTGAGGCCCTTGTTCGGCTCGCCGACCAGGTAGCCGATTGCACCGTCGAAGTTCATCACGCAGGTGGCCGAGGCCTTGATGCCCATCTTGTGCTCGATCGACCCGCAGCTCACCGCATTGGCGTCGTCCAGCACGCCGTCGGCGTCAACCAGCACCTTGGGCACCAGGAACAGCGATATGCCCTTGGGCCCGGCGGGCGCATCCGGCAGCCGCGCCAGCACCAGGTGGATGATGTTCTCGGTCAGGTCCTGCTCACCGCCAGTGATGAAGATCTTGGTCCCGCTGATGCGGTAGCGGCCATCGGCAACCGGCTCGGCGCGGGTGCGAATCAGGCCCAGGTCGGTGCCAGCGTGCGGCTCGGTCAGGCACATCGAACCGGTCCAGCGCCCTTGGTACATGGGCGGCAGGTACAGCGCCTTCAACGGCTCGCTGGCATGGTTGAGCAGCGCCAGGCAGGCTCCGGCCGTGAGCATCGGGTACAGGCCGAACGACAGGTTGGCGGCATTGAGCATTTCTTCGAGCTGGGCACCGATCACTTTCGGCATGCCCATGCCCCCATATTCCGGGGCACCGGCCACACCCACCCAGCCATCCGCGGCAAATGCCCGGTAGGCGTCGGCGAAGCCATCGGGGGTGTATACCTGGCCGGCCTCCCAGCGGCAGCCCTGCTCGTCGCCACTGCGGTTGAGCGGCGCCACCACCTCGGCAATCAGCCGGCCGGCCTGTTCGAGCACGGCCCGGGCTGTGTCGCCATCGACCTGCTCGGCCAGCGCGGGCGTTTGCGCCCACCAGGCCGGGATGTCGAACACTTCGTTGAACAGAAAATCCATGTCGCGCAGTGGCGGAAGGTAATCAGACATGAGGCGAACACTCGGTTTCTTGGGTTTGCGGAAGCGACGTGGCCGGGGCCTCGGCAGGCGCCGGGGCGGCCTGGCCACGCAGGAGGAAATGCGACAAGGCGGGGATCAACACCAGCGCACCGAGCATGTTCCACAGGAACATGAAGGTCAGCAGCAGGCCCATGTCGGCCTGGAACTTGATCGGCGACCAGGCCCAGCCGACCACACCGGCCGCCAGGGTAATGCCGACCAGCCCGACCACCCGGCCGGTGAAGGCCACGGCTTTCTGGTAGGCCTGGGCCAGGCTCAACCCGGCGCGCTGGTAGTGCAGTTGCACGCTGAGCAGGTACAGCGCGTAGTCCACGCCAATACCTACGCCCAGGGCGATCACCGGCAAGGTGGCGACCTTGACGCCAATGCCCATGGCTACCATCAGCGCTTCGCACAGCACCGAGGTGAGCATCAGCGGCAGGATCGCCACCAGCGTGGCGCGCCAGCTACGGAAGGTGAACAGGCAGAACAGCGTGACCGCCAGGTACACCAGCAACAGCATGCGGTGGTTGGCCTCGCGGACCACCACGTTGGTGGCGGCCTCGATGCCGGCGCTGCCGGCGGCCAGCAGGAACTGCTGTTCGGCGCTGCTGTTGGCCTGGGCAAAACGCTCGGCCACGGCGGCCACCTGGGCCAAGGTGTCGGCGCGGTGGTCCTTGAGGTAGGCGATTACCGGCATCAGCGAGCAGTCGTTGTTGAACAGCTCGGGGGCGTTGACCGAGGCCTGCTGGGCGGCGTAGTTGAGCACGTCCTGGTTGCGCTGCAGGCTGTTCAGGCGCGGGTTGCCTTCATAGGTGCCGGCGGTGATCTGGCGCACGGCATTGGCCAGCGACACGGTGGTCTGCACACCCGGCAATTGCTGCAGCTCCCAGGCCAGGCGGTCGGCAAGCACCAGCGTCTGGTATTGCAGGCAGCCTTCCGGCGCGGTCTTGACCATGACCGCGAAGGTGTCGCTGGACAGCGCGTAGTGCTGGGTGATGTAGGCGTTGTCGAGGTTGTAGCGGGAGTCGGCGCGCAGTTCGGGGGCACCGCTGTCGAGGTCGCCGATTTTCAGTTGCAGGCTGCCCCAGATGCCAAGGGCGCCCAGGGCCAGCGCCACCAGCAGTGCGACGCTGGCCCATTTGCGTTCGGTGAAGCGGTCGAGCAGGTCCCACAGCCGGCCGAAACCTCGGTGCTGGGCTGCGCGGGCGTCGATATGCAGGGCCCGCTCGGCAGCCTTGTGGCCAACACCAACATAAGACAGCGCCACCGGCATCAGCAGCAGCGAGGTGAAGATCAGCACCGCCACGCCGATGCTGGCGGTGATGGCCAGGTCCTGGATCACCGGGATGTCGATCAGCATCAGCACGGCAAAGCCCACCGCATCCGCCAGCAACGCAGTCACCCCGGCCACGAACAGGCGGCGGAAGGTATAGCGCGCTGCCACCTGGCGGTGGGTGCCACGGCCGATGTCCTGAAGGATGCCGTTCATCTTCTGCGCCGCGTGGGATACGCCGATGGCAAAGATCAGGAATGGCACCAGGATCGAATACGGGTCGATGGCGTAGCCCAGCCAGGCGACGATGCCCAGCTGCCACACCACCGCGGTCAGCGAACACAGCACCACCAGCAGGGTGCTGCGCACGCAACGGGTGTAGCAGTAGATGATCAGCAGGCTGGTCAGCACCGCCAGGGCGAAGAACGCCATCACCTGGATCAGCCCGTCGATCAGGTCGCCCATCAGTTTGGCGAAGCCGATCACATGGATGCGGTACTGGCCGCTGGCCTGGTACTGGCTGCGCAGCTGTTCGAGCTTCTGCGAGAAGGCGTGGTAGTCGAGGCCTTTGCCGGTAGCCGAATCCTGGTCGAGCAGCGGCACGACCAGCATGCTCGACTTGAAGTCGCGCGCCACCAGGCTGCCGACGATGTTGGCGCGCTCGATGTTCTGCCGCAGTTGCTCGATGTCACCCGCAGCGCCCTGGTAGCCGTCGGGCATTACCGGGCCACCCTGGAAGCCCTCCTCGGTCACCTCGGTCCAGCGCACCGCCGGGCTCCACAGCGACTTAACCCAGGCTCGGTCCACGCCCTGGCTGAGGAACAGCTCGTCGTTGATGTGGCGCAGGGTCTGCAGGTAGCCCGGGTCGAAGATGTCGCCCTGGGTGTTCTCCACCACCACCCGCACTGCGTTGCCCAGGCCACGCAGTGATGGGCGGTTTTCCAGGTAGTTCTGGATGTAGGGGTGGCTCTGCGGCAGCATCTTGTCGAAACTGGGGCGCAGCTCCAGGCGGGTCAGCGCCATGTAGCCCAGCACCAGGGTCGCCAATAGCATGCACAGCAGGAACGGCAGGCGATGGTTGAACACCAGGCGCTCCAGGCAATTGCCCGAGCGTGGGTCGAAATCGTCGAGGTTGCGGATTACCGGCAGGGTGTCTTGGCGGGTAGCGGCCATCAGGGTCTTCTCTTGTTATGGGTGCAGCGTGGGGTTACCGGGCTGGTTGCGCACGCCCCGCTCGCCGACCAGTACCAGGCCGTTGCCGGTATCGGTGGCGAGCGCGGTCACCGGGCCACGGGCGCTTTGCGGCACCGGGCTGAAGCTGGCGCCATCATCCCGGCTGAGCAGCAGGTCGCCGGCCTGGCTGGCCAGCCATAGCTGGCCGTCACGGTCGACACCGGCGGCGGTGAGGCTGGTGTTCACACCCGTGCTGACCGGTTGCCACTGCCGGCCGCCATCGGTGCTGCGGTAGGCATGCCCACGCAGGCCGTAGACCACCAGTACGCCAGGCTTGCCGACAGCACCGAACAGTGTGCCGGCGTAGGGTGTCTCGACACGGCTGAAGCGCTCACCGTCCTGCTTCAGCAGCAGGCCTTGCTCGCCGGTGATGTACAGCTCGTCACCTACCGCGGCCAAGCTGGTCAGGTGCAGGCCTTGCGGGTTATCGCTGTGGTCGAGCCAAGGCTGCCAGTGCTCGCCGCCATCAACGGTGCGCAACAGCAGGTTGAACACGCCGACCGCATAGCCATTGCGGGCATCGCTGAACCACACGTCGAGCAAGGCATTGTCGCTACCCGTGCCCGGCAGTTGTTCGGCCAGTGCCCGGCCATCCAGCTGCTTTTGCCAGTGCACGCCGCCATCGCGGCTGTGCAGCACCACGCCATCGTGGCCAACCGCCCAGCCCAGTTCGGGCGTGGCGAAGCTCACAGCATTCAGGTCGGCGCTGACCGGCACCTGGGCCTGCTGCCAGTGCGCGCCGTGATCGTCGGAGTACAGGATGTGCCCTCGCGGGCCCACCGCGACCAGGCGCTGGCCGGCCAGGGTGACATCGCGCAAGGCGCTGCTGGCGACCAGGGCGCTGGGCCTGGCGGGCAGGTCCAGCACATCGGTGAAGGGCGCAGCCTGGGCCGCGCCCTGCAGCGCGGCCAAAGCCAGAACCACCACGCTGCATCGTTTGAAGACAGACATTGCCACCTCTGCTCCGTGCGTTCAGCGAATGCCGTTGCCGGCCAGCGACTCGGGCGACCACTGGGTTTTCGACAGTGGGTCGATATAGCGGATGCCGCCGTAGGCACCGACCACGCCATTGAGGTTATAGGTGCCGCCGATCAGGTCGTAGATCATGAACGGCGTGGCGTCCGGGGTCTGCTTGTCATAGCTCTGGGTGAGGAAGGCGAACGAGCCGCGGTACAGCTGGCCACGGGCGTCGTACTGGTCCGAGGCCAGGGCGATCCAGCTGTCTTCGTCGAGGTAGAAGCGGCGCTTGTGGTAGATATGGCGCGCACCGTCCTTGAGCTTGCCTTCCACCACCCACACCCGGTGCTTCTCCCAACGCACGAACTGTGGCGCCAGGTGATTGGGGGTGATCACCTGCTTGACGTCGGTGTTGTAGGTCAGCTGGTAGGTGTTGTACGGCACGTACATTTCCTGCTTGCCGACCAGGGTCCAGTCGTAGCGGTCCAGCGCACCGTTGAAGACGAACACGTCATCGTAGGTACCCGAACCCGAAGTGCCCGGGTTGGGCGTGTCGTAGGCGAGGTTCGGTGCCAGCTTGACCCGGCGCTGGCCCGGCAGGTACTGCCAGGCACTGCGTGGCTGCACCAGCGGGTTGGCGGCATCGCGCAGCATCATCGCTTCGCCTGCACGGCGTGCGGGCCCGGTGTACACCAGTTTCATCTGGTAGTAAGTGTCCTTGGCACCGATCGGCTTCGTCATGTCCTCGTAGATCGGGTAGCTGATATTGGCCTGGCCGGTGGTCGACAGCGATGGCTTGCCGGCAGCGTCGACGTTCCACGAGTCGTACTTGGCAGCCATGCTCACGCCCTGATAGCGCAGCAGGAAGTTCCACATGGCCTCGGCGCCGTTCTGCGGAATGGGGAACGGGATACCCGGCAGCACGTTGTCCACCGCCGTACCGCCCTTCTTGCTGTTGGCGGCAGTGGCGTTCTTGCGGGTGTTGTCCAGTACCGCTTGCGGCAGCGCCACGCTACGGTGGGTCGGGTATACATCGACGCGGTAGCTGGGGTAGCGCTTGAGCAGTTCCAGGGTGGTGGCAGTCAGCTGGCCCTTGTACTGCTCGGCGTTCTTGCCATCGATGACCAGCAGCGGCTTGTCGCTGGCGAACGGGTCGGGACGCATGCTGGCGCCGCTCTGGTAGCTGGCTGGCGGCGTCAGCAGGCCGCCCTGGTAGGCCGGGATGGAGCCATCGGCATTGCCGGCCTTTTCCGCGCCGATGGCGGTCAGGCTGGTGCCCAGGCGCGCGGCCTGGTCAGTGGAAACGGCGGCCTGGGCAGCATTCAGGGCGGCCAGCGACAGGCACGAGGCCAGCAGGGTACGTACGAAATTCATGATGGTTGTCTTCCTGTGTAGGCTGTAGGAAACATGACTCAGAAGGTCGTCTTGACGGTCAGGTACAGGGCGCCACGGTCCTCGGTGGTGGCACCACCGCCGGAGAAGGAGGCGTAGCCGCCGCCGTAGCAGGTGTAATCCTGTTCGCCGTCCAGGGCGTTGGGGGTGCTGCCGTCGGTCTGGCCGTCCTTGCAGGCCTTGGTCTCACCGAAACTGTCGACGTACTTGAGGTCGATGAAGTACTGGTTGTAGATCGCGGCGCTCACGCCCACCGCATAGTTGCCGGTGTTCTCGGCGCCACCGCCCTGCACCGGCGACACGCCGTCGAGGCCGACGTTGACCGACAGCGGCATGCTCAGGTCCATGCCCGGCAGCACCTGGTACCAGGTAGGGGTGAAGTTGACCGCGATGCCCCAGTTGTCGCGGGTGGCCTTGTCGATGCCGCGGTAGCTGCTCTTGCCCTTGTACAAGGCCTCGTTGTGGCTATCGAGCTTGAGCAGGTTGCTGTAGAACAGCTCGCCAAGCAGGGTTGCCGAATCGAACAGCGGCGTATCGCCAATGGTCATCAGGCCGTTCAAGGTCCAGTGCAAGGTGTCGCCGGTGGCGCTCAGGCCGTCGCCATCCTTGGGCACGTCGTAGATCACCCCGCTGCTGGGCAGGCGTGCCGGCAGCAGGCCGAAGCCGCCGCCCAGGCCACCCTGGCCGGGGGCGCTGACGATTGCCGGGATGCTCGCCAGCGGCATGTTGTGGCGGATGTTCAGGTCGCTGCCGACACTGATGCCGCCCACATCCTTGGACAGGCTCAGGCCATAGATGTCGATGTCGTCGGAGTAGGCGAACTGGTAGGTAGTGCTTTGCAGCGAGTTGTACAGGTTGCCGACTGCGCCTTGGCGGCTGCCCGGCGGGTTGCCGAACGGGCCGTTGGCGACGGTCATGCCGCGCGCGTCGAGCCAGGCCTGCGGGAGGATCTCGGAGGTCTTGCGGTAGTAGAAACCGAGAGTGCCGCCCAGCCACTCCGGCGACCACTTGGCCATGATGCCCCAGTCGCCGCTCTTGCCTGGGTTCAGGTCATGGCCACGGCGGATGGTGGTCAGCGCACCGCGCACCGGGATCAGCCCCGGGGTACCAGTGTGGCCGAGCAGGAAGCTTTGGGCGCCCTCGCCTACCACGTCCGAGCCGCCATAATAGGTACCGGCTTCGGGCAGGCGGGCGGCGTCCCAGTCGAAGAAGTACTGGGCGCCCAGGGTCAGTTCAGAGTTGACCAGGAACGAGGTCGACAGCTGGTTGCGCGGCACGAACAGCTCCTTGGCCTCGGTGCCCGGCGAGGCGGCCAGCTTGGCCAGGTCGAGGCCCGACTGGCCGTAGCTCAACGAGTGCACCGGGTTGAGCAGGGTTTCACCCCAGAACAGGTTGTGCTGGCCCAGCTTGGCGCTGACCTGCGAGGCCTCGCCGACTTCCCGGCTGAAGAACACGAAGGCATCCAGCACTTCACCGGACGGGCCGCTGTAGTAACGCTGGGCGTAGTTGCTCAGGCGCGGGCTGCCCAACGGCACACCAGTGCCAGGCAAGCCATTGAGGCTGGGGTTGATGCCGGACTGGTCACCGTTGCCGTTGACGAACGGGTTGCTATTGGAGCCGGTGTTGTCATAGGCCTTGTCGTACCAGCTGGCGGTGCTGACGCGGAACCCGGTGTTGCCCTGGTAGACCACATCCAGTTCGGTCAGCAGGTCGACCCGGTTGGTGATGTTGGTGCCGGCCTTGCGGAAGTTGTAGTCACCGTCGTTGCTGTTGGGCGTGCCCAGCATGCGCTTGTCGGCGCTTTCGGTGCGCACGCCGTAGTTGTACTTGACGGTGTTGTCGAAGCGCACGGCCCAGTTTTCATTACCGGTATCGACTTCGAACGCCTGGGCGGCGGGCAGCGTGAGCAGGCCGATGGCGCAGGCAAGCAGGCAGCACTGTGGTTTCACAGCACGGTAAATGCGGTGTTCTGGCATTACGATGGCTCCACGTATTGTTATTGTTTTTTTCGCCGCCCGTCTTTTGCGAGCGTGGCTGGGGCGTCCATGCGCTATTGCAGGTTGGGCTGGTCCAGTCGCTGGATGAACGCCTCGGCCTGCGGCCAGGGGCCGAAGCCGGAGGCCGGGTTGAGGTGGCCGACGGCCCCCAGTGCGACCAGTTCGCTACCCCAGCCATGGGCCAGGGCGCTGGCTGCGGCAAAGCTGGCCAGGTGGTCGTTGCTGCTGGCCGCGACAATGCTGGGGAACGGTAGCGGCGCCTGGGGCAATGGCGACCAGCCGTGCTCGGCCAGGCTGGCCGGGCTTGGGTAGTGGGCCGGCCATGGCGCGTTCAGGTCGGGCGGCGCCGCCAACAATGCACCCTTGATCGGCCGCCGGTAGCGCGCCGCCCAGTGGGCGACCATCAGTACGCCAGCGCTGTGCGCCACCAGGATCACCTCACCATCGATCTGGTCCAGTTCGCGCTGGATCGCCTCGACCCGGGCTGTGCAGCTCAGGCCGTCGACCTGCAGTGGCGGCACGCTGCGCACCTTGGCCAGGCGGCCTGCGAGCAGGGTCTGCCAGTGTTCGGCAACATGGTCGCGCAGGCCGGGGACGATCAGCACGGTGGCAGTGGTTTGCAGTTTTTCCACGGTGAACCTCGTGTGCGGTGTAGCTCTTGAGGTTCACAGTAAACAGCCCACCCACCGGGTGCTTCACATTGGGCGTCAGGGGCTTTTCATTTGATGACAATGGCCAAGACAGGGCTTTGCTTTTCAATTCATGACACGCAGGCTATAAAACACAAAACGCATGTCGGCATACCCAAAAACAAAAAACCGCATGGAAAACAACCAAAGATGCCTGCCCTAGTCCGTGCCGCCAGCTTGACCAATTACCTTGAGGTGTCCCGCCACCTGGGCCTCAATCCCCATGCGCTGTTGGCACAGGTTGGCCTCAGCGCCGCGTTGCTCGAAGACCCCAATCGGCGTATTCCGGTTGCCAGCGTCATCGCTTTGCTGGAAGCCTCCGCCAGCGCCACCCGCTGCGAAAGCTTCGGCCTGCGCATGGCCGAGTTGCGGCAACTGTCGGACTTCGGCGAAATAAGCCTGTTGCTCAGCCACCAACGCACCCTGCGTGATGCACTGCAGGTGATCGTGCAGTACCGTCACCTGCTCAATGACGCCCTGGCCATTCATATCGAGGAAGCCGGCAAGACCGTGGTCATCCGTGAGGAGGTGATCAACGAACGCGCGCCCTGCAGCCGCCAGGCCACCGAGCTGGCGATCGGCGTGATGATGCGCCTGTGCGCGGCGCTGCTAGGTGCGCATTGGCACCCGATCAGCGCCAACTTCACCCACGCGCCTCCCGCCGACCTGGCCACCCACCGGCGCATTTTTGGCTGCACGCTGGTGTTCGGCAGCGAGTTCAACGGTATTGTCTGCCCGGCCGCCGACCTCGACAGCGCCAGCCCGCAGGCCAACGAGGCCATGGCGCGCCTGGCGCAGCGCTATCTGGACAGCCTGCCGGCGGGCGGCTCGCCGTCCCTGGAGCTGGAGTTGCGCAAGACCATCTACCTGCTGCTGCCCATGGGCCGCGCCACCATCGAACAGGTGGCACAGACCCAGGGCATGAACGTGCGCACCCTGCAGCGGCGCCTGGAAGAAAGCGGGTTGACCTTCAAGGACCTGATCAACAGCGTGCGCCGTGACCTGGTGATGCGCTACCTGGAAAACCCCGGCTATTCGCTGGGGCGTATCGCCGACATGCTGGGTTATTCGATGCCCAGCTCGTTCACCCGCTGGTTTATCGCCCAGTTCGGCATGCCGCCTGCCAGTTGGCGGGCACAGCGGGCTGACCCATTGGGCCTGCCATGCAGCCCATCGCCGGCAAGCCAGCTCCCACCTCGACCGTATTGACCTCAAGCCATGCGCGAGCCCTGTGGGAGCGGGCATGCCCGCGAAGCAGGCGCCGCGGAGTGTTGTCACCCACGGTCACTTTCTAAAGGCCCCAGTGCATCAACGCCAGCACCAAAAGCACAAGAAACACGCTCTCCCCCACCATCAGCGCAATGGGTTTCACCCCGACCGAGGCCAGCGCCTTGAGTTGGGTTTTCATGCCCAGGGCACTGATCGCCACCACTAGGCAGCCGCGCGACAGCTCGTTGATACCGCCCTGCACCGCGGCGGGTACCCAGCCTGTGCTGTTGACGCACGCCAGCAGCAGGAAGCCGACCGCGAACCAAGGCAACAAGGGCGGCCGCTGCCCGCCTGCTTCGAGGCCCTGGCGCCGGGTGATCATGGCCGCGCAGACAATGACCGGCAACAGCATGGCCACCCGCATCAGCTTGACCACGGTGGCGATGTCGCCGGTCTCGGTAGACATGCTGTAGCCCGCGCCCACCACCTGCGCCACGTCGTGGATGGTCGCACCGAGGAACACCCCAGCCTGGGCTGGGGACAGGTGCAGCCACTGGGCAATCATCGGGTAGAGGATCATCGCCAAAGTCGACAGCGCCGACACGCCGATCACGGTGAACAGCGTTGCATGCTCCTTGCGCGGGTGCTGGGGCAAGGCAGCTGCCAGCGCCAGCGCCGCCGAGGCACCGCAAATGGCCGTGGCACCGCCGGTGAGCATGCCGAACAGCCGTGAAAACCCCAGCGCCTTGGCCACCACCACCGAAACCAGGATGGTCACCACCACCAGGGTCACGACCAGGGCCACGGGCTTCCAGCCCAGGCTGGCGATCTGGTCCAGGGTGATGCGCATGCCAAGCAACGCCACGCCCAGGCGCAGTACCGTGCGGGCGGTAAACTCGATACCGGCTTTGCAGGGGCCGTCGACCGCGAGAAAGTTCAGCGCCATCCCCAATAACAAGGCAAACAGCATGACCGGCGCTGCGTAATGCTCACTGAGGAAACTGGCGGCCGCACCGACGATGAGGCTGACCACCACCCCCGGGGCGAGGGTGCGGATACGCTGATGGGTAGCGCCAAGTGCCAGTGTATTCATTGCCCCGCTTCCTCACAGTCAAACACGATGTAAACCTGCCCGCCCTGCTGCTCGACCGGGTAGCTGGCAACCTTCAAGGCCTTGGA
Source organism: Pseudomonas sp. PNPG3 (assembly GCF_023093815.1). Lineage (NCBI taxonomy): Bacteria > Pseudomonadati > Pseudomonadota > Gammaproteobacteria > Pseudomonadales > Pseudomonadaceae > Pseudomonas > Pseudomonas sp. PNPG3. Next base: position 13,667 of record NZ_JALLKV010000001.1, read on the forward strand.
ATTGACCAGGTAGCCGCTGGCCAGGTCAAAGCGCAGGCCGTGCGCGCAGCACTGGATGACACGGCCTTCCAGCCGGCCGCCACACAACGACGCGCCCTGGTGCGGGCAGCTGTCGTCAATGGCATAGAGCGAGTCGGCAACGTTGAACAGCGCCACGCTGCGCCCTTCGCAGGCTAACAGCACACGGCCGTCACGCTCCGGCACCTGATGGAGGGCCAATGCAATGCGCCGGGTCATGCCCTCTCAACCTCTTGCAGCGCTTCGGTCATGGCCGCATACAGCACCTCGGCAGGCTGCGCACCTGCAATGAGCGGCCCTTGATTGAAACGAAAACGAGGCACTGCACTGCCGGCGCGCCCTGCCCCATCGAGGAACGGGCTGCCGTCGTCACGCAGGCAGTCGACAACCTGCGCGGCTTCCAGCCCGCAGCACTGCGCGATGTCGAGCAAGGTGCGGCTATCCCCCAGGTCGCGCCCCTGGTGGAAATAGGCGATGAACAGCTGTGCCAGCAAGGCTTCCAGTTGCCCTGCTTCGAGCAACTGAGCAGCACGTTGCAGCAGCCGATGGGCATTGCCGGTGTTGGGCATGCGGCGAATACGCGAGAAGTCGATGTCCTCGCCCACCACGCGGGCAGCGGCGCGCACCTGGGCCTGGCGCTCACTTACCGCTTCCTCGCTGCCCAGGCGTTGCAGATAGAAGGCATGGAACGGCACGCCACTGGCTGGCAAGCCCGGCAACAACTGCACACCTCGCCATTGCAGTTGTACCTGCACTTGCGGTTGTTCACGCTGCAAGTGCAAGAGCGCGGCCTGCAGGTGTCGCTGGCCAATCAGGCACCAGGGGCAGACGAAATCGAAGAACACTTCGACGGACAACAGCTGTTTCACGGTTTCAACTCCCGGGGTGCGGCAGCGTCGCCTGCCGGTGCATGCAGACGCTCCATGTCGCGGTGGTAATGACGTTTGGCAAGGAAAAACACTGCCGCCGCGCCGATGCTCATCAGCGGTACCAGCTGGAAGGCGGCATGCAAGCCGATCAGGTCGGAAACGCGCCCGGTGATCAGCGGCCCGGTCGCCAGGCCCAACAGGTTGTTGGCCAGGGTCAGGGTGGCAAACGCGGTGCCGTGCACCGAGGCGTGGGTGAGGTTGGCGACCATGGCGCTGGACGGGCCGTTGGTGCCGGCGGCGATCATCATGCCCAGGCAGATGAGTACCAGTTGGGCGGTGCCGGCCGGCAGTGCGAAGGCGATGGACAACAGCGCGCAACTACCCAGGCAGTAAGCGATGGCAAGGCTGATCTTGCGGTCCGGGCGCTGCCGCCCGAGGCGGTCGCAGAGCATGGCGCAGAGGATCATGCCGATGCCGCTGCACAGCACGATGACTGCGGCAATCGCCCCGGCGCGGTCGGTGCCCATGGCGTAATAGCGGTTCAGGTAGCTTGGCATCCACACGATCACGGTGCCGCCGACGAACAGCTGCAGCCCGCTGCCGACGTAGGCCGCTATGACCGAACGGCTGCTGTACAGGGTGCGCAGCGGGCGGCTGGCCTTGCCTTGCGACTGCTGCGCGCATCGAGGCGCAATACGCGCCTCCTTGACGATAATCGGGTACAGCATCGCCAGCACCAGGCCGAACAGCGCCATGCCGGCAAATGCCCAGCGCCAGCCCAGGTGCTGGGCCAGTACTCCGCCCAGGGCCATGCCCAGCACCGAGCCGAACATGCCACCGGCCATGAACGCGCCGGCCAGGGTCGAGCGCATATCGCGGGGGAACACGGCGACCACCACGGCGATGCCGACACTGCCGTAGGCAGCCTCGCCCACCCCTACCAGAAACCGCGCGACGAACATTTGCGGGTAGTTTTCCGCCAGGGCGCAGCCGAGGGTGGCCAGGCTCCACAGTACTGCCATCAGCACCAGGCTGCGCACCCGGCCGAAGCGGTCGGCCAGCAGCGACAGCGGGAAGGTCAGCAGGCCGACCATCAGCGCGACGATACCGCTGAGCAGGCCGAGCTGGCTGTCGCTCAATGCCCATTCGCCCTTGAGCAGCGGGAAAACCGCATTGAGCACCTGGCGCGACATGTAGTCGGAGATCAACAGGCCAAAGGTCAGGGCGAAGACCACCCAGGCATAGCGCCGAGGGACGCTGTGGGCGGTGTCGGTGCCGGAATCTTCGGCACTGGCGAGATAGGTGGCCATGTTGCCTCCTTGGGATGTAGGGCGTGAGGTTGTTCTTGTTGTTATGAACTACTGCAAAACCTTGTTCGGTCGCTGTGGGAGCGGCCTTGTGTCGCGAAAGGGCTGCGGAGCAGCCCCAGAAATCAGCGACAGAGCAGTAATTGCTGGGGCTGCTCCGCAGCCCTTTCGCGACACAAGGCCGCTCCCACAAAAAGCATCAAGACCGTGGCACCCTGCTGTATCAGCCGCGCTGCGGCACGCCCTTCACACCCGGCTGGCGATTCGGCGCCATGCCGTTGGCCTCGAGGGTCTGCTCGATGCTGTCGTACTGCTGCCCGATGCGATAAATGGCGCGTGCTTCCTTGCCGCTGGCAATCTCGCGGCCCAGCTCATGGGCCACACGCACGGTCTGCTGGATCTGCTGCACCGAGGTGAAGCGCTTGCCATGCTGGTCGATGATGGTGTCTTCGTTACCGCAGCGTGGGTGCAAGCCCATGGCCAGGGCCATGGTGTTGAACGGCAGCACGTTCTTCAGCAACGATTCGGCGGTCAGGGTGCAGCCGTCCGGCGCGCGGTGGATGAAGTTGAAGAAGTTGAACGGGTTGGGGCCGTCGAAACCGCCGCCGATGCCGATCCAGGTCAGGTTCAGCGGGCCCATGTAGTCACCGCGACGCACGATGCGCTCGAGCGTCTCCAGGGCATGCATGCCGGTCAGCTGGAAATGCGGCTGGATGTTGCTGGCCTGCAGGCGGCGCAGGTGCTCGCGGACCCAGGCCGGGCCGGCCGGCACGGTCATTTCGCTGTAGGCGGCATGAATCGCCGGGCTGGCCAGCGAGGTGCCTTCCAGGTACTCGGGGTACAGCAACTCCATGATGTTCATCTGCGTGGTGTTGATGGCCACGGTCACCTGGTCGGGGCGCGGCGTCAGCTCGGCGAGCATGTGCCGGGTGTCGTCCGACAGCCACTTGGCCGCCTCGCCCTCGCTTTCCGGGGCGAAGGAAATCGATCCGCCAACCTGGATGATCATGTCCGGCACCGCTTCGCGCACCCCGGCGATCAGCTCGTTGAACTTGGACAGGCGCTTGGAGCCCTTGCCGTCCAGTTCGCGCACGTGCAGGTGCAGTACGGTGGCACCTGCATCAAAGCAGTCGACAGCCTTCTGCACCTGCTCGTCCATGGTCAGGGGAATGTCTTCAGGGAAGTCTTCGGGCATCCACTCCGGGCCATAGGGGGCCACGGTGATCACCACCTTTTCCATGTTTTCCGGGTGCAACGAATCGTCGAAGAATTGCATGCTGTAGTCCTCGCTGTTGTTATTGTGCGGTTGCCGCCAGCGACGGCGACGAACTCAGAACGTGGGGCTGCCCTTGATCCCGGCGCGCTCCATCTTGCGATGGCACGGCGGGTAGTCCATGACGGCGTAATGCTGTGTGCTGCGGTTGTCCCAGATCGCCACGCTGTTGGGCTTCCAGCGCCAGCGCACCTGGTACTCCGGCAGGTAGGCCTGGCTGATGAGGTAGCGCAGCAGGTCGCTGGCGCCGGGGTTGGCGTCCTGGCCGAAGCGCACCCGCTGCGGGGTGTGGTAGTTGCTGAAATGGGTGGTGAAGGCGTTGACGAACAGCACCTGCTCGCCGGTTTCCGGGTGGGTGCGCACCACCGGGTGCTCGGCATCGGGGAACTGCGCCTTCAGCGCCAGGCGCTTTTCCAGCGGCATGGCAGCGCCAAAGCTCGCCTCGATGCTGTGGCGGGCGCGCAGGCCTTCGATCTTGGCCTTCACATCGCCTGGCAGGTTTTCATAGGCCAGCACCATGTTCGCCCACATCGTGTCGCCGCCCACGGGCGGGCATTCGATGCAGCGCAGCACACAGCCCATCGGCGGGGCCTCGCGCCAGGTGGCGTCGGTGTGCCAGGCATTTTCATAGCGGTCGTTGGGCTGGTCCGGTCGCTTGTAGATCTGTACCAGGCCCGGATGCTCCGGGTCGCTGCCGGCCACCGGGTGGTCCTCCAGGTCGCCGAAGCGGCGGGCGAACGCTACATGTTCGGCGCGGCTGAAGTGCTGGTCGCGCAGGAACAGCACACGGTGCCGGAGCAACTGCGCGCGAAGCTGGGCGAACAGGTCGTCGTCGTGGATCGCGTCGGCCAGGTTGACCCCACTTACCTCGGCACCGATCGCGCAGGTCAGTTGTTCGATGTGCATGCTGTTGCCCTCTTCAGATGACGAAGATCGACGAGCCGGTGGTCTTGCGCGCTTCCAGGTCACGGTGGGCCTGGACGGCATCCTGCAGTGCGTAGTGCTGGTTGATCTCGATACGGATGCGCCCGCTGCCGACGTGATCGAACAGCTCACCGGCCAGGTCGGCCTTTTCCGCCGGGTCGGCGATGAAGTCGGCCAGTGCCGGGCGGGTGAGCTGCAGCGAGCCCTTGATCGCCAGCAACTGCGGGTCGAACGGCGGGATGGTGCCTGACGCCGTGCCGACGCAAACCATCAGGCCGCGGCGCTTGAGCGAATCGAGCGAGCCCATGAAGGTGTTCTTGCCAACGCTATCGAACACCACGTTCACCCCTACCCCGTCGGTCAGCTCACGCACGCGCGTGGCAACGTCCTCGACGCTGTAGTTGATGACGTGGTTGCAGCCGTGGGCGCGAGCCACTTCGGCCTTGGCCTCGGTGGACACCGTGCCGATCACGTTAAGCCCCAGCAGCTGCGCCCACTGCGCGACGATCAGGCCGACCCCGCCAGCAGCGGCATGCAGCAGCACGCTGTCGCCGGGTTTGAAGTCATGCAGCCGACGCAGCAGATAGGCCGAGGTCAGTCCGCGCATGGTCATGGCAGCAGCGGTTTCGAAGGCGATGGTATCGGGCAGCTTGATCAGCGCGGCCGCGGGGATCAGGCGCTCGGTGCAGTAGGCGCCCAGGGTGTTGAGGAAGCCGGTATAGGTGACCCGGTCACCGACCGCCACCTGGGTCACACCCTCACCCAGCGCCTCGACCACCCCGGCCGCTTCCACGCCGATGCCGTTGGGCAGCGGGATCGGGTAGGTGCCGTTGCGGAAATAGGTATCGGCGTAGTTCAAGCCCACAGCCACCTGGCGCAAACGCACCTGCCCCGGGCCGGGCTCGCCGACCTCGGCGTCCTCGTAGCGCAGCACCTCGGGGCCACCGGTCTGATGGAAACGTACGACTTTGGACATGCTTGTCTCTCCAATCATCGATCTGGACGCATGGCGTCAGTTCTGGGTAATTGGACTGTATGCCCTTGGTGTGTGGGGTGCTTCGCATCGGACGACAGCGGGTTTTCATTTGATGACAGTACGAGCGTCGACCTGCCGATCACGAAAACCGTGTTTTATTCATGAGCCTACTTGATGCTTGCCAATGGTCAGACTAATACTTAAGTCTCTGCCTGGGGAGGCACGAAAAATGCAACCAAGATTCGTTATCGTTCCCGCTGTGCCGATCGAAAAGGAGTCGTTCCGCGTGGGTAGCCGCTATTACGCCGCTACCGTATGTGGGGGTTTCGACATCTACGATAACCAAGCGAAGGAGCGGCTCAAGCCCAGTTATCCAAGCAGGACGGCTGCGCAGACGCAGTGTGAGCAGATGAACAAGCGCGGTGATGCAGGCTGATCGCACAAGCAATTGCCTTGCTCGATCCCTGTGGGAGATCGCACAGCCTTTCGGGTTGCGCTGTCATGTAGAGAACTGAGTTCGGAAGCAGTCCGCGTAATCTGTGGGAGCGGCTTTAGCCGCGAAGAATCCAACGCGGTGCATGGCACCGGCTGCGCCGGTGTTCGCGGCTAAAGCCGCTCCCACATGGGGGCACGTTACTGCGGGTGAGGCAGTGCAGGCGTATGATTGAAAGCCGAGCGAATTGATATCGCCGGTCGGCGTCCTCTACCGGAGCACTGCCATGAACAAACCCTTTCACGCGCTGATCCTCGCAATGGCAGCGCTTTCTGCCTGCTCGTCCAACTCCACGCTGTACCACGACCAGCCGCTGGTGGCGAAAGTCACCAACGGCATGAGCAGAGACCAGGTCATGCAGGTAGGCGGCAAGCCCGATGCCGAGACCGAACGCACCGTGGTGCCCGGCACCTGCTTCGACTACATGCTGACCAAGGCCGACAACCGGCAACCCTACAGCGTCAGCTTCGACGGCACCGGCAAAGTGGACAATACCGCTTTCATGACCTGCGCCGAGTGGAACAATGCTCAGCGCAGGGCCCGCCTGCCCAGCATGGGCGGCTCTAGCGGATCGGGTTACTGAGTCAGTCCAGGCATTCCCTGGCAGCCTGGCGCAATTTGTCGCCAGACAGGAAGCTGCCCTTGTAGAAGGTCGCGCGGCTGCCCTCGTGGGAATCGACTACGTCCAGCACATCATCGGATGCCACGGGGCTGGGTGCCGTTAGCCGATAGCCGTGGGCGATCGATTTCTGCGTGGCTTGAGGCGCCAGTGCTTGCCATTTGGGTAGTACGCAAGCGGCGTATTGCTGGGGCGATTTGTGAGTCAGTTTGCTGGCAGTGGGTTTGCCAGGGGTTGCGCAGCCGGCAACACCGGTGACCAGCACGGCGAAGAGAAAGATACGAAACATAGACATTTGCGATTAGCCATCAAGGATACGCTGCATTCTATCGGGGGTTGTATTGGCTTACCAATCAACCAAAGTCTCGCAGCACAGGCCCGCCTGATATTTCTGCCAGTAGCCTGGGTGAGTGAAGGCTGGGAAAGTGCATCTGCCAATAGCCTTCGGAGCACTAACCATGCAAAAGAACACCAACAGAACGCAATTCTTCTATCAGAATGGAAAACTGATCTCTCTGACGGTTGGTGAACAAGGTCGCAGTATTTTCCGTACTACAGATGTGCCACTCGCCGAACTGCAAACTGAAGGCACCCACTCCAGCGGCTTGCTGGCGACGGACGATAAGGGTTCAGTACTGAACGTGCAGGAAAACTCCTGATTTTGGAGAAACGGGCGCTATCGAGAACACTGGCGTAGCCGGTATCAGCCACCGCGTCGCCTGCTTCGCGGGTGAACCCGCTCCCACAGGGACCCCATCAGCCGAAAGAATGCGCCATACCTGTGGGAGCGGGCACGCCCGCGAACACCGGCGCAGCCGGTGCCAACCACCGCGTCGCCTGCTTCGCGGGCATGCCCGCTCCCACAAGGACCCCACCTGCCGAAAGCATGCGCTGTACCTGTGGGAGCGGGTTTACCCGCGAACACCGGCGCAGCCGGTGCCAACCACCGCGTCGCCTGCCGGGGGCTGCTTTGCAGCCCATCGCGACACAAGGCCGCTCCTGCAATTGACGGCGCTCGCTGACACCTGCGCCTGACGTCAATCCAGTGCGCCGTTCAACACTTCGTAGATGATCCCCGTAGCAACTGCCACCAGGATCAGGTCCGCACCCGCCTGCATCCATTCATAGCCATCGTAATGAGGCAACTGCCCCAGCAGCCTGCCATCCAGCTTCTTGGCGATACCCGGCGGCAGTGGTTTGCCACGGGCCAGGTTCTTCTGAATGCCCGGGGGCAGCGCCGGCCCTGCGCTCCAGTAGCTGCGGTGCCCGTCAAGAATGCCAAGCACATCGCCGCGGTTTATCGACGGCCCACCATACGAGCCCCCGTGACCTTGACCATGCTGCCCCTTGTCCTTGCCGTGGCCCTGCCCTTTACCATTACCCGGGTCGGCATAAGTGAGCGCCGGCCCCACTGCCAGCGCAATCGAGGTAGCGATAACTGCCCATCGACGCTTTGCCATAGCTGTTTCCTTACACGGAAGACGTCCCAGCACTGTAGACCAAAACCCGGTTCAGGGTGGAAGTCCCCGAACCCGGGTCAGGGCTTGGCACTCCGATAGAGCATGATGGCTGCCACATCGAGAGCCAACACGGCAACGGCGTAGAGAAACATGAAGTACAGATCTTCTGGAAACATGGCCGTATCCCCAAATGAGCAGGTTTTCAGGGATGCAGCAATTCCCGTTCCAAACGCCTGGCTGAACGAGCCTGCCCATCTGCTATCGAGATGATTGCTCCATAACCACGACATCAGCCGGTAATGTTCCAGCGCGGCTTTCCCATTTTGCGACCACGATCGGCGCCAGCGCATTGCCGAGTACGTTCAGTGCCGTAACGGGCATGTCCATCAATCGATACACCCCTGCAATCAAGGCCACGCCTTCCAAAGGCAAACCTGCCGCCGTCAGGGTTGCGGTGAGAATGACAAACATGAACCCGGGCACTCCGGCAGCGCCTTTGGACGTCAATACCATGATGAATACCAACATAACCTGGTCTGCCAAGGCCAGTTCAATATTGTAGGCCTGCGCGATAAACAGCGTACCCAGGCCCGCAAACAGCGACGCGCCATCCAGGTTGAATGAATAGCCCAACGGGATCACCAGCGAAGTGATCGTACGCGGTACACCCCGTGCTTCGGTCTTGGCCATCAATTGCGGCATGACGGTGGCAGAACTCGCGCTGCTGAACGCCAGTATCAGTTCACCCTTGAAGGCCTTGATGATCTCGAAGATATTCTCGCCAACAGCCCTGGCAACAAGGCCCAGCACGACAATTGCAAAGAACAGTACCGCCACATAAGTAATGGCTATCAGTTTTGCCAACGGCAGCAGTGAATCAATCCCGAAGGTCGACACCGTGACAGCTATCAGGGCAAAGATGCCGATCGGTGAGTAGGCCATGACCATATGAGTGACCTTGAACATGGTATCCACTACCGTCTGCAGCACTGCAACCAACGGCTGTTTCCTGGGTTCATCCAGCGTAGACAGTGCCACCCCGAACAAGATTGCGAAGAACAGTACCGATAACAGCTTAGCCTCCGCCATTGCCGCCACTACATTATCAGGAATGATGCCCAACAGTACCTTGCCGAGCCCTGCCGAAGCATTTTGCACAGGAGGCACTGCCCCACTCGCCGGTGTAACGGCGAACCCCGCACCGGCGCCTGGCTGGAGCACGTTACCGACCAACAAGCCGAAAATGATTGCGACCCCGGTCACGGCAAAGAAATAGACAAGGCTCTTTGTTCCCACCCGCCCCAGGGCGCGCTTGCCGGAGCCGGCTATGCCTACCACCATGCAGGAAAACACCAGCGGCACGATGATCATTTTCATCAGTTTTATGAACGCATCACCCGCCGGTTGCAGCGCTTGCTCGATCCACCAGCCCTTGTAATCTGGAAAATGATTCAATAGCAGGCCAACGCATATACCGAAAGCCAGACCAATTGCAATTTGCGTGATTAGATTTATTTTTATTCTCACGGGATTGATCTCTGTTTTTATAAAACACTAGGAAGCAAAGATTGCACGAAAGTTTTTGAACCCCTTGATCTCGATCGGGTTACCACTGGGATCCAGGAAAAACATTGTCCTTTGTTCGCCAGGCTCACCCTCAAAACGAACAACCGGCGGGATTTCGAACTGCACGCCCAGAATTTCAAGGCGCTTAGCCAAGGCCTGCCATCGCTCCAGAGGCAATATCACTCCGATATGAGGCATCAATACAAGGTGTGGGCCGACCTTGCCAGTGCGGCTGGTTTCAAAGGGCTTGCCCACATGCAGAGATATCTGGTGACCAAAAAACTCGAAGTCTACCCAGGTCTCAGTGCTACGTCCCTCGACGCAACCAAGAACTTCTTTATAGAATTTTCTTGCCACGTCCAGATCGCTGACATGATAAGCAACATGAAAGGGTGTCAACATGATGGTACTCCTCGAACAGAGCCACTATCCTCACACCGCCCGGCATCCATGTACACCAACTGACACTTGGCCTGAGCATAAGCATTACTTATGGACATTCAAAATCTGGAAAGCCTCATATCCGTTGTCGAATGCGGCTCCATTGCGGGTGCGGCAAAGAAAGCAAATGTTTCAGCCGCTGCAATAAGTTTGCGTATTCGCAATATGGAGAAACACCTGGGCTGTGCACTCTTCAATAGAGAGGCACATGCGATCAGGCCGACAGACAAGCTGCTGGTATTGATGCCACGGATACGTTGCATTGTCGAACATGCCAGTCAGCTCAGGAATGACCTGAACGCCGACACGCTGACCGGGGAACTGCGCATTGGCGCCATATCAACTGCACTCACCGGCCTTGTACCGGCAGCACTGGAGCATTTGTCATCCTCCGCGCCCAACCTCAAGCTCACCATCACGCCCGGTGACTCCAAATTGCTCCATGACAAGCTGATCAATCAGGAACTGGATGCGGCAATTCTGGTTACGCCACCCTTCAAGACAGCAAAATCGTTGAGAATGCTCACGTTGCGCAGCGAACCGCTGTGCTTGTTGGCACCTGCCACAGCCTCCCGCGCTGAAGCACACGCAATGCTGGCCACTGGGCCCTATATCCGGTATGCCATCGACTCCTGGGGAGGCCTGATAACCCAGCGCTATCTGGACGATCTGGGCCTCGCACCCAACGTGGCTTGCGACCTGGATGCACTCGAGGCCATCAGCCTGCTGGTGTCCCTGGGGCAAGGCGTTTCCTTGGTCCCGCAATGGCCGTCATTGCTGGAGCAATCGCCAAACGCCCTGGTTCTGGCCGAAGAACCAAGGTACTGCCGCGACATAGTGTTGGCCTACAGTGCCGGCCATCACCGCACGTCGGCAATAAAGCTACTGGCATCCGTACTGATGGCCTGACGCTCCAGCTCAGTAGAGACGGGCCTTGATCAGCGGGCGCAGCAAGTGATTGAGCACGCTGCGCTTGCCGCTGAGGATATCCATCTCGGCAACCATGCCGGGGATGATCGGCAGTACTTTCTTGCCGCGCAGGAACCGGTTGCCGCCTGTTCGGCTCGGCAGTACCGCTGATGCTGCTGCCATCCGGGGCAAAATGCCTTGGGAGCGCTCCAACTTTGGCGAAAACGCCAGTCGCAATTGATCTCTTGATCGGAAATGGAATCTCGTGTTCGCTCTAGTTGAACTTGAGTTTGGCCACCTTGCTCAGTGCCCACCCACTGAACACGTAAAACGCATCCAGGTAAAAGCGCCCCTCGTAGTTGGGCAGCGGCTCACGATTCAACAACAGCTCGGGCATGTCGGACGAAGGGGGAAACAGCGCATAAAAACCATTGGGCAATACCGCCAACGCAATGAGCAGAAGGTAGGTCACGATCCGCAATGTGCTGGCGCGGCTACCGGATTGTTCGGCCCATTTCAGGCCGAACCAGGCGATCAGGCCGGCAACGGGCAACACCCAGAAATGCGTCGGCATCCCAATGAACATCTCAGCAACAACGCTTCTTTCTTCCAACTTGGTGTTCTCCTTCAAATGAGCGGATTATTGCGGCTGGGGTCGGCAAATGCAAAAAGCCCGCTCTCGAGGGCGGGCCTTTTGTATAAGGGGTCAGATGATCACGCTTTCGAACACATCAGCGCGGCATCCAGCAGCCTGCCATGGTCGTACCAGGCATCACGTTGATAGGCCGCGAACTGGCGCTGGGTCCCCGTGCCCCGCACTTCGACCAGGCCACCCGCCGTGTCGGGGTCGGTGCTATCAACGAACAGCCTGACCGAGTTATCGCCATCGACCTGGTACGTTTTCACATTACCTTGAAGTTCGCTTTTGACGCACCCCAGGTACGCCGGCGTACTTCTTTCAGTGGCCCCGGCCGCATACCCATGGCCCTGACGCACATCGGGCTCATGTGCGCAGCCTGCCATGAACAGAGTGGCGAAAGTGGACATCAGTATTGCGCCTGCTACCGATCTTGGACTTTTCACGCGACACGCTCCTGCTGCCCCATCGAGTAACTTGGGAAAGTGTTGCCAAGCCGCATGCCTTTTTTTGGTTTTTGTTCGCTCATGGTACTGCTCGACGTTAGCCGGGCAATAGGCTTGTTTGCTATATCGGCTTCCGGGCGGGTTTTCCTCGCGAAGATAACCTACGTTCATGGATCAGTGGAAAAGTGCCAGACAGGCCAGCCTGGGCCGGGTTCACTCTGCCGATGTCCCCGATTTCGGGTACAACCGGACCCACAAACGGGGGTCAGGCGATGACCTTCAGAAACACAAATGTCGCTGCTAGATCCAGAACCAGCACAGCAACCACAACGAAGATCATGTAGTAGCGGTCATTCTGAGTCATTTCTGCGTACTCCGCATGAACGATGCACCAAGGGGTCACAGCAATTTGCATTCCACTTCCCTGGTGTGCTCGGAGCGGGCTCAGGCCGACCGAGCCTGATGGATGGGCAGTTCGACCCTGAATGTCGTACCGACTCCCACCTCGCTGTCTACGCGGATCTCGCCACCATGACGCTTGATGATTCCGTACGAAAGTGACAATCCCAGCCCGGTGCCCTGGCCGATGGGCTTCGTCGTGTAGAACGGATCGAAGATCTTTTGCAGGCTTTCGCCAGGAATGCCACAACCATTGTCTGCGACTTCGATCCATACCCACTTGTCACTGGCACCGGTTCGCAGGGTAATTCTGCCACGCTCGGCCCCCATCGCCTGGGTGGCATTGACCAGCAGATTCATGATTACCTGATTGATCTGTGAAGGTAGGCATTCGACCGGCGGCAATGGGCTGTAATCCTTGACAAGGTCCGCCTTGTGCCTGAGTTCGCTGGCAACAATGTTCAGAGTTGACTCTATGCCTTGATGCAAGTCTGCCACTTGCCAGTCATGGCTGGTCTCTACTCGCGAAAAGTCCTTGAGGTCTTTGACGATCCGCGCAACGCGGCCGATGCCGTCTTTGGATTCGCGAATCAGCGCCGGAATATCCTCCAGCAAGTAATCCAGCTCGATTTCCGTGCGCAACTTCGCCAGCTCAGCGCCGAGCGCGTTTGGAACCAGGGTATGTTCCGCGTCAGCATATGCATTCAGCATTACCTGCAAACGGCCGAAATAATCGTCCAGTGCACCGAGGTTGGAAGAGACAAAACCAATCGGGTTGTTGACTTCATGGGCTACGCCGGCTGCCAGCTGACCGAGCGAGGCAAGCTTTTCGGACTGGACCAACTGGTTCTCGAGCAATCGGCGTTCATCCACCTCGCGCTGCAGTGCTGCGCTGGCTTGGGTAAGTGCCTGGGTACGCCGTTCGACCCGCTGTTCCAATTCGTCGTTGGCACTCACCAGCGCTCGGTTTACACGGTTTATTTCGGCGTAGCTACGCATCAGCCACATCCCCAGGTACAGCAATAGCAAAACCAGCAGGGTGGAAAACACCAACATATAAAAATGGTATCGCTGAGCCATCAGCACTGCTGCTTGCTCGTCGCGGTCCAGCATCAGGGCAATGGCGTCCAGGTACTCGGCGATCGGAACCGCCTCGATCGCTTCAAGCAGTTGATCGACTTTGGGTTGCTCACGAAGAATCAACTCTATGTGTTTGCTGATGGTATCGATGGGCACCTGAAAATCGCCGGGCAAGCGCTCCTTGTTGACAGAAAGGTTGTTCAGTCCGACAAGGATTTCGGCAGCTTTTTCATCGGTTGTGGTCTGGGCAAACTCAAGGCTGCTCAGCATCAAGTCGTAGGTATCGCTTGTGACTCTACGCAGACGCAGTGTATCGGCATCGACCAATTGCCGGAGGTGCACCTGTATTACATCAGCCGCAGCCGGGAGAAAAGCCAGGGAATTTCGCAGGATTGCATTGTGCGTCTTGAAGCGCGAGACCAGCAGGACCTTGTCGTCAAAGGCCTGTTGGTAGTCGCGAAAAGCCTTTTGCCAAGCGAGCAGTTCCGTTTTTTGATGACGCCCTTCCAGCGTGCCGAATTCCCGCCATAGGCGCTTCATTTCAATCAACGGCAACACCAGCGGGTCGTAGTTGTAATTGGTAGTGGTGCGCGCCTTGAGCACTGCACCCTCCCACTGTGCATCGTACTGCTTGATCTGGCGTATCAGATCGCGCGCCTGAGCGTAGTCGCCACTCTCATCGGACCTGGACATCCAGTACAGGTAGACCAGCACGGAAGCCAGCAATATGGCGCACGCAGCCAACAGCAGCAGACTGCGCCGAGCGTTCAACCTCATAGCGGTTTACCCTCCCATTGGCCGGTGAGGGTCTGGAGAAACTTGATGATCAGCGCTTTATCATCGTCGCTCGGCGTACGTCCCAACTGATAATGAAACATGGCATCGACGGCTGCTTCCAAGGTGGGCGCCGAACCGTCATGAAAGTAAGGGGCAGTCACCTCCACGTTTCGCAGGCTTGGAACTTTGAACAGGTGGAGGTCGTCCGGGTCACCTGTCACGTTGTAGCGTCCCCGATCTGCCCCGGTAACATTGCCACGGTTGGCGAAATAATCATCGAAGACGCCGAACTTCTGCAGCATGTTGCCGCCGATATTCACACCCTGGTGGCAGGCTATACAACCGTACTCCTGGAAGCGCTGATAGCCATGCTTCTCTTCCAGGCTGAGGCTGCTGGTATCTCCTTTCAGATAGCGATCGAAGCGTGAATCGGGTGTCAGCAGGGTGCGCTGGTACGTAACCAGGGCATCTTTGACATCAATGGTGGTCACCGGCTTGCCATAGGCTTCGGCGAACCCCGTCTGGTAAGCCGGATCGTCAGCAATTCGTTGAACCGCGGTAGCCCAGCCATCTTCTTTGCCGTCCGTATTACCGGTTGCCAGGTGCACCAGGCCGTCAAACGATTGCGCGCGCCCATCCCAGAACTGCAGGAAGTTCAGGCTGGCGTTGAAGACGCTGGGGGTGTGAACTGGCAAGGGTTTGCCATCTGCACCAAGCGAGCGCGCCTGCCCGTCCGCGCCACCACGATCCAGGCGATGGCAATCTGCACAGGACTGGCTGCTATCGAGGGACAAACGCGAGTCATTGAACAGTTTGCGCCCCAGTTCCACCCGGGCAGGGTCAAGCTCAGGCACCGCCGGCAATGGCGTGAGCGGCCCACCGATGCTCTGGGCCAGCACCCATGCCGGTAAAACGACAAGCATCGAGGCAACGATGCGAACCTGCAGACAAATCGGCACAGCATGACCCTCCCTGGCAAGATGCACCTGTCTCCGAGCATAGTGAGGCCAACAGGCAAAAGCTAACGGCAGGGGCAAATATCATCTAGGCTGTCGCCTGGGAGTAATCTGGCCGAGACCAGCAGGGAGGGACCCATGGAGCTACCCGTTACCGATGGCGCAGCAGACAAGCCGGTGATACTTCTGGTTGACGACGAGCCCTCGATTCTCAGCAGCCTTCGTCGTCTACTTCGCAACCAACCCTACGAACTCCTCCTTGCCGAAAGCGGTGCCGACGCCCTGCAACTGCTCCAACAACGCCCGATCAATCTGGTGATGAGTGATGCGCGCATGCCAAACATGGACGGGGCAACGCTGTTGGCCCACGTACATGAGCGCTTTCCCGATACGTTGCGCATCCTGCTTACGGGTTACGCTGACACGGACACCATCGCAAAAGCCATCAATGATGGGCACATCTATCGTTACATCAGCAAACCCTGGAATGATGAAGAACTGTTGGTCACTCTGCGCCAGGCATTGGCCCACCAGCATTCGGAAAGCGAGCGAAAGCGCCTGGAACAACTGACTCAGTTACAGATCAAGCAACTCAAGGCGCTTAACGAAAGCCTTGAACAGCGTGTAGTGGCGCGCACCGCCGAGCTGCAGCAAACTGCCGACATGCTTGACCTTGCCTATGAAGAACTCAAGCGCAGTTACGTGACCACCACCGAGTTCTTTTCGCAGTTAGGCAACATGCGTCTGCCCAAGGCCAAGCAGACCAACCGGCAAGTCATAGAATTGATACGGGTGTATTGCACCAGCCATGGACTGGACGAAGGTACCTGTCGCAACCTGACCATGGCTGCAGCCCTCTACAACATCGGCAAGATGAGCTGGACCGACAACATGCTCACCTGCCCCGCCGATCTCATACCTCCACCAGAGCGCGAACTGTACCGGTCATACCCGAAACAGAGCGAAGCACTGGTCATGACCCTGGAGCCAATAAAAGAGGCTGCACAACTCATACTTCACCACCAGGAACGCTGGGATGGCAGCGGTTTTCCGGGCCACCTGAAGGGCGCGGCAATTCCACTGGGCGCCCGCTGGTTGAAAATGGCCGTGGATTTCATCGAATTGCAGCGCGGACTGGTCCTGGATCGCCAGCTCAATAGCGATGAGGCACTGCTCTACATACGCAAGCATGCTGGAAAGCTGTATGACCCAGATCTGGTGGAAGACTTCGTCAATGTCTGTGCCGCGTACATGCGCGACATTACCTTGACCGACCCGGCGATCAAGGTATTGAGCACGCACGAACTGGCGGATGGCATGATACTGGCGCGCAACCTCAACGCCGACAACGGCATGCTGCTATTGAATGCCGGCAAGGTACTAAACGGTGCGCTGGTGAAAAAACTGATTGCCTTCGAAGAAATGGAAGGTGGCAGATACAGCGTGTTCGTCAGGGTTCCCGAGCAGGCAGACAGCCTGCAGCCATCGCCCGCAACGGCAGGCTGACCCCGTTGCGGGTAGGTGCTGAAATCCGTTGGTCATGCATCGTGGCATGCTGGGTGCCTGGCCGTCTCCGTATGACTGCCGGCACTACTACCAGCCAACGGCTATCCTTCAGGTTTCGGTAGGAGGGCGTATGTGCGGAAGGCTCAGCCAGTACCGTGGCATACATGACTTCGTTGAAACCCTGAGCCTGCCAGAGGCCTGGCGGAACAACGTCGGCGACCAGCCGCTTGGCCGGTACAACATCGCGCCGACCACGCCGGTGGCAGTACTGCGGATGGATGACGCAGGCCCACGAGCGGACCTGGTGAGGTGGGGATGGCGACCGCACTGGGCGAATGATCGCGCTGCGCCGATCAACGCCCGCGTCGAGAAGGTGGCGCATGGCCCATTCTTCCGGGCGATCTGGCCGCACCGGGCCATCACCCCAATCGACGGCTGGTACGAATGGGTTGATGAAGGTGGGCCGAAGAAGCAGCCGTACTACATCCGCCGCCAGGATGGGCGCCCTGCCCTTTGCGCCTCGATCGGCCAGTTCACCGGCACAGAGCACGACGGGTTCGTCATCATTACCGCCGACGCTCAGGGCGGAATGGTCGACGTTCACGACCGCCGGCCTGTCGTGTTGTCGCCAGAACTGGCGTACGAGTGGATCGCGGCAGCAATGCCGAGCGAGCGCGCAGAACAACTGGTGCTCAACCTGGGTGAGCCGGCCGAAGCCTTCGAGTGGTACCGGGTGGGTATCGCCGTGGGGAATGTGCGTAACCAAGGTGCCGAGCTGATAACTCCGCTTCCGTGAACAGGAGGCAAAGCCTTGAAACAGGATACGGAGCGTCGAAGGCAGGCAAGGCCTTTCGCCGAATCGCCGTTCGTCTTCCTGCCCGGATCAAGATGAAAAACACGTATAACCTGCACCATCAATAGCGCCCGATCGTCAAGGGTCCGGGGATCAGATACCGCCCCCGTATAACTGCCGTCGCACCTATGCGACAATGTGCTCAATGTCTGGTCTCAACCCCGCATTCATCGCCCATCAGCTCGGGCATAGCGTGCAGATGCTCTTATCGACTCATGCGCGCTGGATTAACTCGTCCAACGACTGGCAGGAGCTGGAAAAGCTCCCGATTGGTCCAGAATGGGTCCGACGCTGCGAAGAAGTCACGTAAGTTATTGATAGGTAAGTCTCTTGATCTCCACCGCCAACATCACCATGCAGTTCGGCTCCAAGCCGCTGTTCGAAAACGTTTCCGTCAAATTCAACAACGGCAACCGCTACGGCCTGATCGGCGCCAACGGTTGCGGCAAGTCGACCTTCATGAAGATCCTCGGCGGTGACCTGGAGCCGTCCGGCGGCCAGGTCATGCTCGAGCCGAACACGCGCCTGGGCAAGCTGCGCCAGGACCAGTTCGCCTACGAGGAATTCACCGTGATCGACACGGTGATCATGGGCCACGGCCAGCTGTGGAAGGTCAAGGCCGAGCGCGATCGCATCTACTCGCTGCCGGAAATGACCGAGGAAGACGGCATGGCCGTCGCCGAACTGGAAACCGAATTCGCCGAGATGGACGGCTACACCGCCGAATCACGCGCCGGTGAACTGCTGCTGGGCCTGGGTATTCCGCTGGAACAGCACTTCGGCCCGATGAGCGAGGTGGCTCCGGGCTGGAAGCTGCGTGTCCTGCTGGCCCAGGCGCTGTTCTCGGACCCGGACGTACTGCTGCTCGACGAGCCGACCAACCACCTGGACATCAACACCATCCGCTGGCTGGAGAACATCCTCACCGCGCGCAACAGCACCATGGTGATCATTTCCCACGACCGGCACTTCCTCAACAGTGTCTGCACCCACATGGCCGACCTGGACTACGGCGAGCTGCGCGTGTTCCCGGGCAACTACGACGAGTACATGACCGCTGCCACCCAGGCCCGCGAGCAGCTGCTGTCGGACAACGCCAAGAAGAAAGCCCAGATCGCCGAACTGCAGACCTTCGTCAGCCGCTTCTCGGCCAACGCCTCCAAGGCCAAGCAGGCCACCTCGCGGGCCAAGCAGATCGACAAGATCCAGCTGGCCGAGGTCAAGCCGTCGAGCCGGGTGAGCCCGTTCATCCGCTTCGAGCAGACCAAGAAACTGCACCGCCAGGCTGTTACCGTCGAAAAAATGGCCAAGGCCTTCGACGACAAGGTGCTGTTCAAGGACCTGGGCTTTACCATCGAGGCTGGCGAGCGCGTGGCGATCATCGGCCCCAACGGTATCGGCAAGACCACCCTGCTGCGCACCCTGGTCGGTGAAATGACCCCGGACAAGGGTGAAGTGAAGTGGACCGACAGCGCCGAAGTGGGCTACTACGCCCAGGACCACGCCCACGACTTCGAAGACGACATGACCCTGTTCGACTGGATGGGCCAGTGGACCTCCGGCGAGCAGGTGATCCGCGGCACCCTCGGGCGCATGTTGTTCTCCAACGACGAGATCCTCAAGTCGGTGAAGGTGATTTCCGGTGGTGAGCAAGGCCGCATGCTGTTCGGCAAGCTCATCCTGCAGAAGCCGAACGTGCTGGTGATGGACGAGCCGACCAACCACCTGGACATGGAATCGATCGAAGCGCTGAACCTGGCGCTGGAGAACTACCCGGGCACCCTGCTGTTCGTCAGCCATGACCGTGAGTTCGTGTCTTCGCTGGCCACGCGCATCATCGAGCTGTCGGCTGATGGCGTGGTGGACTTCAGCGGTACCTACGACGATTACCTGCGTAGCCAGGGTGTGCTGGTCTGATTGATGGAGCGGCCTGGCCATCTTGTATGGCTGGGCCGGCCTCTTCGCGGGTAAACCCGCTCCCACAGGGGCTGCGTAGCACTTGAGGCCTATGCAAATCCTGTGGGAGCGGGCGAGCCCGCGAATGACGATTACCTGCGTAGCCAGGGTGTGCTGGTCTGATTGATGGGGCGGCCTGGCCATCTTGTATGGCTGGGCCGGCCTCTTCGCGGGCATGCCCGCTCCCACAGGGGCTGCGTAGCATTTGAGGCCTATGCACATCCTGCAGGAGCGGGCTCGCCCGCGAAGAATTCACCGCCGATCCCACGGGCTGGCACTGCCCGACGATTAATTCGTTAGCCTGCTTTCATTTCCTTCGCGCAACGGCCATGATGGGGCCACGCCCAACCGCCCGCCCGCGAACGAGCCCATGACCGCGCAACAACCCGCCCCCGCCAGTAACACGCTGCAAATCACCCTGCAGATCCTGTCGATCGTTTTCTACACCTTCATCGCCTTCCTCTGCATCGGCCTGCCGATCGCCGTGCTGCCCAGCCATGTGCACGACCAGCTGGGGTTTGGCGCGGTGGTCGCCGGGCTGACCATTGGCCTGCAATACCTGGCCACGCTACTCAGCCGCCCGTTTGCCGGGCGCGTGGCCGATACCCTGGGGGGCAAGCAGGCCATTCGCTTCGGTTTGCTGGGGATTGCCGGCTGCGGGGTGTTGACCCTGCTCTCGGCCTGGACCCTGACGCTACCGCTGCTTAGCCTGGCGCTGTTGCTCGGCGGGCGCCTGCTGCTGGGCGTCGCCCAAGGGCTGATCGGCGTGGCCACGCTGAGCTGGGGCATCAGCCAGGTCGGGCCCGAACACACCGCCAGGGTGATTTCGTGGAACGGTATCGCCTCCTATGGCGCCATCGCCATTGGTGCCCCCTTGGGTGTACTGGCCGTCGACGGACTGGACTTCAGCGTGCTGGGGCCGGCATTGCTGGTGCTGGCGGTATCTGCCCTGCTGGTACTGCGCAAGCGGCCGGACGTGGTGGTGGTGCGCGGCGAGCGCCTGCCCTTCTGGTCGGCCTTCGGCCGGGTCGCACCGTGCGGTCTGGGCCTGACCCTTGCCTCTATCGGCTACGGTACCCTGACCACCTTCGTCACCCTGTATTACCTGGAGCGCGGCTGGGTGGGCGCAGCCTGGTGCCTGAGTGCGTTTGGCGTGTGTTTCATCATTTCCCGGCTGCTGTTCGTCAATGCGGTCAACCGCTTTGGTGGCTACAACGTGGCGGTCGCGTGCATGGCCACCGAAGTGCTCGGCCTGAGCCTGCTGTGGCTGGCACCGTCGCCGCCGTGGGCGCTGATCGGTGCCGGGCTTACCGGTTTCGGGCTATCGCTGGTGTACCCGGCGCTGGGGGTTGAAGCGATCAAGCAGGTACCCAGCAGTAGCCGTGGTGCAGGGCTGGGGGCCTACGCCGTGTTCTTCGACATGGCCCTGGCCATCGCCGGGCCGGTGATGGGCGCAGTGGCCGCACATCTGGGCTATGCCTCGATCTTCTGTGTGGCCGCCCTGCTCGCCCTGGCCGGTGTCGGCCTAACGCTGTTGCTGGCGCGGCGCGCCACTCGCGGCTGAACGCTCGGCCGGCTCCGGCGCGCCCAACGCCTGGCTGAAGAACACCGCGGCTTCCTGCTGCAGGGAATGGTGGATGTGCCGGCGGTCCACGCCTGCGGCGTCCTTGCACAGCGCCGGCATCCGCACGGACTGCTCGGCATCGCAATGGGCCATGAACACGAAGTGCCCGGCGCCGGCCAGCAGGCGATAGTCCGGTGTGACCGGCAATTTGCGGGCCAGGGCTTCGGCGTTGCGGTCCACCGCCACCAGCTGGTCGCTGTCGCCACTGTAGATCAGCGCCGGCACCTGCACCCCGGCCAGGGCATGGCGCCCGAACAGCAGGCTGAGAGGTGCCATCAGCATCACGGCCCCCACCCGTTGGTCGGCCTCTGGCACCAGCTCGCTGCGGTCGGCAATCAGTACACCGTGGGTCTTGCAGGCGTCGGCGTCGTCAGGGCGCTCCAGGCAGTACTTGCGCAGGCGGTCCAGGTCCGGGCGCGCGCCTGAGAGGATCAAGGCAGTTTCACCACCGGCCGAGTAGCCGATCACCCCAACCTTGCCACCGTTCAGGTAAGGCCCCAGCAAGGCATCATCGCGGGCGGCCGTAATTGCAGCACTCACTTGCAGCGGCCGGCCGTACAGGTTGCTCAGGGTGCCCAGGCGGCTGTGGTCGCGGGCGTTGTCGCCGGGGTGCACCACCGCCACCACGATAAAACCCTGGCGCGCCAGCGACGTCGCCAGGTAGTGCAAGGCCAGCGGGCTGCCGGTATTGCCGTGGGACAGCACCAGCAACGGGAACTGGCCCAATGCTACCGGCCCCTCTTCACTCACATCGACCGGGTAGCCGTCTATCCGGCTGCTGCGGGTCTTGCCAATGGCCGGGTAGAACGCCAGCGCCTGCATGGGCCGGGCGTCGACCGGGTCGGCCAACGTCATGTGATGCAGGCCGGCAACCCAGGGTGCGGCCTCGGCATGGGCCAGAAGGCTACCGAGCAGGGCCAGTGCCAGCATGCAGCGAGAGTGAGTCATCGGCCGGCGGTTCCTTGCAGGGCGAAGAGATAGCCCAGCATAGAACCGGCCTGGGCTGCACAGGATGAAACCTGAATGAAACCGAAGTCATGCACTTCACGCCCGCGCCCTATGCATTTGCGCTTTTCGTCGAACCCGTGGCATAGATGCAGGTCCACGTCTCTACGTGACCGTTTCGCGCCATTTAAGGAGATTCACGCATGAGCAAGCCCGCCTACGTGCCACCCAAAGTCTGGCGCAACGACGCCGCATCCGGTGGCCAGTTCGCCAGCATCAACCGCCCGGTTGCCGGCCCGACTCACGACAAGGACCTGCCGCAGGGCAAGCACCCGCTGCAGCTGTACTCCCTGGCCACGCCCAATGGCGTGAAGGTCACCATCGCCCTCGAAGAGCTGCTTGCCCTGGGCCACCTTGGTGCCGAGTACGATGCCTGGTTGATCCGCATTGGCGAGGGCGACCAATTCTCCAGCGGCTTTGTCCAGGTAAACCCCAACTCGAAGATCCCTGCCCTGCTCGACCGCAGCGTCGAGCCGCCGGTGCGGGTGTTCGAGTCGGGTTCGATCCTGCTGTACCTGGCGGAAAAGTTCGGTGCCTTGCTGCCGAAAGCGCCAGCTGCACGCACCGAAAGCCTGAACTGGCTATTCTGGCAAATGGGCGCGGCGCCATACCTGGGCGGGGGCTTTGGCCACTTCTATGTGTATGCGCCAGAAAAGTTCGAGTACGCGATCAACCGCTTCACCATGGAAGCCAAACGTCAGCTGGATGTGCTCGACCGGCGCCTGGCCGAAAGCCGCTACCTGGGCGGCGAGGAATACAGCATCGCCGACATTGCCGTGTGGCCTTGGTATGGCCAGCTGGTGCGCGGCAACCTGTATGGCGCGGCGGAGTTCCTGGCGGTGGACGAGTACAAGCATGTGCAGCGCTGGGCCGAGGAGATTGCCTTGCGCCCGGCGGTGCAGCGTGGCACACGGGTGAACCGGACCTGGGGGGATGAGGCCAGCCAGGTGCCGGAGCGGCATGCAGCGGCAGACCTGGACGAATAACACGGCCTCTTGTGGGAGCGGGTTTACCCGCGAATACCGGCGTAGCTGGTGCCATCCACCGCAGCGCCTGCTTCGCGGGCATGCCTGCTCCCACAAGGCTCGGGCACGGCCGAGGGCTGCTGCTCAGCGAATCTGGTGCTTGTGCAGCAACCGATAGAAAGTCGGCCGCGATATACCTAGCACCTTGGCCGCCACACTCATGTTGTCACTGTGCCGGCTGAGTACATCGCACAGCGCCTGACGCTCGGCTCGGTGCTTGTACTCTTCCAGCGTGCCCAGCGGTTGCTGTACCTGGTCCAGGGGCTGCAACCCAAGGTCCTGTGCCTCGATTTGCCGGCCTTCTGCGAGCACCAGCCCGCGCCTTACCCGGTTGGCCAACTCGCGGACATTGCCCGGCCAGTCATGCCGGCCCATGGCCGCCAGGGCATGCTCGCTGAACGAGCGCGGTCGACGCCCGGTTTCAAGACTGTAGAAATGGGCAAAATGACTGGCCAGCATCGACAGGTCGCCATGCCGGTCTCGCAATGGTGCGGTCACCACCTGCAACACGTTCAGGCGATAATACAGGTCTTCACGAAAGCGCCCTTGCTCGATGGCCCTTTCCAGGTCCACGTGGGTAGCCGCCAGCACCCTGACATCCACCGGGATCGGCTGGCTGCCCCCCACGCGCTCGATGTGCTTTTCCTGCAGAAAGCGCAGCAGGTTGGCCTGCAACTCCAGCGGCAAATCGCCAATTTCGTCGAGAAACAGCGTGCCACCATTAGCCGCTTCGATGCGCCCGGCCTTGCGCTGATGAGCACCCGTGAAAGCGCCCTTTTCATGGCCGAACAGTTCCGACTGGATCAGGTGCTCGGGGATTGCCCCGCAGTTGATGGCAATGAACGGTTGCTCGCTGCGTTGCGACTGGCGATGCAGGGTGCGGGCCACCAGTTCCTTGCCGGTGCCGCTTTCTCCACAGATCAGCACCGGCGATTCAGTGGGCGCCAGCTTGCCCAGCAGCTTGCGCAGTTCGCGGATCGGGCGGCTATCACCGAGCAGTTCGTGGCTTGCTTCATCCACCCTCGCCATCCCTTTGCCGCGCAGGCGCGCCATTCCGAAGGCCCGACCCAGCGTGACCTGAACGCGGGAAACGTCGAACGGCAAGGTGTGGAAGTCAAAGAACCATTCACAAACAAAATCGCCGACGGCCGGCATACGCAGTTGTTCGGCGCTGAGCACGGCAATCCATTCGGTGTTGCTGCGTTTGATCAAGTCCTTGACCCCGTCCGGGCGCCTCAGGTGTGACGCCTGCAAGCGCAACAGGCCCACATCGCAAGGGTGATCCAACGCGGCGCCGAGCATGCAGCTGTGCACATCCCAGCCTGCGCTGCGCAATCCGGGTAACAAACGATGGCAGTCATCGCAGGGGTCGACGATGAGCAAACGGCGTTGGGCGGCAGGCTGCTGCATGACCAATCCTTGGCGCCAGTTTTCAGTTTTTTGAAATAAAACAGTAAGTTGTGGCGCCCGATTAACAGTAGCAACTAAGTTGACGGTTCCCAGTACCGTCTGTCTGCCGAATCATTTTTTTACAATGCGTGACGGGAATTTTCGCACTTTATCGACATCACATGGCGGCATGGGCAAGAACGGATTCGACCCTGGCAAAATTTTTTACAACCAATGTGTGACTCGCCCCCGGACAACGAGCATCAGTACACATAACCCCGCGCTGCACTTCGCGATAACCGAGGCGACTTCGAAGCAACGCGGACTTTAACTGGATGTTTGGGACCATAGAGAGACCGAACCATGAATGCCCCGCTCCGTGTCAACGAAGCACTGCTGATTGCCGACCACGCCTTCGAACCTTTCCAGTGCGTAGCCTGGGATGCACCCAACGGTACTGGTGAACTGAGCCTGGCAGTGATCGACCGGACCAGCACCCGCATCGGCAGCAAGCAAGTGTCTTCGCGCATCTATTCCGACCCGGCCCAGTGGGCCAGCCTGATCGAGGAAGTGCGCGCCGAGCTGTGCGAAAAAGGTTACGACCTGCAGCCGTGGTCAATGCCGAAATAATATCGGCCGGCAAACCAAGTGCGTGCGTCGCCACGCACTTGTACAACTTCCGGGTTGCTGTTCTGGCAACTTTTTCTTATTGCGGCATAGTGTCGCACCGGTGCTTTTTCAATCCACCAACCTGAACTGTTGCAGGTGCTGGTAATCCGCCTGAAGTTGCTGCGCCAGGCGCTGCGCACGGCCCAGGCGCACCGGCGCCAGTTCCATGTCCACCAACAGAGTGGCGCACGGCATCGGCTGCACGGTATTCCAGTGTTGCAGGCGACCGTCGGTGAACACCAGGCAGCGTAACGCTTCTTCGGGGTGGGCCCGTTGCCGATCCTGCAACCAGTGCCGAGCCTGCTCCAGTGCAGCGATCAACGGCGTGCCACCACCAGCTCCCAAGGCTTGCAGCCACGGTTGCAAGGCGGCCGAGGCCTTCAGGCCGTGGCGCTGCCACTGCGGTGAGCGCCCGCTGGCGGTAAGCAGGGCCAACCGGGCACGTTGGCGGTAGGCTTGGTCGAATAGCGCCGCCAGCAGCCCTTTGGTTTGCGCCAACGCCTGGTGGCGACGGGTCGAGGCCGAAGCATCGACGATTACCAGCCACAGTTCTGCGGGCCTGGCTTGGCGTTGCTGCCAGCACAGGTCCTGGCGCTGGCGTGGCCGCCCCTTGAGCAGGGTCGGCAACCAGGCCACCCGCCCGGCCGCAGCACTGCGCGCCCGGCCTCGGCTGGCACCGTATTGCTTACCTGCGCCTGCGTTGGCATCCGCCCCTTTGGCAGGTGACTGGGGGATGCTCAGGGCTTTTTTGCCCAGTTCGGCACCTCGCGGCGAGCGCCGCTGGCCACAGGCTGCGCCGGCATTGCGCCCCAGTCGCCCTGCCCGCCCTGTTCGCCAGGGTTGCCCGCGTCTTGTCGACCGGGTTGCTGTTCAGGCTGCTGCGGCGCCGCAGGCGGGTTGGCCTGGGGCGAAACGCGGCGGCGATGGCGCAAGGCGAACTCGGCCACTGCATCGACATCGGCCTCCTCGATGGCCTCGCCACCACGCCACGCACAGTGGGCGCGTGCGGCGCGCAGCCAGACCAGATCGGCGCGCAACCCGTCGACCCCAGCGGCATAGCAGCGTTCGGTGATCCAGGCCAGTGCCTGGTCGTCCAGGGCAATGCCGGCCAGGGCCTGACGCGCCGCCTGGCAGCGCTCGCGCAATTGCGCCTGGGCCTCGGCCCATTGCGCGCAAAAGGCCTGCGGGTCGCTGTCGAAGGCCAGACGGCGGCGAATGATCTGTTGGCGCGCCTCAGGTTCGGGCAAGCCTTCCAGAGCCACATTGAGGCCAAAGCGGTCGAGCAACTGCGGGCGGAGTTCGCCCTCCTCCGGGTTCATGGTGCCGATCAGTACGAAGCGGGCACTGTGCCGGTGCGAGATGCCGTCGCGCTCGATACGGTTGGTGCCACTGGCCGCCACATCGAGCAACAGGTCGACGAGGGTGTCGGGCAGCAGGTTGACCTCATCGACATACAGCACGCCACCATCGGCCTGGGCCAGTACCCCTGGGGAGAACTGCGCCTTGCCCTGCCCCAGTGCGGCATCCAGGTCGAGGGTGCCGACCAGCCGCTCTTCGCTGGCGCCCAGTGGCAGGGTCACGAACGGGCCCTCACCGAGCAGGTCGGCCAAGCCACGGGCCAGAGTACTCTTGGCCATGCCACGTGGCCCCTCGATCAGCACGCCGCCGATCTTCGGGTCGATTGCGGTCAGGCACAGCGCCAGTTTCAGGTCATCGGCACCGACCACGGCTGCCAGTGGAAATTGCACGGGTTCACTCATTTCAAGCCTGTTCCTCGCCGTCGAGCAGTTGTTCCTCGAGGGCCTCGCGGTAGTCACCCGGTGCCTGCCACAGACCGCGCTGCTGGGCCTCCAGCAAACGCTCGGTAAGGTCGCGCAGGGCCTCGGGGTTGTGCTCGCGCATGAAGTCGCGGGTCGCCGGGTCGAGCACGTAGGCATCGGCCAGCGCCTGGTAATGATGGTCGTCGATCAGTTCCGTGGTGGCGTCGAAGGCGAACAGGTTGTCGACCGTCGCCGCCATCTCGAAGGCGCCCTTGTAGCCGTGGCGCTTGGCCCCGTCGATCCATTTCGGGTTCAGCGCCCGGGCGCGGATGACCCGGTTCAGCTCTTCCTTGAGGGTACGGATGCGCGGCCGGTCGGCCTGGCTATGGTCGCCGTGATAACTGGCAACTGCCGCACCGGACAAGGTTTCCGACGCCGCCAGCATGCCACCCTGGAACTGGTAATAGTCGTTGGAATCGAGCAGGTCGTGTTCGTGGTTGTCCTGGTTCTGCAGCACCGCCTGCACCTTGGCCAGGCGCTGGGTGAACTGGGCTCGGGCCGGGGTTCCGTCGTCGCTGGCGCCGTAGGCATAGCCGCCGTGATTGAGGTAGACCTCGGCCAGGTCGTCGCGGCTGTGCCACAGGCGCCCGTCGATGGCGTTCTGCACCCCCGCGCCGTAGGCCCCTGGTTTGGCACCGAACACCCTCCAGCCAGCCTGGCGCGCGGCCTGCTCGGCGTCCACGCCCTGCGCCTGCAGCGCGGCACGCTCGCTACGCACGCGGGCGGCCAGGGGGTTGAGATCGTCGGGCTCATCCAGCGCGGCCACGGCCTGCACTGCGGCATCGAACAGGCGGATGAGGTTGCCGAAGGCATCACGGAAAAAGCCGGAAACGCGCAAGGTCACATCCACCCGCGGGCGGTCGAGCAGGCTGAGTGGCAGGATCTCGAAATCGTCTACCCGCTGGCTGCCCGTGGCCCACACCGGACGCACGCCCATCAGCGCCATGGCCTGGGCGATGTCATCACCGCCGGTACGCATGGTTGCCGTGCCCCACACCGAAAGACCGAGCTGGCGCAGGTGATCGCCGTGGTCCTGCAGATGGCGCTCCAGGATTAGGTTGGCGGAGGCGAAGCCCAGGCGCCAGGCGGTGGTGGTGGGCAGGTTGCGCACGTCCACGGTATAGAAGTTGCGACCGGTGGGCAGCACGTCCAGGCGACCACGACTGGGTGCGCCACTGGGGCCGGCGGGCACGAAACGCCCGGCCAGCGCCGCCAGCAGGCCATCCATTTCGGCGCTGCCGCAGGCGTCCAGGCTGGGTGCCACCGATTCTCGCAGCGTCCGTACCACATCGTGCACCGGCTGCCATTCGCTCTGGGCAGGTAAATGCACGGTGCCGCACAGCGCCTGGTCGATCAACTGCAGCGCCAACAGTTCGAGGCGTTCGCGGGTATCGCCACAGGTGCGCCAAGGCTCGCTGCTCATGGCCTGCAGTTGGTCCGGGCGTGGCCCTTGCCACGGCTGGCCAAGTTCGCAATCGAGCGGATCGAAGCCTGGCACCAGCGCCTTGGCCAGGGCCCGCAACAGGCTGGCATTGCCACCGCGACCGTCGCCACGCTCGACCCGTAACAGCGCCAGCAAGGTATCCAGCCGCAGCCGGCCTTCCGGGGACTGGCCGAACACATGCAGGCCATC
The DNA here is from genome assembly GCF_023093815.1 of Pseudomonas sp. PNPG3. NCBI lineage: Bacteria > Pseudomonadati > Pseudomonadota > Gammaproteobacteria > Pseudomonadales > Pseudomonadaceae > Pseudomonas > Pseudomonas sp. PNPG3. The sequence goes on from NZ_JALLKV010000001.1 coordinate 42,297, forward strand.
GCGAATCTGCGATTCCTTCAGGTCGCACAGGTAGGTATCCAGGCGTGGCAGCCACACGGCGGCATCGTCCAGTTGGCCTTCCAGCTGCAGTTCGCGGTCGATGTGGTTGGCCTTGACCAGTTCGAGAATGTCGCGCTGCAACTCGCGAGCGCGCCGCGGGTCGAGCAGCTGCGCTTCGTAGAACTCGTCGGCCAATTGCTCCAGGTGGCGCAACGGGCCATAGGTTTCGGCACGGGTCAGCGGCGGCATCAGGTGGTCGATGATCACTGCCTGGGTGCGGCGCTTGGCCTGGGCGCCCTCGCCCGGGTCGTTGACGATGAACGGATAGATGTTCGGCAGCGGGCCGAGCAAGGCGTCCGGCCAGCACTGCGCCGACAACCCGACGCCCTTGCCGGGCAGCCATTCGAGGTTGCCGTGCTTGCCGACATGGATCACCGCGTCGGCGGCAAAGGCATGGCGCAGCCAGAAGTGAAATGCCAGATAGCCGTGCGGCGGTACCAGGTCCGGGTCGTGGTACACCGCGCTGGGGTCCACCTGGTAACCGCGCGCCGGCTGGATGCCGACAAAGGTCAAGCCAAAGCGCAGGCCGGCCACCATCAGCCGGCCACTGCGGTACATCGGGTCCTGCTGCGGCGGCCCCCAGCGTTCCAGCACGGCCTGGCGGTTTGCCTCTGGCAGGCGCTCGAAGGCAGCCTGGTAGTCGGCCAGGCTCAGGCTCTGCGCGCAGGGGCGCAGGTCCAGATGGTCGAGGTCGTTGGTCACGCCACCGAGCAACTGATGGATCAGCTGCGTGCCGCTGCCCGGCAAGTCGGCCAGCGGATAGCCTTCGGCCTGCAGGGCCTTGAGGATGTTCAGCGCGGCCGCTGGCGTGTCCAGGCCAACGCCGTTGCCAATGCGGCCATCCCGGGTCGGGTAGTTGGCCAGCACCAGGGCCACGCGCTTTTGCGTATTTGGCAGGCGCGCCAGTTCGACCCAGCGGCGGGCCAGTTCGGCGACAAAGTCCATGCGCTCGGGGTGGGCGCGGTAGCAGACCACGTCGGACTGGCTGCGCTCGCTGCGCCAGGCCATGTCCTTGAAACTGACCGGGCGGGTGATGATGCGCCCGTCCAGTTCTGGCAAGGCAATGTGCATGGCCAGATCACGCGCCCCCAGGCCCTGCTCGCTGGCTTCCCAGCCGGGCTGGTTGTCTTGCGCGCAGATGGCCTGCAGCACCGGGATGTCGCGACGGAACGGGCGCAGGTTGGGGCGCTCGGGGCTGGACAGGGCAAAGCCGGTGGTGTTGACCAGCACTTCGGCCCCCACCTCGTCCAGCCAGGCTTCGACCTGTTCCAGGCAGGCGCTTTCCTTGAGGCTGGCCACGGCGATCGGCAATGGGTTGAGCCCGGCCGCCTGCAGGCGCTGGCAGAACACATCGATGAACGCGGTGTTGGCCGCCTGCAGGTGCGAGCGGTAGAACAACAGTGGTGCCACCGGCTGCTCGGGGTGCCACTGCGTGTACCAATCCTCCAGCGTGGCGCTGCCCTTGGCCGGGTGATACACGGCAGTGCGCGGCAGCGGCTGCGGCTCGTCCCAGGCATAGTCGCGGCCCAGCCACTGGCTGGCCAGGCAGTTGAACAGGTTGATGGCATTGGCCTTGCCGCCCTGGCGCAAGTAGTGCCAGAGGCGTTCGGCCTGCTCGCCGCTGACACTGCCCAGGCTGGTCAGCTCCGGGTCCGGGCGGTCGTCACCCGGCACCAGGATCAGCTGCACGCCACGTCCGGCCAGCTCGACCAACTGCTCGACGCCATAGCGCCAGTAGCCGACGCCACCGTGCAGCGACACCAGGATGACCTTGGCATGGCGCAGCACCTGGTCGACGTACAGGTCGACCGAGGCATGGTTCTGGACCTGCATCGGGTTGGCCAGGCGCAGGCTGGGGTAATCCTCGGGCAATTGCTCGGCGGTATCGGCGAGCAATGCCAGGTGCGAATCGCCGCTGCAGAGAATCACCAGCTCGGCGGGCGTCTGGCCGAGGTCGGCAATGCTGTCATCCGGCACGAAGCCGCCGGGCTGGGTCCGCAGCAGGTGCATGGGTCAGGCGCCCAGTGCCTGGCGCAGGCGCGCTTCCAGCTGGGCGGCGTCAAGGTCCTGGCCAATCAGCACCAGGCGTGTGATGCGCGGCTCGTCGGCGCGCCAGGCGCGGTCGAAGTGCTTGTCGAAACGGGTACCCACGCCTTGCACCAGCAGGCGCATCGGTTTGCCCGGGATGGCAGCGAAGCCTTTGGCGCGCAGGATGCCGAACTCCACCACCAGCTGGGTCAGGGCATCGAGCAGCAGGCTTTCGTCGGCTTCGGGCAGGTCGATGGAGATGGAGTCGAAGGCGTCGTGGTCATGATCGTCATGGTCATCACCGTCATGGTGGGAATCATGGTGGGTACGGCGACCATCGATGTGCGCCTCGGACTCGGCGCCCACACCCAGCAACACCTCCAGCGGCAGCTTGCCGCTGCTGGCCTCGACAACCTTGACCGCCGGAGGCAGTTCTTCGGCCACCTCGGTGCGGACCTTGGCCAGGCCTTCGGCGTCGATCAGGTCGGCCTTGTTCAGCACCACCAGGTCGGCACTGGCCAACTGGTCGGCGAACAGTTCGTGCAGTGGCGACTCGTGGTCCAGGTTGGGGTCGAGCTTGCGCTGGGCATCGACCTGGTCCGGGTAGGCGGCGAAGGTGCCGGCGGCCACCGCAGGGCTGTCGACCACAGTGATCACCGCGTCGACGGTGCAGGCATTGCGGATTTCTGGCCACTGGAAGGCTTGCACCAGCGGTTTGGGCAGCGCCAGGCCGCTGGTTTCGATGAGGATATGGTCCAGGTCGCCACGGCGTGCCACCAACTCGCGCATCACCGGGAAGAACTCTTCCTGCACGGTGCAGCACAGGCAGCCGTTGGCCAGTTCGTAGACGCGGCCGGTGGCTTCTTCCTCGGTGCAACCGATGCTGCACTGCTTGAGGATTTCGCCGTCGATGCCCAGCTCGCCGAACTCGTTGACGATTACCGCAATGCGGCGGCCCTGGGCGTTGTCGAGCATGTGGCGCAGCAAGGTAGTCTTGCCCGAGCCGAGGAAGCCGGTGACGATGGTGACGGGGAGCTTGGCCAGTGTTTTCATGTCGCATTGCCCTTGGCAGATTGGCGCGGGCATGCAGGACGACAGCCGCAGGCCAGGCCGGCCGGGCTTGTTCGCCACCGGATCACCCCGCCCGGTTGAAAGTCGAAAACGTGACGAGGCAGGTCTCCTGGCTCGCACCGTTCCATGTGCCCGCTGGTGCAGCGGGCTGGCGGGATGACGCCTTCCCGCGCGCGGGCGCAGTGGCTGTGTCGATCCGTTTCGGTGCTTACAGTTGCGGGGGCAGCCGCGGCTTGTACCGCGTTCCCGTCTTAGCTTCGGCCTGGCCGAAGAACCTCGAGGTGGCAAGGCTACGCAGTGGCTGGCGGGTGGTCAACCATTGCTGTCGGGCTGGCCGACAACAAGTGGTGCAACTGCGTTACAGTGGTGGCTTTGAGCAGCGAGGCCCCCCGGTGAAACCCCTGAACAAGCGCGATATGGCACGCCTGGAGCGTGAACTGGTGGTTTGCCTGACCGAAGCCTGCGAAACCGCCAAGGCGGAGATCGTCGGTTTCAGCTGGCTTACCCATCGTCTCGCGCCCGAGGACTTTCCGGCCAGCCTGCGTATTACCTGGGTGTTCGAGCGAGAGGCCGACAAGGCCGCCGCCGTGGCGGGCGACGCGAAGGTGCGCATGCTGGCACTGACAGGCCTTGCGCTGGAGCAGGCCGGCATTCAGCTGGATCATCCGGCCTGGCATGTGCGGTTTGACAGTGAAGAGGCCTGCCAGCAGAGCCACGGGGGCGACTGGACCAGGCGCTTGATGGGACGCTGAACCAGGGGCATGCGCGGTCCTACAGGTCCAGTGCACGCTTTAAGGGCGACGCCGACCATGTGGCAGCGGGTTTAACCGCGAACACGGGCGAAGCCCGTGCCATCCACCGCGTCACCTGTTTCGTGGGTGAACCCGCTCCTACAGGGCACGCGGCGCACTCGCGGAATCTGTTTTCCCGCGACAACGATGCCTCTATCCGTTAGGCTACGCATTCCCCTGTCACGAGGTGTTCGTCCAATGCGCCATTGATGCCGCCGTCCCTTCGACGGCCAGTCTTCAGCCTCCGGTTCGCTCCGGAGATGTCGCGGCATTTGTGGAGTTGTGCATGACGAACACGTCGATCCTGACGCTGGACAGCGTTTCCTTGGCCTTGCCTGACGGCAGGCTGTTATTTACCAACCTCAGCGAAACCTTCGACCAACGCCGCACCGGCCTGGTCGGGCGCAACGGTGTGGGCAAGAGCCTGCTCGGGCAGGTACTTGCCGGCCAGCGCGAACCAAGCAGCGGCCAGTGTCGGCGCCTTGGGCGCATCCATCTTCTGGACCAGCAGGTGATCGAGCACAGCGCCACGGTCGCCGACCTGGCCCAGGTGGGCGCGGTGCTCGCTGCGCTGGAGCGCATCGAGCAAGGCAGCGTCGCACCCAGTGACTTCGACACCGTCGGCGAACGCTGGGATATCCGCGAGCAATTGCAGGGGCACCTGCAACGCCACGGCCTGGGCCAGCTCGACTGGCACCAGCCCGCCCACAGCCTGAGCGGTGGCCAGGCCATGCGCGTGGCGCTGGTCGGCGCCTGGCTCAGCGAAGCGGACTACCTGATCCTCGACGAACCGAGCAATCACCTGGACAGCAACGCCCGCGCCCAACTGCTGAGCATGATCGAAGCCTGGGACCGGGGCTTGCTGTTGATCAGCCATGATCGCAAACTGCTCGCGCACATGACGCGCATCGTCGAATTGTCCAGCCTGGGCTTGCAGGCCTATGGCGGCAACTACAGCTTTTATTCGGCCCAGAAAGCCAGCCAGACGGCGCTGGCCCAACAGCAACTTGCCCGGCTGAAACAGGAGCAGCAACGCCAGGCGCGCGAACTGCAGCGCCAGCGCGAAGACCTGGAACGTCATCAAGCCCGCGCCGGGCGCAACGCCAGGCACGCCAACCAGGCCAAGATCCTGGTCGACCGCCAGCAGGAACGCAGCCAGGCCACTGCGGGCAAGCAGTGCCGCGACCATCGCGACGCCCGGCAGGCGCTGCAGGGCAAAGTGCGTGACGCCGCTCGCGAAGTCGAGCAGGACTGCGCCATTACCCTGCATGCACCCACGCCGCAGCGCCATCCGGGCCGCGAAGTGCTGGCCTTGCACGCGCTGCACCTACCCCGCGGCACGCGCAAACCATTGAACCTGCGCTTGTGCCTGGGCCAGCGGGTGGGCCTGGTCGGCGCCAATGGCAGTGGCAAGTCCACCCTGCTCAAGCTGATGAACGGCGAGTTGCCAGCACCGCCCGACAGCCTGCGCCTCAGTGGTGAAACCGCCCTGCTCGACCAGCACTGCAGCGCACTACCAGGCCATACCAGCGTGCTCGACCACCTGCACCAGGCAAACCCGACATTGGCCCAGGGCGACTTGCGCAGCCGCCTGGCACAACTTGGCCTGGATGCGGCCCGCATCGAACTGCCCAGCGGCCTGCTCAGCGGCGGTGAACGAATGAAGGCAGCACTGGCCGCCGTGCTGTACCGCGAACGGCCGCTCGACCTGTTGCTGCTGGACGAACCCGGCAACCACCTGGACCTGCCGTCGCTGGCCGCACTGGAGCACATGCTCGGGCAGTTTCGCGGGGCGCTGGTGGTGGCGTCCCACGACCAGGTACTGCTCGACCGGCTGGCGCTGGACGAATACCTGCACTTGTAGAAGCCACAATAAATGCATTGCAGGCTATCAATTCGTGACTGGCCGTTCCCGATCTGCCACGGATGTATTATGGTGGCGTGGTGCGCATATAACAGCAGCCCGAGCAATCGGGCACTTGCAAGACAATGAGGGTGTCATGAGCAACGAAAGCATTAATTGGGACAAGCTGGGTTTCGACTACATCAAGACCGACAAACGCTACCTGTCCGTATGGCGCAATGGCGAGTGGGACAAGGGCACCCTGACCGAAGACAACGTACTGCACATCAGTGAAGGCTCCACTGCCCTGCACTACGGCCAGCAGTGCTTCGAGGGCCTCAAGGCCTACCGTTGCAAGGACGGTTCGATCAACCTGTTCCGCCCGGACCAGAACGCCGCCCGCATGCAGCGCAGCTGCGCCCGCCTGCTGATGCCGCAGGTGCCGACCGATGTGTTCATCGAGGCGTGCAAGCAAGTGGTCAAGGCCAACGAGAAGTTCGTGCCACCGCATGGTAAAGGCGCCCTCTACCTGCGCCCGTTCGTGATCGGCACCGGTGACAACATTGGCGTGCGCACCGCCCCCGAGTTCATCTTCTCGATCTTCGCCATCCCGGTTGGCTCGTACTTCAAGGGCGGCATGAAGCCGCACAACTTCCAGATCTCCAGCTTCGACCGCGCAGCCCCGCAAGGCACCGGCGCGGCCAAGGTCGGTGGCAACTACGCCGCCAGCCTGCAGCCGGGTGCAGAAGCGAAGAAAGCCAACTTCGCCGACGCCATCTACCTCGACCCGCTGACCCACACCAAGATCGAGGAAGTCGGTTCGGCCAACTTCTTCGGCATCACCGCCAACAACGAGTTCGTCACCCCGAAATCGGCTTCGGTGCTGCCAGGCATCACCCGCCTGTCGCTGATGGAACTGGCGCAATCGCGCCTGGGCCTGACCGTGATCGAAGGCGATGTGGAAATCAACAAGCTGGACCGTTTCATCGAAGCCGGGGCCTGCGGTACCGCTGCGGTGATCACCCCGATCGGCGGCATCGAGTACAACGGCAAGCTGCACGTGTTCCACGACCTGGAAAAGGTCGGCCCGGTTACCCAGAAGCTCTACAACGAGCTGACCGGTATCCAGAGCGGTGACGTGGAAGCACCGGCTGGCTGGATCGTCAAGGTTGCCTGAGGCGCTTTAACGGTTTGAAAAACGGGGCATGCCAGCGATGGCATGCCCCGTTTTTTTATGGGCAAACGCGGTCAACTATAGGATGGCACCGGCTGCGCCGGTGTTCGCGGCTAAAGCCGCTTCCACAGGTACAGCGCAAGCCTGAAGCCTACGCCATCCCTGTAGGAGCGGCCTTGTGTCGCGAAAGGGCTGCGAAGCAGCCCCAGGATATCCGCGCAATGCACAAATCGAGGAGCAGCGCAGGCTGGTAGTTTTCATGCAAGGCGACGCTGCATCAGCAGGTGCCGGGCTTTGTCGAAGGCCCAGTTGTACAGCACGGTGTAGGGCAAGATGATCACGAAGAAGCCCAACTCCACCATGAACGCCTGCAGCAACGAAATTTCCAGCATCCACGCCGCCACCGGCAGGCACCACACCACCAGCCCGGCTTCGAAGCCCAGGCCGTGTGCAAAGCGAGCGCTGGCCTTCCAGTGGATGCGCTCGACCCGCACGTAGCGATCGACCAGTGCGTTGTAGACCATGTTCCACAGCATGGCGATCACCGACAGGGTCACCGCCAGCGCCCCCGCCGTCGCCAGCGACTTGCCCATGATCCAGGACAACAGCGGCGCACACAGCAGCACGGCGAACACTTCATAACCGACGGCGTGGACCAGGCGTTCGGTGAAAGAAACGTTTTTCATGGCAAATTCCATCCATTACGTGAGTCGTGCTTCCTATTTTCTTTGATAGAACTGATACTCGCGACATAGCTACCATCGGTTTTATCAATATCATGCGCTACTCACCCGAAGCTCTGGTCGCCTTTGTCGAAGCCGCATCGCTGGGTTCGTTTTCCGCTGCGGCGCGCAAGTTGCGCAAGAGCCAGTCCACCATCAGCATTGCTATCGCCAATTTCGAGGCCGATGTGGGTTGCCCGTTGTTCGAGCGTGGCGGTCGCCACCCCACGCTGAACGAAGCTGGGCGGCAGGTGCTGAGCCATGTCGAGGCGATACTCGATGCCAGCGCCCAGCTCGATGCCCTGGCGGTGCGGCTGGCGGAAAACATCGAGGCACTGGTCTCGGTGGTGATGTCGGACAGCTACAGCGTGACCTTCCAGGGCGCGGTGATGGCCCGCTTCGCCCAGCACTACCCGCATACCGAGCTGCGCTGCGGCCCATCGGAAGATGCCGATGTGATCGAGCTGATCCAGCAGGGCCTGGCACACGTCGGCATTCTTGCCACCCAGCCCAGCTACCCCGCTGACGTTGCCGTGGCACGCTTGCCCGAGCAGGCAGAGTTTGGGGTGTACGTGGCCAGCGGGCATCCGTTGGCGGCTTTGCCCCAGGTGCAGACGCAGCACCTGGAGAACGTCCGGCAGCTGTATATCAAGACCTATGCTCCCAGCCTGCACCACGGTCGTGGCCAAGCCTGGTCGGCACCGGACTACCTCACCCTGCTGGAGTTCGCCGTGCGCGGGTTCGGCTGGGCCGAGCTGCCCAGGGCACTGGTGGCACGGTTTGGCAGTGGGCTGGTGGAGTTGCAGGTGGCCGGGTATCCGCGACGGGTAGACATGGACGTGGCCTGGTCGAGCCGGCGCGCGCTCGGGCCGGCAGGGCAGTGGCTAGTGCGGCAGATGTTGGGGCAATAGACTTTTATTGCCGGCAAGATCCTGGGGCTCCTGCGCAGCAGTCGCGACACAAGGCCGCTCCTATAGGGGGACTAAAGCGAAAAATCCTACAACGTTTTAGGAAGCCCATTGCTCCCCCGCGAAGGCGTTCCTCGCTAGTGTTTTGGCCGTTGCGTCAAATCACTGGAAAGGAACTCTTGATGAGCATCAGCAAAGCCATCCACATCGCCATGCAGGAAGAGATCCCCAACACCTACGGCACCTGCAATGCCTGCGAACGCTCCGGCCTGCCGATTCTGCTGCTGCGCGAGGCCTACGCCCCACGCCCGGACACAGGGCGCCCCTATCGCCTGGCAGACGATAGCGAAATCGTCTTCCACCCGATGCACACCGACCAGTTGCGCCTCCTGCGCCAGGGTTATGTCTACGTACTGCTCGACCAGGAAATCTGGCAGGCCTACGAGGTAGCGGCGGAAGGTACCTTGCAGCGCTTTCCGGTGTCGCAGATGCCCTTGGGGCCACCCAGGTCGTTACCCAAGGTATGCGCCACCGAAGGCCACGATGTGATTGCCTCGTTCATCAACATCGATACCCTGCTCTACCGCAAGGCCTGGATCGCCTTCGCCAACGACCCTTGGCCCCGTGCGGTACTCGACCGCTATCGGCAAGGCATCGTCGACAGTGACCCGGGCACCCTCGCCCGCTTCGTCGAAGTGGACCTGAACAGCGCACGCAACGACCCTGCCAGCCTCGGCATCGCCATGACCGACAGCTTCCGCTTCGGCCTGGAACAGGTCCTGGAGTTTTCCACCTTTTCCTCTGCCAGGTTTACCAGCGCTCATGGCTTTTACAGCCGCCTGGGCCGCTGGCATGAAACCCGCACGCATGTGCGCAATGTCATCGAGCAGGAACAACTGCCCAATGGCCTGCTGGCGCTGACGCTACCCGACCCGGTCGGCATGGTCATGGAGCTCAACGCGCAACGCACTGGCTGGGTGCAAGCCCTGCAGGAATGGCGGGCCCAGCCGCAGCGGCACTTCGAATACTTCACCTCGCAAGCACTGCTGGGCATCCGCGAATTGCACGCGGCCATGGCGGCCGTGCAGGGTGCCGAGGACGCGCAGCGGGAAGCCCGGCAGATCGAGCAGTGGAACGACAGCCCGATCGCGGCCAAGGCGTATCTGCCGCCGGTGGACATCGACGCGCAGGCCGAACGCAACACCGCGCGCAAGCAGCAGGACGCCCGCGAGCGGCTGGAAGAGCGTTACGACGAAAGCGCCCGCGCGGCGTTCCAGGCTGATTACGACCGCGAACTGAAAAACTGGCAGTCGATGATCGACCAGGTTGGCGATCTGTATGCGCGGCACTATGCCAAGCGGGCGTTTCAGCAGATCGGCTACTACGACTATGACGCGACCTCCCCCGTTTCGGTGGAGTACTTCATCCAGATGATGGCCGCCTGCCTGGCCGGCGGGCCCACTGAAACCTTGCCGCAGGAGGGTCAGCCGCTCGGGATCACCCAGCATATCTGGCAGCAGCTGCTGGAAGACGACCGCAGCCTGCTTTACCAGGCACTACTGGCCAAGAACCAGAAGCTGATGCAGCAGGTGGCCAACGCGCTGTCCGGGGACGACTTCGGCAAGGTGTACGACATCATCAAGGGCATCGCCGGGACCGCCGATGGCCAACTGCTGATGATCAAGCCGATACAGGATGCCGTTGGCCAGTTGCTGGCCGCGACCAACAGCGCCGGGAATGCACTCAGCCAGCACCTGAGTGAACGGACCAAAACCCTGATCGGCCATGTGCATCGCTCGGCGTTTGCCCTGTTTGCGGGGCAGCAGGTAACGCCGCTCCGGGTGTCGCTGACAGTGGGCGAATACATGAGCCTGCTCAATGAAGCCCTGGAGGCGCGGACCGATGCGTTTCTGCAGAAGGTAGACAAGCAGTTCCGTGACCCACTGGGCCGCAAGGTGCGGGCCATGGTGTTGAGTGGCGCGATCAATATTGCGGCAGCGGGTAACCGTAGGCAGATGATCGAGGTGATGCTCTGGACGTTGGAAAGTGCTGAAAGTTTACAGGCGCGGCTGGTGCAGTTGCGCGAAGGTGCAGCCGGTGGCGTCGGGGCGCTGGTACGCAATATTGCTATTGGTGCGGGTACGCTGCGTGCGCAGGTTACGGGTGGTTTGAAGATCAGTTCTACGGCCGCGCAAAGCGTGGCAAGCGATGCCATGCGCAGCCTGCGGGATGCTGCAGCGAGTAGCGGAAGCGTCGGGCTGCTATTTGCCTTGGGCAGCATGTGGTTCCATCAGGACAGCCTGGGCAAGAACTATCGAGCGTTGCAAGAGACGCATCAGGACAACCCGGAGGCGCTTGCGGCGATCTGGTCTTCTTCGCTTGGGTTGTTGGGTGCCAGCGTCGAAGCGGCGGGACTGGTTGTTGCGCTTGTGCGTCCGAAGATACCGTGGCCGGGGACGGTGACAACAATCTCATTGGGAACCGGTATTGCCAGATTCGGCTCGGGGATTTCTGCGCTTGCTGGTGTCATGGATGCGGTTCAGTACAGGTATGCAAACCTTAGATCCGAGAGAGTGGGAGATGGCTCTGCAGCTCGCCTCTACCGGTTCGCAAGTGCCACTTCATTCGGGGCCGCAGCATTTGGCGTCTGGGCCGCATTTGGCTCCAGCGCTTTACTTGGCCCGATAGGCATAAGCATCACCTTGGGCATAGCAGCCTATCTGCTTGCAACTTCAGCCAAGCACAAAGAATCATCAGCAACGCAGATTTGGGCCAGAAATGCCAAGTGGGGGTTACCGGAATCACATCGCCAATGGATGACCAACGCCGATATGGACGCGGCCATTGCCGCCCTCAATGCGTCCCTCCTCGGTTTGGAGGCGGAGGTCTCGATTCAAATCCAATTCGAAATCAATCACTCCATCCACAAAGAAAATGCGTCAACGATATTTACCAGTGATGGTAATGCGGTCCCGGCAAGCGTCGGCCTGATTTTCTTTATTCGCATTCCAAATTTCAATCAGCACCTGTCGCATTACGAGTGGAGCTTAAGCCTGTACCACGGACCTAGAGGTAGTGAATTAGCTGTACTGTCCGCAGACAGTTCCTCGCCGTTGAAACTGCAAGCTCAAGACAGAGCGACCAATAAGCTCTTCTCCAGACCACCCGATATGCAGCCACTCGCAAAGGTCGACCCAATGACTAAAGCCCTCACCATTCAAGGAGCGCTGCCATTGTCCGACCACCACACCATCCAGGCAATAGAATTCACCCTAAACTTCTGGCCTGACAAAGACGACAAAACAACACTCGCTCAGATTGTATTAATAGAGAATGAGATACGCACCAACAAGAGCAAAAATCAATGAGCCGCCCAAGACTGATCCCACCCTGCACTGGCTGGCAAGAAGACTTGCCATCGCCCTTCGATGCACCGATTCTAGAACCTGGTTTGGCTCCCCACACGCCGAACTTTCAAGATGATATTTACCTCGAGATTTGTCGCTCAGCAATGGCGTATCGTGGGATCGTTTCGATATTGGCACTTATCTTTCTGATTTCGATCCTGGTTGACCTTCCTTGGGTGATCAGGCATACGGACCCAACGGACATAGAAAGTGTTCTTCAGGAAATTATCATGCTCTCATTGTCAGCATGGTGCACCGTTGTCCTGTTCCGGGCAGACCTCTCAGCGCCCCGAGACCTGCCCATTCGATTCAACCGGGCCCGTAATAAAATCTACGCCTACAACTTCAAGCATCAATGGTGGAACCCCTTCGACAAAGGCAAGGTCGTGCCGGTCAGTTACGACTGGTCCCAAGTCCGCGCCGAGCGCTGGTCCCAAACCGGCGCACTGCCAAACGGTGGGTTAATTTTCAAATGGGGTGTCACACTCTCCATCGTTGCACCAGGCACAAACAATGTCATCGACCGTTTTCCTCTGGTCACGATGGGCGCCAATGAACATGCCTGGGCCTACATCTGCACCTACATGCAGGAAGGCCCCTCAGCCCTGCCACCACCAGGCGAACCCAAAGACCACAACGATGTGCTCTGGTGTGAGTTCGCCCTGCGTTTGGCACCGAAGGTAAACTGGCCGTCAGAGATGGATCTGGAATCGAGAACAGCCCCCTGAAAGGGGGTGGGTGATACGAGCGGCTCAATCCCCCGTCGGTACATCCACCACCTTCCAACTGTCATCCGGATCGAAGCGTTTCATCTCCTTGGCCAGCTTGTCACCGTGCGGCCCGAGGTCTTTCTCGAACACCTCGCCGTCATGGCTGATCATGAAGCTCATCACCCCGGTGTCATCGTACCTGGCCGGCCAGGCAACCATGGCGAAGCCACGGCTCATCTGGTTGCCGATCAGGTAACTGTAGGCACCGCCAGGGGCGGATGGGCCCTGTGCATCGAGGATACGAAAGTGGTAGCCATACCAGTCGTCGCCAACCCGGTCCTGGCCGAACAACGGGCCCAGCGGGCTGACCTGGCCATCGCCATCGTCGTCCCAGTACAGCCCGTCATGCTTGCCGGGCTCGCTGAATATCTTCTGCGCGTATTCCAGCGCACCGTTGCCGTTGTGGTCCTGGGTGGCGTACTCCATTTGCGCATCGTGATAGGCCAGCATCGACTGCATGGCACCCAGCTCGTTGCGGCCAATGCGCCGGGCGCGGATTTCGGCGCTGCCGGCCTTGAGGTCGAAACGCCAACCCTGGTCGCCTTTGGTCAACGGAATAGGCAACGTCCAGTGATCACTGCCCACCGCAAGGATGGCCTTGTTTGTACCCGACAGGTTGATGCTGTGCTGCGCGCGATACTGCGCAAGGAACGTGTCCACATCACTGCGTTGCACACCACCGCGCGGTATGTAGGCACGCCAGTCATCACCCAGCAACCGGGCCAGGCGGGCTTCATCAGGTTTCTCCTCGCCCAGCGCCGCAACAAAGGATTCCACGGCCTTCTCCGGTGTCGGGAAGGCTTCCTGCGCAGCGGCCAGGGATGACCATGTCATACCGGCTGCGATTACCAGTGCCGCTATCATTTGACGGTTCATCGACGGCCACCTCCCCCGCGGCGTGCGGGCGCACTGGGCCGGGAAATCTGGTGCCCGGCGGCACGTGATGCGCTCGGTCGCTGGGCGAACGACTGGCTGGTGCGGCCACGGCTGGCCTGCACGCTGGTGCGCGAGGGTGAACGGACGCCGTCGAAGGCATTGTTACGCGCGCGGCCAGCGGTATTGGAAGGCCGATTTTGTGCCAGCTGCCGCCCCTGGCCTTCGCCCTGCCTGCGCTGGTTCACCTGGCTGTTCTGCTGGCGAGCCTGGGTGTTGCGGGTTTCCTGTCGACGGTCGGTTGCCCTGGGGTTGTCGCTACGAGGCTGCATGCGGTTGCCGACCGAATTGCCTGCCTGCGCCTCGCGCATCTGCTGGCGTGCCTGGCGGTTGCTGGTGGCCGGACGTTCGATGCCGGCCCGGTCCATCGACGCCCGGGCCTTGTCCCGCGCCTGGGCGCGTTGGGTGTCGTCACCGCGGAAGGCAGTACGCTGGGTGGCACCGTCCAGCTGGCGACCGTACTGCTGGCGGCTGCGAGAGTCGCGGTAGGGCACGCCGTCGCGGTTGGCGGCGTTGTGCTGCCATTTGTTCTGGTTGTTGGTGATGCGGTTGTTGGCGTTGATGTTGTTGTAGCGGTTGACGTCGATGTCGATGTCGTTGTTGCCCCAGTCACAGTCGCCCCACAGCGAGGCTACGATCGCCACGCCGGTACCGAAGGCCAGGCCCGCCACCAGTGCAGAACCAGGGTAATACATGGGCGGTGGCGGGTAATACACCGGCGGCGAGGCCGGGTAGGCCCAGGTGCCGTAGCTGGTGGTCGGGTTGTAGCTGGGCACGTACACCACTTGCGGGTCGGCTGGCTCGATGATGATGGTGGTGGGCGGGCTACTGGCCGTAACCACCTGGGTACTGCTACCGCTGGAGGCCGGTGCCGGGGCGGTCTGCACGGTCACGTTCTGGTACTGGTTGCTCTGCAGGTTGCCGGCGGCCTGGGCCTGGTGGCGCAGGCGCTGCACGCCGCCCATGACATCGTCGGGCTGCGCAAGGAAGGCGTCACCCAGGCGCTGCACCCAGACCGGGTCTTGCCCCAGGGTCGCCAGTACCTGCGGGAAGGCCACCAGCGCCTGTACACTCGGGTCCCAGGGCGGGTTCGCCACCTTCTTGACGGCATCGTCGCCGGTGGCCTTGGGGTTGGCCTTGGACCAGGTCACAGCTTCGCTCACCTGCCCCGGGTAAGTGGAGGCCATCAATACCTGTGCCAGCAGCGCATCGGGGTACAGCGCGATGGGTGCCAGCATCTGATCCAGTTGCTCCTGGGTGAACACCGGGTCCTTGGCCGCGACCGTGTCGGTTTGTGGTGCCGGGTCGGGGGCCGGTACATCCTCTGCCAGCACCAGGCCGGGCGTGGCACTCAGATACAGGATCACCGACAGGACCGCTGACAATGGCATGCGCATCGCATCTCTCCGTGAGATCAGGCCGCGTGGGTTAAGGGTAGCAATGGCGCTGCTTTTGGCCAGATACGGGGGCGCAAACTTTTCGCGCTCTAAGGGTGGGGTGGTTGCTGCTTTTGAATCTATGTCAGGGCTGGGTTGAGATCTGTAATTGACTGTACCGGCCCTTTCGCGGGCACGCCCGCTCCCACAGGTACTCCACAATGTTCAAACCTGTGGTGATCCTGTGGGAGCGGGCGTGCCCGCGAAGAGGCCGGCGCATGCACAAGGCCGTATCCACAGCAAGGCCGTGAGCGCGCCCGCGACATGAAATACTGAGCGGGCGGTGCTCAACCGCCCAAGGCGATGATCGCCACGATCAGCAACGCCCCGACTACCGCCAGAACCACGCCGGTCAACAGGGCGCGGCCACCGGAATAGCGTGCCAGCAGCCAGCCCGCAAGGAAGAGCATGGCCAGGGCGACCAGGTTCGATACACGGATGGCCGTACCGGTGGTCTCGATCAGCAGGAACGGAATGACCATCGGGAAAGTTGCCAGTACCACCAGCAGGAAAGTGGCCAGCGCCGCCTTGAAATCATCCAGCCCCAGGCGTGCCGGCAGCGGGCGGCCAGCATCACGCAGCATGCGCCCACGCAGCATCTCCAGCCCGTCTTCATCCAGTGCCAGGCCGATGCGCTCTGGCAGCGTATCGGCAATCAGCCTGCGCCCCTGGTTGATATCACCTGCTTGCAAGCGGGCCAGCAAGGTCCGGCTGCGGGTACGTTCGGTCCAGGTACGCAGCAGGTAGATGACGGCATCGGCCAGGCCCCAGGCCAGGTTGCAGCCGAGTGCGGCAATCAGCATCAGCCGCGCGTCTTCGCGCCCTGCCGTGGCCACGCTCAGCGAGCCGATGAAGGTCATCGCCATCAACAGGCCGAAGATGACTTCGGTGATCCGGTCGATCGGTTCCAGCACGCCCCATTTTCGCGGTTGCTCGTCTTGCCCCATCGCACCCTCCCAGGAACCATCGATAATCACTATCGAGAATGGCAATTTCTGCCGAACGACATGGCCGAATAACCTAGCTCCATCGACTCGCCGCCCACCACACCGGCCCCTGGAGCTATCTGATGAACACCTTGGCCCGCCTGCTGTCCGCCACCCTTGCCGTCATTGCCATCGCCATCACCAGCGGCTGTGCCAGCCACCCCGAACTGCGTCCCTACACCGCCGAAGAAACCCGTCAACTGCAACTGGAAGCCTTGCAACGCCGTGGCCTGTCGCTGGAAGATTACGAGCAGCAACGGCGGGTAATCCAGCGTGCCGGCAACCTGCCCGTGGTGACCGAAGCTGCAGACGCCGACCGTTCGACCAAAGGCTGAATGGGCTAGCCGGCGGTTCCCTCACGTTATCTGCACAGGTATGCTTTACCGCTCAACCGCAAGCCTTCCAGGACGGAGACCATGACCAGGCCCCTTCTGTTGCTGAGTGCTGCCCTGCTGTTCAGCCCCATGCTGCTGGCCCAACAGATCAAACGCGAACTGGGCGACTTCGACTTTACACTCGGCACCACCCCCTCACGCAGTATGGCCCAGGGGCTGATATCGCCCAGCGCCATCGGTGCGTTCCACGGTGGCCTCGACTTCAGCCACCCCAGCGGCTGGTACCTTGGCCAGTACGCCCCGAGCATGGGCGTGACGCCCGACTCCACCCTGCGGCTGGACAGTTACCTGGGCTACAAGCACCGGTTCGACAGTAGCCTGGGCTACGAGGTGGGGTTGATCCATTATAGTCAGCCAAACGTTGCGGGCCCCGACAGCTATGCCCTGTACGGTGGTGTTTCGGTGCTGGGCAGCCGTTTCGGTGGAGCGCTGCGCGACAATCCCGACAACCGCACCGCCACGCTATTCGCCGACTTCGGCCAACTGCCGCTGTTTGATGTCGACCTGAGCGTCAAGCTCGCCCATCACCGCCTAGGTACGCCATTCACCATTGGTGATGGCAGCGAGGTGAATGCCTTTTCCGATTGGTCGCTGGAACTATCCCGGCCTTGGCTCGGCATCGACCTGAACCTGGTCTACAGCAACTCAAACCTCAGTGGTGGCGGGTGTGATGCGTATTCGGGCATCAACACCTATTGCGACAGCATGGTCACGCTCAAGGCGCAACGCCGTTTCTTTTAACGGCGCGACGCCAGCGCCAGGGCGATACCGCCCAGCACCACCACGCAGGCCACCAGCAAGCGCAACGACAATGGCTCGCCGATCAGGCCAACCCCGCCCAACGCCGCGATCACCGGGACGCTGAGCTGCATGGTCGCCGCCTGCTGCGCGCTGACTTGCCTGACCACGCCGTACCACACGGCATAGCCAGCACCGGACGCCAGCACACCAGAACCCAGCGCATACAGCACGCCGAGCGGGCTCAGGTGCAAGTCGGCGCCCAGCAACAGCATCGGCGCCAGCAGCACCAGGCACGGCAGGCTCCGGGTGAAATTGCCGGCAGTGTCGGCCAGCGGCCTGGGTGAACCTTTGCCCAGCAGCGTGTAAACGCCCCAGGCCACGCCAGACAGGGCCATCAGCAAGGCGCTGGCAAAAGGTGGCGCCGCAGTACCGGGCAACAGCAGCACCAGCAGGCCGACGAAGGCGATCAGCATGCCCAGCAGCATCCGCGCGGTGATTTGTTCGCCTTTGTACCAGGCGAAGCCGAACATGGTGATCTGCACCGCGCCGAACAGCAGCAACGCACCCGCGCCTGCGCCCAGTTGCAGATATGCCGCAGAAAACAGGAATGCATAGAGGAACAGGGCCAAGCCGCCGCGCCAGCTACCCCCCATGGCAAGCGCGGGTTTTCGCAGGCGGATCAACAGCAGCAGGAACAGTGCACCACTGGCCAGGCGCACCACGGTGAAGGAGGCTGGGTCGATGGCCCCATCCTTCAGCGCGAGCCGGCAGAATACCGAGTTGGCAGCGAAGGCCACCAGGCTGAAAAGTGCCGGCCAGATCCAGGCCCGAGCCTTGGGGTCGGCAAGCGTGGTGGTGCCGGTGCTCATGGTGTGGTCACCTTTGAGGTCAATTGTTGTTATAGCGGCCGTGCTGGTTGGGCCAGCACCGATATACAACATAGCGCTTATCTGCCGCCACCACCGAATCGCCCGGACCTATACAGCCGCCACTGCCTCGATCTCCACCAGCATGCCGTCCAGCGCCAACCGGGGTACCGGTATCAGCGTGCAGGTCGGTTTCATGCAACGGCCCCAGGCCCTGTCAGCCTCGGCTACCCATTCATGCAGTCGCATTTCGGAATGCTCGACGATCAGCAGGGTCAGCTTGAACACATGGGCCAAGCTGGCGCCTTTCGACGCCAGGGCAATCTCAAGGTTGGCCAGTGCCTGGCGCGCCTGCTCGGCGAACAGCGGCGACAGCTGCCCGTTGCGGTCCTCCCCGCCCTGGCCGGCGATGAACAACAGGCGGCTATCGGCATGAACCTCGGCGACATGAGAGTAGGCATTGCCGCTGGGGTCGTACAGGCCTTCGGGGTTGCTCAGCTGGAACGCGGTTGAATGGCTCACGGTAAACCCTCGATCAGTTGGAAGAGGGACGGAGTATCGAACCTTGAGTTAACTCGAGGTCAAGCATGCATCGTAAAAACGGGCTTGCCTGCGTAGGACGTTTCGCACAGCGCGCTGGCTTGCGTGAACCACGCGTTTGTATGCGCGGTGGCTGCCAGGCGCTAGATTGCGAGGCCCGGCATGGAGGCCTGCACGTATCAAGGATAAAGCGATGAGCAAATATGATTTTCAGCTGGCTTATACCATCAAGCCCAAAACCGCACGAGATGAAGACGATGCGGCAAAGGCGCGCCTGCACCTGCGCGAAAAAATTGGCCTGGACACCGTCGAACACATTGAAACCACCTTGCTCGGGGTGATCACTCTCAGCAGCACCACGCTCGCAGACCGCAGGCGCGATGCCGAAAAGCTGCTTCACGATTACATCCATGAAGCGCTCAAGCATCTGTGTGTGCTGTCGACCGTGAAGTTCTACGGTTGCCTGATGGTGGACGGGCTGGGGTCAGCCATTCGCTTCGATATCCTGCCCAAGTGAACATCGACGGCCTCAGGCGCCCCCGCGCCTGAGGCCGTTCTCCATCATTTTTCCTGCAGTACCGCCCTGCCCTTCACCGCCCGAGGCCCGCGCCAGGCCCAGAACAGCAAGCCGGGGAACGGTGCGTAGACCACGAAGACGATCCACAGCATCTTGCGCTCGGCGCGCCGGTCACTGCCGATGATGTGCCAGATGGCCCAGATTTCCAGCAGGATTACAAAGGCCGCGACGATGATCCAGATCGTTCCGATTTCCATGAGCGCTCTCCCATTTGGCATGTAATGGGTTGGGTTGCAGAGGCTGCCGAGGGTTCAGATTGATTTGGCTGGCGGCATGGCACCACTCCTACAGGGAGCAGTGACAGCTCTCAATGCCGTGGTGCAGCTTCCAACGCCGCCTTCAACGCCGGTGCATCGGCAAATGCCCGCTGGCTCACCAGCTTGCCCTGCTCCAGTTGCAACCACTGCACCTGGCCATCCTGCCCTGGATAACGGCTGGCCACGCGCCCGTCGCGGTCGAGCAGTACGCGGTAGTTGTAATCGCGCATGGCGGGGATGGCGAACAGCTTGCTGATCAGCGCCGGCATGCGCTGGATGTCGGCAACGAACACCGCATCGCGCGCCTCCAGGTAACCCTTGGGCTGTTCGGCCAACGCCGCCTTCACCAGCTTTGCACCATCCATGTCGCGCGCCACCAGCAGGATGTGCGTGCCGGCGGCGAGACTATAGGCCTGGTCGTACTGGTCGAGCAGCGTCCACGGGGCGAGCTTGTCGCCCTGCTCCAGGGCATTGGCCAACAATGGCATCAGGCAAAGCAACAGGGCAGCGGCGTACTTCATCAAGGTATCCTCAGTGACAGGAGCATCAGCATAGCGGCAACGGGCCAAGCCAGACAGGTTGCCTGAACACGACCTGGAATACGACACGGCCACCTAGGAGATTGTCTTTCCCCCGGCCACCCGCCACACTCTCAAGGCCAGCCAGGAAGCGGAGTCCAGAGTGCCCACGCCACGCCAGTTCAGCAAGAAGACCAGTACCAGCAACATGCTGCGGCTGAAGTCCACCAGCGCCAATGCCCAAGCCCCCTATCGGGTCGATTTCGTATTGCTCGAACACTTCTCCATGGCCAGCTTCACCGTGGCCATGGACGTGCTGGTCACGGCCAACCTGCTGCGCGCCGACAGCTTTCGATTCACCCCACTGTCGCTTGCAGGCGACCGCGTGCTCAGCGACCTGGGGTTGGAGTTGGTGGCTACCGAGTTATCCGCCGAGGCCCTGAAGGAGTTGGACCTGCTGGTGATCTGTGGCGGCCTGCGCACGCCATTGAAGTACCCCGAGCTTGACCGCCTGCTGGGCGATTGCGCGGCCCACGGCATGGCCCTGGGCGGCTTGTGGAACGGCGCGTGGTTCCTCGGCCGCGCAGGGGTGCTGGACGACTATGGCTGCAGTATCCACCCCGAGCAACGCGCCAGCCTGTCCGAGCGCAGCCCGCAGACGCGGATCACCCCAGCCAGCTTCACTCTCGACCGCGACCGCCTCAGCGCTGCCAGCCCCAATGGTGCCATGGAGCTGATGCTCGGCCTGGTGCGCCGGCTGTATGGCGACGGCCTGGCCGAAGGCGTCGAGGAGATCCTGTCGTTCTCCGGTGCCCGCTATCGTCAGGTCGGCCCGGGCGCGAAGAAGTCCATGAGCCTGCACCTGCGCACCATCGTCGAGCTGATGGAGAACAACCTCGAGGAAACCCTCAGCCTCGACCAGTTGGCCGCCTACAGCGGGCGCTCGCGCCGACAGATCGACCGCCTGTTCCAGGCCCAGCTGGGCACTTCGCCGCGGCGTTACTACATGGAGTTGCGCGTCACCAAAAGCCGCCGCCTACTGCAGTATTCCGACCTGTCGGTGATGGAGGTGGCAGTGGCCTGCGGGTTTGTTTCGGTGTCGCACTTCAGCAAATGCTATGCGGCTTACTTTGGCTACCCGCCGTCGCGTGAGCAGCGGTTGGGCGAGTGAGCAGGGGAAAATGGCAGGAATGTGTGGCCTGGCGAGGCCTCTTCGCGGGCGCGCCCGCTCCCACAGGATCACCACAGCATCCACGCGCGATCCCGGCGAGAGCGGGCTCACAAACCCAAGCGCAACGCCTCCCCCACCCCCGCCCCACGCAAATCGTCCACCGCGCTGACCAGAGCAAAGTTGTAGGCCCCATGCGACCAGTACCGCGCCTCCAGCTGCCCGTCCACGCGCTGCCCGTCCGGCATGCGCCGATAATGATCACCTGGTGAGCGCAGGAACAGGCTGATGCGCTGGCCCTTGCCATCCTCGAACACCAGCAATGCCGCCGGCCCCTGCTCGTTGCTTAGCAGGCGCGCGCCCACCGGTTTGAAGCCGTAGCCCGCCAGGTCCGGCAAGTGGCCAACGCGGCTGAAGTGGCGCCCCAGCCAGTCGCGCAACTGGCCTGGGTCGCTGGCCTGGATATCCAACGTCTGGCTACCGGCAAACAAGCGGTGCGCCTGGACGGCATCGGCCATTGGCAGCTCGGCACGCGCCAAGGTCGCATCGCGCACCTGCCAACCTCCCAGGCCACCTACGCCAAACGCCAGCAGCAGCACCGCCGCCGTGGCCCAGCGGCGCTGGCGGCGTTGGCGCACTTGCCTGCGCAACTGCCCCAGGTCCAGCTGCACCGGCACTTCGCCAAACCCGGCCAGCGCCGTACGCAGGCGGCGGGCGTCGGCACGCCAACCCTCGACCTTGGCCGCAGCCTGCGGGTTGGCCGCCAGCCAGGCTTGAACCTCGGCCCGGCGCGCAGGCTCCAGGCGCTCGTCGACATAAGCGTGCAGTTCGTCTTCGCTGGGGATCAGGCGCGTCATTTCAGTCTCCGCAAGGCCGGGGGCTGGGGGCTGCCCTCGGTCAGTTCGCGCAAGGCATTGCGGGCGCGTGACAGGCGCGACATCACAGTGCCGATTGGGATGCCCAGGGCCTGGGCGGCCTCCTTGTAGCTCAAACCTTCAATGCTGACCAGCAGCAACAACGCACGCTGTTCTGCCGTGAGCCGGGCGAAAGCCTGCAGGTCGGCCTGGGCCAGGACAATGGCCTCGAGGTTGCCACCAACCGGCTCGTCATCGCGCTCGCCGCGGCCGAACCAGGACAGCCATCGCGCGTGCAGGCGCTCACGGCGCTTTCCATCGAGGAACAGCCGATAAAGGATGGTGAACAGCCAGGCCCGCAGGGCATCGGCATCACGTTGCTGGTCGCGCCGGCTCAAGGCCCGCTCGACCGTTGCCTGTACCAGGTCGTCGGCGCTGCCCGGCTCGCGGGTCAGCCACACGGCAAAGCGGCGCAGGCGGGCCAGCAGCTCGCGCCACTGGTGGTCGTCCAGATCATGCATGGCAAGGTCCCGGCCTCTGGGGTTGTCAGTGTAAGAGGCAGACGCCTGCGAGGAAAATCTATTCCCGGCAAGGGAATAAGTTTTTCTCTGCGCCGTCGTACCGGCACCTTCACTGAACCGGACAATGACCATGAACTCACCCCTGCACGGCCCGGCCAAGGCCCTGCGCCTGGCCGCCATCGGCGTCGTGATGCTGGGCGCGGGCGCGGCCTTTGCCTATGCCGCCGGCTGGGTTGGCGATACCCGCCTGACCCCACAACGCATCATCGACACCTTCGAAGCCCAGGCCGGGCATTACCCGGGTTACCGTAAGAACCACGCCAAGGGCCTGTGCGTCAGCGGCTACTTCCAGCCCAGCGGGCAGGCCGTCAGCCTGTCCACGGCGCGGGCGTTCAGCCAGCCGCGGGTGCCAGTGATCGGCCGCTTCGCCATCGGCGGCGCCAACCCGTTCGCGCCGGATACCGGCATACCGGTGCGCAGCCTGGCCATCGAGTTGAGCACCGACGACGGGCAAGTCTGGCGTACCGGCATGAACAACCCGCCGGTGCTGGCGGTAAGCACGCCACAAGCCTTCTATGAACAGGTACTGGCGGGGGCACCCGACCCGGCCACCGGCAAACCGGACCCGGGCAAACTGCAGGCGTTTTTCGCCGCCCACCCGGAAAGCGCGGCGTTTCGCCAATGGGCGGCGGGGTACAAGCCCAGCAACAGCTTCGCCAGCACGCAGTACCACAGCATCAACGCCTTCCGCCTGATCGACGCAAGCGGCGTGTCCCACCCCGTGCGTTGGCAACTGGAGCCGCAGACAGCGTTTGCCGCCCTGCCTGCCCAAGTCGATGACAAACAGTTCCTGCAGCACGACCTGCAGCAACGGCTGGCCCAGGCCCCGCTGCGCTGGACGCTGCGCCTGGTACTGGCGGAACCCGGCGATGCAGTGGACGACCCTGCCAGCCCGTGGCCTGCCGACCGACGCAGCGTGGACGCCGGCACGCTGGTACTGGAACAGGTCGACGGCCCCGAGCAAGGGGCCTGCCGCGACATCAACTTCGACCCGCTGATTCTACCCCGGGGCATCCAGGCCTCTGCCGACCCGATTCTCGCCGCCCGTTCGGCCGCCTACTCGGAATCCTTCAACCGCCGCAGCCGCGAATCGCTCGACACCGGAGCCCACCCATGAAAACCGACGCCTTCCACCCCCTCGCCCGCCTGTTGCACTGGCTGATGGCCGTGCTGATCCTGGCCATGTTGTTCATCGGTGTGAGCATGGTCGCCGACCTGTCGCCGCGCCACCCCGTGCTGATCGGGTTGCACAAGGCAACCGGCCTGGCCCTGCTGGTGCTGGTGCTGCTGCGCATCGCCGTTCGCCTGGCCCTGCCCCACCCAGCCCTGCCGCGCGACCTGCCTGCACTGCAACGCTGGGGCGCCGGGGCTTCGCACCTGGTGCTCTACGGACTGATGCTTGCCATGCCGCTGCTGGGCTGGGCCATGCTGTCGGCCGGTGGCTACCCCCGCCCCCTGGGCTTGCCGGCCATTGCCCCCCATGACCTGCAACTGTATGCAGTACTGCGCCAGGCCCATGGCTGGGCTGGCTACTTGCTGTTCGCCACGGTGCTGGTGCATGTGGGTGCGGCCTTGATGCACGCGTGGGTGCGCCGCGATGGCGTGTTGCGTAGCATGTGGCCTGGCCCGCTGCGCCGCAGCCAATGACACTCGGCAGCCCGGGGGCTCGACACCGATAACGATTCCCAACAAGATCGGCTTTCTATTTGCCGTACCGCCCTGGACTGCCCTATGAATGTCGCAAAGGATCCTGCCACACTCGCACCCGCCAGTACTCTGGACTTGCGCCCCCTGCTGCTGGCCAACATGGCCTGCACCATGTCGATGATGGCCTTCGTCGCCCTGATCGGCCCGATCGCCCGCCAGCTCGGCATGGCCACCTGGCAAGCCGGTGCCGCCGTGACCGTGGCGGGCGTGGTCTGGGTGCTGCTGGCCCGGCCTTGGGGGCGCGCCGCAGACCGTCTGGGCCGTCGGCGCATCCTGCTGCTGGGCAGCGCCGGCTTCACCCTGGCCTACTGGCTGCTGTGCCTGTTCGTAGAAGGTGCGCTGCGCTGGCTACCGGGGGCGACCCTGGCCTTCATCGGCCTGATGGTCGCGCGCGGCTGTATCGGCGCCTTCTATGCTGCCATCCCGGTGGGCTGCAATGCGCTGATCGCCGACCATGTCGAACCGCAACGCCGGGCCCGGGCCATGGCCTCGCTGGGGGCGGCCAACGCCGTCGGCCTGGTGGTGGGGCCGGCGCTGGCAGCGCTGCTGGCGCGGCATGGCCTGAGCCTGCCGTTCCACATCATGTCGCTGCTGCCGGCCAGTGCCTTTCTGGTCCTGCTGTTCACCCTGAAGCCGCAGGCGCTGCCGCACAGCCATGCTCCCAGCCCGGTGCGCCTGAACGACCCACGCCTGCGTCGGCCCTTGCTGGTGGCGTTCAGCGCCATGCTCAGCGTCACGGTATCGCAGATCATCGTCGGTTTCTTTGCCCTCGACCGCCTGCACCTGGGCCCTGCCGAGGCTGCGCAGGCCGCTGGCATCGCCCTGACCACGGTGGGTGTGGCGCTGATCCTGGCGCAGGTGCTGCTGCGCCAGCTGGAATGGCCGCCGTTGAAGATGATCCGGGTCGGCGCCACAGTTTCGGCCCTGGGCTTTGCCTGCGGCTCGCTGGCCACCACGGCGCCCTGGCTGTGGGCTTGCTACTTTGTCGCGGCGGCGGGCATGGGCTTTGTCTTCCCGGCGTTTTCGGCGCTGGCGGCCAATGCCATGCACGCCTCCGAGCAAGGCGCCACAGCCGGCTCCATCGGTGCTGCCCAGGGCATGGGCGCAGTGATCGGGCCGCTGGCCGGCACCTTGGTTTATGCCGTCGATCCACGCTTGCCATTCCTGGCGGTGGCGGCGCTGTTGCTGCTGGTCGGGTCATGGCCGATGCCGCGCGATCAGCGGGCCTGACAAGCACAGCGCGCAAGCGCGCAGAGTGTGTTTTAATGCGCATCGCTCATTATTATTGACACCTCTGATTACAAGGCGGCTATGGACACGGGGACGCGACTCAAACTGGTGCGTGAACGCAACAACCTCTCCCAACGGGAACTGGCCCGCCGCAGCGGGCTGACCAATTCGACGATCTCGCAGATCGAGCAGAATCGCGTCAGCCCTTCGGTCAGCTCCCTGAAAAAACTGCTCGAAGGCATTCCGATGAGCCTGGCGGAGTTCTTCAGTTTCGACGAGCCGGTGCGCGAAGAGCGCTACGTGTTCCGTGGCGGCGAGCAGCCAGACCTGGGCCGCAACGGCCTGCGCATGCTGCTGGTTGGCGCCAGCGTCGAAGGCCGGCAGATGCGCATGCTGCGTGAACTGTATGCACCGGGTGCCGATTCGGGCGAGCCGATCGTGCATGCCGAGGGTGAGGAGTGTGGCCTGGTCACACGCGGCACCGTCGAGTTGTGGGTCGATGGCCAGGTGAGCGTGCTCAACTCGGGCGACGGTTACTACATCCCCACTACCCTGCCGCACAGTTTCAAGAACATCGGCCCGGACGAGGCCGAAATCATCAGCGCCAACACCCCGGCGAACTTCTGACTGCTTTATGCATGGAGATGGCACCGGCTTTGCCGGTGTTCGCGGCTGAAGCCGCTCCCACAGGAAACGCGCCAACCCTGTGGGAGAGGCGCCTTCAGGTAGGGCTGCCGGCGCCCTGACGCAGGGCCTCCTCAACAAAGTCCAAACGGTCCTGCCCGAAGAACATCTCGCCACCGACAAAACAGGTCGGCGCGCCGAACACCCCGCGCTCCACTGCAGCTTCGGTCGCGTGCCTGAGCGCGGACTTCACCTCGTCGTCACCCGCCAGCGCGCGAAATGCCTGCGGGTCGAAGCCGCCCTGGCTCAGCGTGTCGTCGAGGACGGCGTTGTCGCCCAGGTTGCGGCGCTGAGCAAACAGACCATTGAACAGCACCGCCAGCAACGCCTCGAAGCGCTCCGGCGAACGCAGCTGGATGCCCATTGCCCCGCGCATCAGGGTCAAGGTATTGACCGGGAACCCCGGCGGCAACCCGAACGGTACCCCGTAGCGCTCGGCGAAGCGCGCCAGGTCGGTGAACATGTAGCGGCCCTTGGCCGGGATCATCACCGGCGAGGCGTTGCCGGTGGCCTGGAAAACCCCGCCCAGCAGCATCGGCCGGTAACGCAGCGTGGCACCCTGGCGCGCACACAGGCCAGGCAGTTGGGTCCAGGCCAGATAGCTGGCCGGGCTGCCCAGGTCAAAAAAGAAATCGACAGTCTTGTTCATGTGGTTACGGTCCTTGCTCGGTAAAAGGGGCTTACCAACGTTCCATCCAGGGGCGCAGGTCCAGCTCGAAGGTCCAGGCGTCGCGGGGCTGGGCATGCAGGAACCAGTAGCTGTCGGCGATGTGGGCCGGGTCGAGGATGCCATCCTGGTCCTTGAGGGCGTAGCGCTCGGGGAAAGTGTCACGGATGAAGGCGGTGTCGATGGCTCCGTCAACCACCACGTGGGCGACATGGATGTTCCGCGGCCCCAGCTCGCGCGCCATGCTCTGGGCCAGGGCGCGCAAAGCGTGCTTGGCCCCGGCGAATGCCGCAAAGCCCGCCGCGCCACGAGTGCCAGCGGTGGCGCCGGTGAACAGGATGGTGCCACGCTCGCGCTGGACCATGCGCCGGGCCACCGCCTGGGCGGTAAGGAAACCGGCAAAACAGGCCATCTCCCAGATCTTGAAGTATTTGCGCGGGGTTTCCTCAAGAATGCTACAGGGCACATTGGCACCGATATTGAACACAAACGCTTCGATCGGGCCGATATCACGCTCGATGGTTTCGACCAGCGCCGCCACCTCCTCCTCCTTGCGCGCATCGGAGCCAAACCCGTGGGCCTGGCCGCCGGCAGCACGGATTTCGTCCAGCAGCGGCTGCAACTTGGCAGCCTGGCGCCGGGTAACACAAGCAATGTAGCCCTCACGGGCAAAGCGCTTGGCGATCTCGCCGCCGGTAGCATCCCCCGCGCCAATCACGAGCACCACTTTTTGTTGTTCTGTCATGCCAGCCTCTATTAGTAAATGATCGTTTAGTAAACGAACGCTATGTTATGATCGCCGCCACCGTCAAGCCCGCCTGCAGAGGCAACTGAATGCGTTACACCAACGAACACAAACAGCAAACCCGCGAGCGGCTGCTGGCCAGCAGCGGCGCGCTGGCCAAACGCGGGGGCTTTTCCAGCACCGGCGTAGCCGGGCTGATGAAGGCGATCGGCCTGACCGGCGGAGCCTTCTACAACCACTTCCCGTCCAAGGACGACCTGTTCACCGAGGTAGTGCGGCAGGAATTGTGCAACAGCCCACTGGCGCGCCTGGCCAACCAGGGCGCCAGTCGCGAACGCCTGGGCCGTTGCCTGCAGCAGTACCTAAGCCTGGCCCACCTGCACAATGCCGAGGGTGGCTGCCCGCTGCCGCCATTGGGGGTGGAGATTGCCCGGGCCGAAGCACCGGTGCGTGCAGTGGCCGAGCATTGGCTGTTGGAGCTGCACCAGGCCTGGAGCGCGACCCTGGAAGACAGCGAATTGGCCTGGGTGCTGATCAGCCAGTGCGTCGGTGCCTTGCTGGTCGGGCGCATGCTGGCCACGGAAAGCGTGCAGTCGCAGGTACTGGACGCCAGCCGCCACTTTGTCGAGAAGGCCCTGCATGAAGCGGATTAGTCTACTGCTGGGGCTACTGATGAGCTTGCCTGCACTCGCCGAACAGGCCTGCCCGCCAGGGCAATACCAGGTGTGCCTGATGGGATGTTTCTGTGCGCCCATCGACCCCGGCCAGGCCGGGCAGATTTTCAAGGACGTGGAAGTACTGGCTTCGTCCAGTCTGACCTACGCCTTGCAGCAGGCCCGCGACGAAGCCACCGCCAGCGGCGTCGAGCCGATCCCGTTGCATATCCGTGCGCAACTCGAACCTTGGTACGACTTTGCCGTGCTCGACGCGGCGCGCTTCCGGGTGGGTGACGAACAGCAAATGAGCGCGGCCAATGCGCTGCTGCAGAACCCCGATGTGAACGCCGTGACGCTGATCGACACGATCATTTTCCGCCGCCCCGCCGATGCCGAGGACAACGTGGCGTTGTGGGCACATGAGCTCAAGCATGTGCAGCAGTATCAGCAGCTGGGTGTGGAAGAGTTCGCCCGGCGCTACACGCGCAACTACGACGACCTGGAAGCGCCGGCCTACAAGATCGAGGCCGAGGTAGGCAAGGCGCTGCGCGAGCGTGGTTCAGGGCAGGCCAGATAATTTCTGGTCATTGCGCGGTCGCCGTGTAGGAGCGGCGACCGCATCAGTGGCCAAACCAGGTGTCAGGACGCCGCCGAAGCTTCTTCAGCCACCTGCTCACGGCTGGCATAACGCTGCGCCAGCACCGCACAGACCATCAGCTGAATCTGGTGGAACAGCATCAGCGGCAGGATCATCGCGCCAATGCCACTGCCGACGAACAGCACCTGCGCCATTGGCACCCCGGTGGCCAGGCTCTTCTTCGAACCGGCGAACAGGATGGTAATGCGGTCCTCCAGGTCAAAGCCCGCCAGCTTGCCGAGCAGCCGGGTACCGTACAACACCACCGCCAACAAGATTCCGCACACGGCAAACAACCCGGCCAGGTGCTGCGGCGATACCGTGTGCCACAGCCCGGTGACCACCGCCTCGCTGAACGCGGTGTAGACCACCAGCAGGATCGAACCCTGGTCCACCACCTTGAGCCAGCGCGCATTGCGCTTGACCCAGGCACCGATCCAGCGCCGGGCGACCTGCCCGGCCACGAACGGCACCAGCAGCTGCAGGGTGATCTTCAGCACCGCATCCAGACCAGAACCAGTATCACCGCTGGCCCCCAGCAACATCATTACCAGCAACGGCGTGAGGAAGATACCCAGCAGGCTGGATGCCGCCGCACTGCAAATGGCCGCCGGCACGTTACCACGCGCCAGCGAAGTGAAGGCGATGGCCGACTGCACGGTAGCCGGCAAGGCACACAGGTAGAGCACGCCCAGGTAAAGTTCGTTGCCCACCAGCGGCACGAACAGTGGCTTGAACGCCAGGCCCAGCAGCGGGAACAGCACGAAGGTGCAGGAGAACACCAGCAAGTGCAGGCGCCAGTGCCCCGCTCCGGCAATGATCGCCTCGCGCGACAGCTTGGCGCCGTGCAGGAAGAACAGCAGGCCGATGGCCAGGTTGGTCAGCCAACCAAAATACACTGCGCCGTCGCCCGAGCAAGGCAGCACGGTGGCAATCAGCACCACCCCGAGCAAGGCCAGGGTGAAATTGTCGAATAACATGCGCAAATACTTCATCACAGTTTCCGTCTTGTCATTGTGCAAGGGCAGACGATAAGGTCTTCGGCTTTTCGCCGCTAACGCCGGAACCCCCACCGGTGTCGCTCAACGGACACGCTCCAGCACAGGACCCGCTCATGCCCCTCTCCCGCCTGGCTGCACTTGCAGCCGCCATCACTCTCAACCTGGGCTACAGTGCCGCCCAGGCCGACGACCAGTTGCAGGCCAAGGTCGACCAGATCATCCGCCCGCTGATGCAGGAGCAAGGCATCACCGGCATGGCCGTGGCCATCTATGCTCGCAACCACGCGCACTACTTCAGCTATGGCGTGGCCAGCAAGGCCGACAATGTGCCGGTCAGCCGCGACACGCTGTTCGAGATCGGTTCGCTGAGCAAGACCTACACCGCCACCCTGGCCGCATTGGCCAGTGCCGAAGGCAAGCTGGACCTCGATGCCCCGGCCAAGCGCTATCACCCGGCCCTTGCCGGGGCCCCCATCGGCGACGCAAGCGTGCTGGAGCTGGGCGCCTATAGTGCCGACTGCCTACCGTTGCAGTTCCCGGATGCGGTGCAGACGCCGCAGCAGGTGGTCGATTTCTTCCGTCACTGGCAGCCCCGCGCCAAACCCGGCACCCAGCGCTGCTACTCGAACCCCAGCCTGGGCTTGTTCGGTGACCTGGCCGCCCGCGCGCAGCATCAGCCGTTTTCCACGCTGATGAGCGAGGGCCTGCTGAAACAGATGGGCCTGCGAAACACCTATCTGCAGGTCCCGGCCAGCGCCCAGGGGTTGTATGCCCAAGGTTACGACAGTGCCGACAAGCCGGTGCGTGTCGGCCCCGGCCCTTACGCCGACGAAGCCTACGGCATCAAGACCAGCGCCAGCGACCTGCTGCGCTATGTGCGCCTGCACATGCAGCCGGAGGGGCTGCCACCGGCGCTGGCACAAGCCACCGCCATCACTCAGCGGGGCTACTTCCAGGTCGGCGCCATGACCCAGGGCCTGGGCTGGGAGCGTTACCCCTACCCGGTCACGCTGGCCACACTGGTCGATGGCAACGGCCCGCAGCTTATCCGTGAACCGCAGGCAACCACACGCCTGCAACCAGCCCTGCCGCCGCTGCCGGCAGCCTGGTACAACAAGACCGGCTCGACCAATGGATTCGGCGCCTACGCCGCGTTCGTGCCCGCCGAACAACTGGCCGTGGTGTTGCTGGCCAACCGAAACTACCCGAACGAAGCCCGGGTGCGCGCAGCCTTCGACATTCTCTCCGGGCTGTAGTGCGGGCAGCGATTGTCGAACAAAACGACACAATGTAGTGAGGAAAAATATTCACTACAAAATGGTTGACGCCGTTCATCGCCCTTGGGCATGATGAAGCCGTCTCCCTGATCGGGAGCGGTGGCAAGGGTGTTCCAGACGGCCTGCGCGGTAACGCAGGCCGTCCGTGGAGAGGGAAACTGTCCAAAAGGCAGCGTGAGAAAGCCCCTGTTGCGATGCTGCTGTAGCAGCCTTGGTAGTGCGCTACACCGTAGTAGCGCCAACTGTGAAAAATCACCTACGAATGGGTAATGGGGGCTTTATGATGAACTTGAACAACAATCCGACTATCGACCAATTGGCCCAGCTGTTCGCCGTACGCAAGGACAGCCTTGACGACCATCTGCTGTGGGTAAGCCAGACCGGTGAAGTGCGCCTCGACCGCCTGCCACCGAACACCGTCGAAGATGAATTCGAAGAGCACCTGCCCAGCATGCGTGCCCGCTTCAAGGTCTACCGCCGTGGCCAAGGCTACGTCGGCAAGAAGGCCGCCGCCGACACCGAGTTCGTCGGCCGCGTTCTGCAGACCCTGCAACAAGAATGGCCCGCTGCCCGTGAGCAGCAGTCAGTCAAGGTGATCGAACCGCTCAACTGAGGGTTCCCACCTTTACCAGAGCCCGGCCCGCACAGGCCGGGCTTTTTCATGCCTGGCGCCGCTGGCTGCGGGGTTCCGGCAGCGGCAAGGCGCCGGTTGCCATCGCCCGGGCGCGGTCTACACCCCACACCAGGGCGCGGGTCATGGTCTCCCCTGGGCGTGCGGGGTAATACTCCTCCAGCAACGCTCGCCCATCACCGGCGTACAACCCCAAAAACAGTTGGGTCGCCCCCAGGCGCGACAGGCGCACCTGCACGTCGAGCGTGGTGCCGTCACTGAGTGCTTCGTCGTGGCAGCGGCTGTGCAGCTGTGCGTCGGCCCATTGCCAATAGGTCTCTTCCCTGACTCGCATGAGCATTCAATCCTCCGTTGCTGGAATGCCGCGCAAGAAAACCACAGCCTTGGCCATCCTGCGAGCGCAACCCGGCAATGCCATGAGGCGGATCAAGAAATGGCAATAAAAACCCCGCCATTCGGCGGGGTTGTGCTGGAGCGGGATCACTTCCTGAGCGGAACCCGCGGCATGAAGCGGCCTTTTTTGCTGCGCTGCAGATGTGCAGGCTGGAGCTGTTCGGAATCATCCAGCGTCATGTGGGCGAAGCCCAGGCGAAATGCCGCTTGGCCGCAACGCACCTGGCTGTTGATCGGGAACGCGTCGTTCAGGTCTTCGAAAAAGGATTCGCTCATGCCCTGTCTCCCTCCAGTGGCGGACGCGTCGGCAACCAGAACAGTTGCTCTACCAAACGCGACCTGTGAAAGTGAGACTAGCTGGTCATTTGCGGACCGCCCAGACCGAAGCCTTGGACCCGACCAGCGGCAGACGCTCTACTTCAGGCGCACCGCTGTACCAGTAGCAAATACAACGACCATGCCGCCCTGTACCGACGGCATGCTGATCTCGAAATCCACTCCCACTACCGCATCGGCTCGCAACTGGCGTGCCCGCGCCTTCAGTTCTTCGGTGGCCTGCTCGCGGGCTTCGCGCAGTGCGCTTTCCAGGGTTTGCGAACGCCCGCCGAAGAAGTCGCGAAAACGTGCAAAGAAATCGCGCACGAAATTGATGCCCTGCACCGATTCGGAGCTGACCACACCCAGGTATTCGGCAATCGGGCGGCCTTCGAGCTGGCTGGTGGTGGAAATGATCATGGGGTGCGCTCCATTGGCCTGGCAAAAGAGGCCGATTCTAACAGAGCACCCTGTTTGCAACGCGCATTTGTGGGAGCGGCTACGCGCTGACAGCCCTTAAACGGCGCCCAAGCCTTGCGCCAAACACGTTCACCAGCAACCCGGCCATCACCAGCAATGCGCCCCAGCCCTGGGTCGCGGTCAGACGCTCGCCCAGCAACAACGCCGACGAACTCAGGCCTATCACAGGCACCAGCAGCGAGAACGGCGCCACCTTGCCGGCCGGGTGGCGCGACAGCAACTTGCTCCACAGGCTGTAGCCGAGCATGGTGGCGACAAACGCCAGGTAAGCCAGGGCCAATACCGAACTCCAGCTGATATTGGCAATGGCGTGGCCGATGCGCTCCGGCCCCTCCAGCCACCAGGACAACGCAAGGAACGGCAGTGGCGGGATCAGCCCGCCCCAGATAACCAGCGCCACCAGGTCAACCGAGCCAAAGCGCCGGGTGATGATGTTGCCCATGCCCCACATGGCGCCGGCACACAGGGTCAGTACCAGCGCCAACATCGGTACATGGCCGCCGTCTTCGCTGCCGATAAGCGCCAGGCCGCTGGCGGCCACCAGCAGCCCCAGTACGCTGGCCAGGCGCAGCCGCTCGCCGAGGAACAACGCGGCGAAGCCGAGGGTGAAGAACGCCTGCGATTGCAGGATCAGCGAGGCCAGCCCTGGCGGCATGCCGCTGTACATGGCCTGGAACAGGAAAGCGAACTGGCCCAACGAAATGGTCGCGCCGTAGGCGATCAGCCAGCGCCAGGGCAACTTCGGCCGCTTGACCAGCAAGATCGCCGGGAACGCCACCAACAAGAAGCGCAATGCCCCCAGCAACATCGGCGGCAAGCCATCGAGGCCAACCTTGATGACCACGAAGTTGACTCCCCAGGCGACAATCACCACCAGGGCGATGAGCAGATCCTTGAGTGGCATTGCGACATCCTTCTTCAAGCTTTCTAGACATATTTCGTTACAGCATAAGGCTATTCCTTTGACAGGGACCAGCACAGTTGCGGCCCAGAGGTGCGCAACAGTGACTGTTATCGTGCAAGGGTTGCCGAGGTGATTGGTGGAGCGCGTCAGCTCCGGTATCCAGGTGCAACCTTTTCCAGCATCCGCAACAATGCCGCCCATGCCAGCTGCAACGCATCCGGATCCGCCAGCTCGCCCTGCTTCAACCCCCGTCCCGGATCATTGAACTGCCGCTCGGTATGCCGACACACTTCGGCCGGCGGCAAAATCACCTGCCCCGCACTCTGCGCCGCCAACTGGATCTCGCAGGCCTTTTCCAGGTAGTACATGCGCAGGAATGCTTCGGCCACGCTGCGCCCGGTAGTCAGCAGGCCATGGTTGCGCAGAATCATCACTGGCTTGTCGCCCAAGTCGGCTACCAGCCTTCGCTGCTCATCCATGTCCAGCGCAATCCCTTCATAGGCGTGGTATGCCACCTTGCCATAAAACTCCATGGACATCTGGTTGAGCGGTAGCAGCCCACATTCCAGCGCCGCCACCGCACAACCTGCCCGGGTGTGGGTGTGCAACACACAATGGGCATCCTCGCGGGCAGCATGGATGGCGCTGTGGATGACGAAACCGGCCGGGTTGACCGGGTGCGGCGCCGCTTCAACCGGCCGGCCCTGCAGGTCGATCTTCACCAGGCTGGAGGCCGTGATCTCATCGAACAGCAAGCCGTACGGATTGATCAGGAAGTGGTGCTCCGGCCCCGGCAGGCGCAGGGAAATATGGGTGAATATCAGGTCGCTCATGCGGAAATGGGCGATCAGCCGATAGCAGGCGGCCAGCTCCTGGCGCAGGCTTTGTTCCGTTGTGGTCATCATCGTTATACCTTTGCAGTACGCTATTTGCTGGCCCACGCATTGAAGCGCTGTTCCAGCTCTTCGCCATGGTCGACCCAGAATTCCACATTCATCGCCAACGCCCCCTGCAGGTTCTGCGGCGAAGTAGGCACCCAGCTGGCCAGGGACGAGTCTAGCTTCGCCGCCGCCTGGGTGTTGGTCGGCCCATAGGGAATCTGCTGCACATAACGCACCTGGGTGTCCGGCTGGTTGGCGTAGGCAATCAGCCGCTTGGCCTGGTCGACATGCCGCGAGCCTTTGATGATCGCCCAGTAATCCATGCCATAAAGGCTGCCAGGCCAGACCACCGCCAGCGGGCTGCCCTGCTGG
The DNA here is from genome assembly GCF_023093815.1 of Pseudomonas sp. PNPG3. Classification (NCBI taxonomy): domain Bacteria; kingdom Pseudomonadati; phylum Pseudomonadota; class Gammaproteobacteria; order Pseudomonadales; family Pseudomonadaceae; genus Pseudomonas; species Pseudomonas sp. PNPG3. The sequence goes on from NZ_JALLKV010000001.1 coordinate 77,503, forward strand.
GCCGCCACGGCGATGCGCCCGCTATAGGTCGAGGTCATCACCACATCTCCCGCCGCCAGCCACTGGGCAGGTTGGGCGCCGGCGTCCCACCACTGGATATACGGCTTGAGCTCGCTGAGCTTGGCAAAGGCACGCTCGACCCCTGCCGGGGTGGCCAGAACCTGGTACACATCCTCGACCTTCACCCCATCTGCCATCAGGGCGAACTCCAGGTTGTACACCGCACGCTTGCGCAGGCCGCGCTTGCCCGGGTACTTGTTCACGTCCCAGAAGTCGGCCCACGATGCAGGCGCCTGCGCCAGCTTGCTGCGGTCATAGGCAATGGCCACGCTCCATACCAGCGCGGCCGAGCCGCAGGCCTGTGCGGCATCGGCAATCAGTTCATCCGCATGGCCCATGCGCTGCCAGTCCAGCTGCTCGTAGATGCCCTCGTCGCAGCCACGCATCAGGTCAGGCCCTTCGATCTGCACCACATCCCAGTCGACATTGCCGGTGTCGGCCATTACCTGGATCCGTGCCATCTCGCCGTTGTACTCGCTCTGGATCAGCTTGCTGCCATCCTGGGCACTGAACGGTTTGAAGATCGCCTCGTCCTGAGCTTTCTGGCCGGCACCACCATAGCCGACCACCACCATCTGCGGTGCCGCTTGCGCACTGCCCAGGCCCATGGCCAGCAACGCTGCGCAAAGGCTGCTTACACGTGGGAATACCTGCATCGTAGTTGCCTCCTGCCGGTGCCCGAGGGGCCCGTTTTCTTGTTGTTGTGAGGTCACGCCCTCGCCACGAGGGTGAGAAAAACCTAGTCGCCGATCAGTAAAAAAACAAGTTGATTTTTTACTGGCGCTACACTTTTATAAAAAAACAAGAACAACATCGCACCGGAGCCGCCTGTATGCAGACCGCCTTCCCTCATCTGTTCGAAGCCTTGCAGATCCGCGGCAAACGCTTGAAGAACCGCATCATGTCCACCGGACACGACACCTGCCTGCCTACCGACAACCTGGTCAACGACAAGCTCATCGCCTACCAGCGCGCCCGCGCCGCCGGTGGCGTCGGCCTGATCGTGCTGCAGGTGGCCGGGGTGCATGACAGTGCTCGCTACACCTCGCATGTGCTGATGGCCACCGACGATGCCTGCATCGACGGCTACCGCCAGCTTGCCGAGGCCTGCCATGAGCATGGCACCGTGGTGCTGTCGCAACTGTTCCACCCCGGGCGGGAGATCATGGAGTCGGCGGACGGCTTGCTGGCGGTGGCCTACTCGGCGTCCGCGGTACCCAATGAACGCTTCCGGGTGATGCCGCGCGCGCTGGACCAGGCGATGATCGACGAGATCGTCCAGGGCTATGCCAGCGCTGCCCGCCGCCTGCACCAGGCCGGGCTGGATGGCGTTGAAGTGGTGGCCAGCCATGGCTACCTGCCTGCGCAGTTCCTCAACCCGCGGGTAAACCAGCGCTCGGATGGCTACAACGGTGAGCTGGAGCAGCGCCTGCGGTTCCTGCGCGAAGTGCTGGCCGCCGTCCGCGCGGCTACCGACGAGCAGTTCATCATCGGCCTGCGCATCAGTGCCGACGAGCGCGACAGCCAGGGGCTGAGCGAGGACGAATCGCTGGCCGCAGCGGTTGCCTTGCAAGGCCAGCTCGACTACCTGCACATCGTTGCCGGCACGTCGGCGTCCCTCGGCGGCGCCGTGCATATCGTGCCGCCGATGGCCATTCAACCGGCCTACCTGGCCCGTGAGGCCGGCACCTTCAAACAACACCTGGGCATCCCGCTGTTCGTCACCGGGCGTATCAACCAGCCCCAGGAAGCCGAACTGATCCTGGCCCGTGGCCAGGCCGACGTCTGCGGCATGACCCGCGCGCTTATATGCGACCCGCAGATGCCCAACAAGACCGAGCATGGCCAGGTCGAGGACGTACGTGCCTGTATCGCCTGCAACCAGGCCTGCATCGGCCATTTCCACCGCGGCCTGCCCATTTCCTGCATCCAGCGACCGGAGACTGGCCGCGAGTTGCAGTACGAGCAACTGCCACCCACCACCCGCCCCAAGCGCATCCTCGTGGCCGGTGGCGGGCCCGCAGGCATGAAAGCCGCCGCCGTGGCCGCTGCGCGCGGGCATCAGGTCACGCTGTACGAGGCTGGCCCGCAGCTCGGTGGCCAGGTGCTGCTGGCCCAGTTGCTGCCACGGCGCAGCGAGTTCGGTGGCGCCAGCACCAACTTGCAACGGGAAATGGCCCTGGCGGGCGTGGAAGTGGTGCGCAACACCCGGGTCGACCGCGCACTGGTCGAACGGGAACGCCCCGACCTGGTGATCGCCGCCACCGGTGCCACCCCCTACTGGCCGGCCTTCGAGCGCACCGGTGATCTACAGGTGGTGGATGCCTGGCAAATACTGCGCAGTGAAGCAAAACCGGGCCGCTCGGTACTGGTGATCGACTGGCGCTGCGACTGGATCGGCCCCGGCATCGCCGAACGCCTGGTACGCGACGGCCACCAAGTGCAGCTGGCGGTCAATGGCACCCATTGCGGCGAAAGCCTGCCGCTGTACGTGCGCGACCAACTGGCCGGCGAGCTGCATCGCCTGGGTATTCCCATCACACCGTATGCCCGCCTGTATGGCTGCGACGACAACACGGTGTACCTGCAGCACACCGCCAGCGGCGAGCCGATGATCTTCGAAGGAATCGACACCCTGGTACTGTGCCAGGGCCATCAACCGGAAGACCGCCTGGCAACGGAGCTGGCCGGCCTGGTCGAGGTGCGCCGCATTGGCGACTGCCTGGCGCCGCGTACCGCCGAAGAAGCGATTCACGATGGCCTGACGGTTGCCTGGGCGCTCTGAGGCTGTACATACTGCGGCTTTTACGATGGACCGACATGCATGAGCCAACTCCCCCAGCCCCCCGCCAGCGAAGCCGGGGGCGCCGCGCCGCAGTTTCTCGGCAGCCGCATTCGCGGCCTGCGCAAGCGCCGTGGCATGACCCTGGCGGAGCTGGCCGCGCACAGTGAGCTGACCGCCGGCTACATCAGCCAGCTGGAGCGCAACCTCTCCTATCCATCGATTCCGGCGCTGTTCAACATCGCCCGCAGCCTGGGGGTGACCATCCAGTGGTTCTTCGCCAGCGAAGCCATCACTGCGCCCGAAGACCAGGGCTATGTGGTACGACGCAACAGCCGCCTGAGCGTGCATTACGAAGACGGTATCGTCGATCAACTGCTCACGCCCCAGCCCAACCGTCAGCTGGAAATCCTGCATTCGCGCTTCCCTCCGGGCAGCTACAGCCAACAGAGCTACAGCCACGACGGTGAAGAGGCCGGCTACATCCTCAGCGGCAGCTTCGAGCTGTGGGTGGGCGAGCGGCATTTCCAGCTGGGTGAAGGGGACAGTTTCAGCTTCTCGAGCCAGGAACCGCACCGCTACGGCAACCCCGGTGAAGTCGATGCCGTGGTGATCTGGGTGATCACGCCGCCAACATTCTGAAGCATGCTCGCTCCCCAACATCCAGCAACAGGGTCTACCTTGTTAACCGAACTTTAGAGGAGCACAACCATGAAGCAGATCCTGATCATAGGCGCGGGCTTTGCCGGCCTGTGGAGCGCGCTCAGCGCCGCCCGCCAGCTTGACCTCCATGGCCGCAAGGATGTCGAGGTCACCTTGCTTGCACCCCAGGCCGAGCTGCATGTGCGCCCGCGCTTCTACGAACCCGACGTACATACCATGGCCGCGCCGTTGCAGGAGCTGTTCGATGCCGCCAACGTCCGCTTCGTGCAGGGCACGGCCTTTCATATAGATGAAGCGGCCCGCCGTGTGGGCTATCGCACCCGCAGCGGAACCCAATGCACCCTGCCCTACGACCGCCTGATCATGGCCTGCGGCAGCGTGCTCAACCGGCCCGACATGGTCGGCATCGAGCATGTGTTCGATGTCGACAAGCTCGACAGCGCCGCGCGCCTGGAAACCCACCTGAAGTCACTGGCCAACCTGCCCGACACACCGGCGCGCAATACCGTGGTGGTGGCCGGTGGAGGTTTTACCGGCATCGAGACCGCCACCGAACTGCCGGCCCGCCTGCGCGAAATCCTCGGCGAGGACGCGGCATTGCGCGTGGTGGTGGTCGACCGTGGCGCGAGGATTGGTGCGGCCCTGGGTGACGGCATCCGCCCAGCCATCGAACAGGCCTCCGAGGCCCTTGGCGTGGAGTGGATCTGTGGTGCCACGGTAGCCTCGGTCGATTCTGCCGGCGTGGTGCTGGACAACGGCAAGCGCATCGACGCCAGCACGGTGATCTGGACCGTGGGCTTCAAGGCCAACCCGCTCACCGAACAGATCAGTGGCGAGCGCGACCGTCAGGGCCGCTTGCATGTCGATGGCAATCTCAAGGTGAAAGGCAATGATGCCGTGTACGCGGCGGGTGATGTGGCCTACGCCGCCTGCGACGAGGCTGGCAATCATGCGGTGATGTCCTGCCAGCATGCGATTCCGCTGGGGCGTCATGCGGGCAACAATGCGGCAGCCGAGCTGATTGGCGTGGCACCGAAGACCTACAGCCAGCCCAAGTACGTGACCTGCCTGGACCTTGGGGCCTGGGGGGCGGTGTATACCGAAGGGTGGGAACGCACGGTGTCGCCACCGGAGGACAAGGCCGAAGCCAAGGCGTTGAAGGCGCAGATCAATACAGTGTGGATCTATCCGCCGGCGGCCGAACGTGCTGCGGCGCTGGCAGCGGCTGACCCGGCTATTCCAGTGGCCTGAGGTTGATTGTGGGAGCGGCCTTGTGTCGCGAAAGGGCCGCGTAGCGGCCCCAGGATGTCAGCGTTTACACCGAGATCTCTGGGGCCGCTTTGCGGCCCTTTCGCGACACAAGGCCGCTCCCACAGAGTTCGCGCAAGCCTTTGAAGCTTGCGCAAGACAGCAGGATCAGGCAGCAGCAAACAGCTCGTTGGCAATCTGCGCCTGGGCAGCATCGATCGCCTGGCTGCGGTGCTCAGGGCCATAAGCCAGGCCATGGGCGCGGACGATTTCCAGGTCGGTGATGCCGATGAAGCCCAGGAATACCTTGAGGAAGTCCTCATGCCCGGCGCCAGTCGGCTGGCCAGCGTGCAGGCCACCGGCGGTGGACACCAGCACTACCTTCTTGTTGCCGCACAGGCCTTCCGGGCCGGCTTCGGTGTAGCGGAAAGTCTTGCCGGCGACGGCAACGCGGTCGATCCAGGCCTTGAGCTGGGTCGGCACGGTGAAGTTGTACATCGGCGCACCAATCACCACGGCATCGGCAGCCAGGAACTCTTCCAGGGTTTCCGCGCTCAGCTTGGCTTCGAAGGCCTGGGCTGCGTCGCGCATGTCTTCCGGGGTGCCAGCCGCTACCAGGGTAGCCGCGGAGAAGTGGGCGATGGCGTCAGCGGCCAGGTCGCGGTACACCACTTCCACGCTCGGGTCGGCGGCTTTCCAGGCTTCGACCACTTCACGGCTCAATTGGCGGGAGGCGGAATTGTCGCCCAGGATGCTCGAATCGATGTGCAACAGTTTCATGGGATTCTCCTGTGAATGAAGACCGCGACATTGGGCGATCACGATGGGGAGAATCCTACCGACATCAACAATGGCTGATAAGGCAGCAAAAATGCGTTAATTTGTCCTGCTGGTGGAACAGTGAGACATTCCCATGCAAGACCTCAACGACCTTTTCTACTTCGCCCGAGTAGTCGAAGCCGGCGGTTTCGCCGCAGCCGGCCGCCAGCTGGGCATCCCCAAATCGCGCCTTTCGCGGCGTATCGCCGAGCTAGAAGAACGCCTGGGCACGCGCCTGCTGCAACGCACTACACGGCAACTGAAGCTCACCGCGGTGGGCGAGCGCTACCTGCATCACTGCCAGGCCATGCTGCTGGAAGCCGAAGCCGCCGACGAAGCCGTGGCCAGCATGAGCAGCGAACCGCGTGGGCGCTTGCGGGTGTCGTGCCCGGTGGCATTGGCCCACGCCTTTCTGCCGGATGTGATCAGCCGCTTTCTTGCGCAGTACCCGCTGGTGCAACTGGACATGGTGCTGCTCAACCGCCGGGTAGACCTCATTTCCGAAGGTATCGACGTGGCCCTGCGCGTACGCGACCTGGGCGATGAAGACCCGGCCCTGGTCACCCGCCGCCTGCGCCAGGCGCAGATGCAACTGGTTGCAGCGCCCGGTTTCGCCGACCACATCCGCGAACCGGGCCAACTGGCATCATTGCCGGTGCTGGGCGCTGCCGAGGCGGACCGGCTGGTACACTTCCGCCTGTTCGGCCCCCATGGAAAACAGCAGGAAATCGCCCTGGAACCGCGCCTTGCCATCGATGATTTCGTAGTACGTAATGCTGCTGTACGGGCAGGCCTCGGGTTTACCGCGCTGCCCAGCATGTTCTGTGAAGAAGAACTGGCGCGCGGCGAACTGGTGCGCCTGCTGCCGGACTGGTCGCTGCCGGGTGGCTACCTGCAGGCGGTGTACCCGCACCGGCGCGGCTTGCTGCCTGCGGTACGGGTATGGATCGACCACCTGGCGGCGTCGTTCGAGGCCTGTGGAGAAAAGTATGTCTGAGCGAAACATGAGCGAAGCCCAGGTGGCAGCGTTCTGCCTGAGCCTGCCGGGTGCACGGGGAGACTACAAATGGGGCGGCATCCGGGTGTTCTCCGTGGCAGGCAACAAGATGTTCGCGGTGCTCGACCTGGCGGGTGCGGGGTTATCGTTCAAAGTGGCCGACGAACTGTTTCTTGGCTACTGCGACCGCCCAGGGGTGCGGCCTGCGCCGTATCTGGCACGGGCGCGGTGGATCAGCATGGCATCACCCTACCCGCTGGGGCGTGATGAACTGTGTGATCTGTTGCAACGCTCGCACCAGCTGGTGGTGCGGCGGTTGCCGAAGCGGTTGCAGGTGGGATTGCTATTGTGAATTCCCTGTGCTGGCCCTTCCGCGGGTAAACCCGCTCCCACAGGGTTCTCCACTGGGCTGAAGTCTTGTGCTGTACCTGTAGGAGCGGGTTTACCCGCGAAAGGGCCGGCACAATCACATATCAACTGAAGGGCAGATACCGCCCGCCAAGAAACAGCCAGTCCGCCCAGAACACCTGGTGCACCAGCACAATCCCCCAGAACACCAGCTGGTACGACACCTTGCGAGTCTTGTGTCGATACAGCTGCTGCGCCAGCAGCGCCCCAGGCCAGCCGCCCAGCAGCTCACTGGCATGCAGCACCTTCTCGGGCGTACGCCAGGCCTGGGTACGCGCCTGCTGTTTATCCTGCCAATACAGCAGCAGGCTGATCAGGCTCATTGCCGGGTACAACGCCAGCGGCCACCAGGCCTGGTCGACCCAGGCCATGCGCGCCGCGCCCAGGGCGGGCAGCAGGCACAGCAGGCCCAACAGCAGCAGCTTCAGGCGCACATTACGTACGCCCTCCACCCTTTGCCCCCGTGCCACCTCAGCCATGGGCCGTCGCCCAGTCGACCCAGCCGAACTGCCAGGTCGCCAGAATCAGCAGGCCAAAGGCAATGCGATACCAGGCGAACGCCGCGTAGCTGTGGTTGGCAATGAACTTGAGCAGGCCACGCACGGCGATCATGGCAAAGATGAACGAAGTCACGAAACCAATGGCAAATACCGGCAGGTCACCAGGCTGGAACAGGTCGCGGTACTTGTAGCCCGAATACACTGCCGCACCGACCATGGTTGGCATCGCCAGGAAGAACGAGAACTCGGTCGCTGCCTTGCGCGACAGGCCGAACAGCAGGCCACCGATAATGGTCGAACCGGAGCGCGAAGTGCCCGGGATCATCGCCAGGCATTGGATGAAGCCGATCTTCAGCGCGTGGCTCCAGCGCATGTCGTCCACGTGGTCCACCTCCACACGGTGCTCGCGGCGCTCGGCCCAGAGCATGATCACCCCGCCCACCACCAGCGCAGCCGCCACGGTGATCGGGTTGAACAGGTATTCGTGAATCAGGTCGGCGAACAGCACGCCCAGCACCACTGCCGGCAGGAACGCCAGCAACAGGTTACCGGTGAAACGCCGCGCCGTGGGCTGGCTGGTCAGGCCGAAGACCACGTCGAAGATCTTGCCGCGAAACTCCCACACCACCGCCAGGATCGCCGCCAGCTGAATGATGATGTTGAAAGCCATGGCCCGTTCGCCACCAAACCCGATCAGGTCGGCGACGATGATCTGGTGACCGGTACTGGAGATTGGCAGAAACTCCGTCAGCCCTTCGACCACGCCTAAGATGATTGCCTGGAAGGCAGTCCAAAAATCCATCGTTCCCCCGATGGAGCACTGCTCGTTGCAGGCCCCTTGTTCTTGATTTGCTTGAAATTGCCGCGCGCGGCCCGGCTGTTTTACAGCGACTGTTGGGCGTAATGCCAGTAGAAAAGTTCACGCCGCCTAAAGGTTTCATCTTGCGCAGCCGAAATCCTAGCAGAGCGCCTTCGCAATCACCTTGTACAAGCTGCTGCAGACTATTGAATGGATAGCACTTAGCCATTAGTCGTGTGGGGGCCTCGCGCAAAGCATGCTTGGATGCGCCTGAATAAAAAGAACAATGCGGGAGCTGTGGTATGAAAACCCTGAGATCGATGTCTATCAGCCGCCGTCTGTGGCTGATCCTTTTGGTGGCGGTGGCCATGCTGGTGGTATTGGGCCTGCTGATGCTGCGCCAGATCCACGGTGACCTGTACCAGGCCAAAGCGGAGAAAACCCGCCACGTGGTGCAGACCGCAGCCGGTGTGCTGGCCTATTACCAAGGCCTGGAGGCAGCCGGCACGCTCAGCCGTGAAGCGGCCCAGCAACAGGCGCTGCAAGTGGTGCGGGCGCTGCGCTACGACCACGATGACTACTTCTGGATCAACGACCTGGGGCCGAAGATGATCATGCATCCGGCCAACCCCAAGCTCGACGGCCAGGACCTGTCGGCCATCCGCGACCCCGACGGCTTTGCCGTGTTCAACGAGATGGTCGCCCTGGCCCGGCAGCAGGACGCCGGGCCGGTCAACTACCGCTGGCCCAAGCCCGGTGCCAGCGAGCCGGTGGCCAAGACGTCCTACATCCAGCTGTTCAAGCCCTGGGGCTGGATCATCGGCTCAGGCGTGTACGTCGATGACGTGCAGGCCGAATTCACCCGCCAGTTGCGCGACGCCTCGCTGGTGGGCGTGGCCATCGCCCTGCTGATGGCGCTGGTGGTCATGCTGATTGCGCGCAGCATCGCCCGCCCGTTGCAGGAAGCAGTGCAGGCCATGGGCAACATCGCCAGTGGAGAAAGCGACCTGACTCGACGCCTGGATACTCACGGCCGTGACGAAATCACCCACCTGGGCGAGCACTTCAACCGCTTCAATGGCAAGCTGCAAGGCGTGGTCGGCCAGTTACAAGGCGCGGCCCATGCCCTGGCCCGGTCCGCCGGGCATGTCGGCGACAACGCCGGTGCCGCGCAGCAGCACAGCGCCCAACAGTCGCTGCAGATGGACCAGGTGGCCACTGCGGTCAACGAAGTGACTTACGCCGTGCAAGACGTGGCCAAGACCGCCGAGCAGGCCGCTGGTGAAATGCGTACCGCGCAACAGCAAGTGGCACACGGCCAGGAGGCCATTCACGGCAGCCTGGCGCAGATCGACCGGCTGTCGCTGACCATCGACCAGGCCGTGCAGGTGATCCGTGAACTGGCCGGGCACAGCACGCGCATCGGTGGTGTACTGGATGTGATCCGCTCCATCGCCGAACAGACCAACCTGCTGGCGTTGAATGCGGCCATCGAGGCGGCGCGGGCCGGAGAGCAGGGCCGTGGCTTTGCCGTGGTCGCCGACGAGGTGCGCCTGTTGGCCCAGCGCACGGCGCAGTCGACTGCCGAGATCCATACCATGATCGAGCACCTGCAAAGCCAGTCGGACGCTGCGGTCAAAGCCATCGACACCAGCAGCGAGGCCTCGCGCCAGACGGTCGAGCAGGCCCGCGAGGCCGGTGCCAGCCTGGATGCCATCAACCAATCACTGAACAACCTCACGGCGTTGAATGCCTCCATCGCCAGCGCCACCTTGCAGCAGTCGCACGTGGTAGAAGAGATCAACCGCAACGTGCTGGATACTGCCGGGTTGTCTCAGCAGACCGCCGATGCGGCGCGGCAGTCCAGCGATGCCGGGATGGCGCTGGGGCAGCTGAGCGAAGAGCTGGAGCAGCTGTTGCGGCAGTTCCGGGTATAAGGCCAGCCCCTGTGGGAGATGGCCAAGCCCTTTGGGCTGCGCTGTCGCCTAGATAACTGAAATTGCAAGCAATCCGCGTACCCTGTGGGAGCGGCTTTAGCCGCGAAGAACCCAGCGCAGTGCTTGGCACCGGCTGCGCCGGTGTTCGCGGCTAAAGCCGCTCCCACAGGATCCCTGCTGACTCAAAGTTATGTGCAGTCCTATGGGAGTGGCCCCAAAGGCCCCAACGCCCTACACCTTCTTTGGCCGACCAGCTACAATCGCGCCCCTCCTCGTAGTCTCCAAGGATCGCCGATGTCCGGCCTTGAACTCATCGCCGCCGTCCTCGGCGTCACCGCTGTCTGGCTCACGGTCAAGCAGAACGCCTGGTGCTGGCCCATTGGTCTGGTCATGGTGCTGATCTATGGCTGGCTGTTCTACGAGGTGAAGCTGTACTCCGGCATGTTGCTGCAACTGGCCTATGCCATCCTGCAGGTCTACGGCTGGTGGCAATGGAAGCGCCCGGGCCATGCTGAAGACGCCCGCCAGGTCACCCGCCTGCAGCGCCCGGCATTGCTCGTCGGTTTGGCCGGCGGGGTGCTGTTGAGCGCCACCTTGGGCGCGGCGATGGCAACCTGGACCGACGCCGCCCTGCCCTGGCTGGACGCCACCCTGACCGGCTTCAGCCTGGTGGCACAACTGTGGATGGCGCAGAAGCGCCTGCAGTGCTGGCCGCTGTGGGTAGTGGTAGATATCGTCTACGTGGGCCAGTACCTGCACCAGCAGTTGTACTTCACCGCCGGTTTCTTCGCCGTGCTCACACTGATTGCCGTGCGCGGCTGGCTGGAATGGCGCCGTGACCCGGCGTTGGTGCAGCCATGAGCGCGGCACAATCCATGAAAGTACTGGTGCTGTGCGGCCCGGAATCCAGCGGCAAGAGCTGGCTGAGCGGTGTGATCCAGGCGCATTTCGGCGGCGTGGTGGTGGCCGAATACGTGCGCCACTTCATCGATCAGGAACGCCGCGACACCTGCTATGCCGATATCCCTGCCATCGCTCGTGGTCAGCTGGCCTGGGAAGACCAGGCCCGTGAGCAGGCACCGTCGCTACTGATTCTCGACACTCACCTGCTCAGCAACATGCTCTGGAGCCACGCCCTGTTCGGCGACTGCCCGGCCTGGCTGGAACAGTCGTTGCTGGCGCGGCATTACCACCTGCACCTGCTGCTGAGCCCGCAAGGCGTGGATTGGGTTGCCGATGGCCAGCGCAGCCAGCCCGAACTGCGCGACCGCCAGCGCTTTTTCGACGACAGCCTGCACTGGCTGCAACGGCATGAGCAAGCGTACAAAATAATTGAGGGCAATTGGCCACAACGCCAGTTGCTGGCACTGCAAACAGTCGCTAAGCTCATTGATAGCAATACGCCATCCTGCCCCACCGAGTGTTAACCCACTGACACACCCTTGTGGGGCGAAGCCCCTGAAAACATGAGGTCTTGCGGGGCGTCGAAAGTAATGTCAAGGCGCTGAAACACTCTTGCAAAAACCCTTCCAATCAAGGCCAGCACTGACTTTGCCTGCACCACTCGCGGGTGCCTGTTTCAGCCCTGAGACAGAATATGCCGCAGCTTGTCATGGTGCCTACCTTAACCTTTTGATCTGAAACCGCTTCTCGAAAGCGGCACACCTTCTGCTCCGTCGTTCACATCGCTGAACAGGGCCAGCGCTCATTGAAGGAGTTGCCGTCGTGAGGAAAACTGACAAACGCCTTTATCACCTGCTGCTGATGGGCTATGTGCTGGGTTCGTTGAGCCTGACGGCCCAGGCCGACAACGGCATCATCGTGATAACCCGTGATGTGCAGACACGCAACGCTATGGTCCCGCCGTTAAGACCCGACCCCAACCCCACCACCGTCAATGCCAATCCTTCCGCTCACATCCTCAAGCAAACCAACGAACTGAGTGATGGCGACTTCGCCAACATCAGCAGCGGTGCGGGCATCAGCACCCTGATTACCCAGCAGACCAACAACCTGGGCGGCAACCTCAATAACCAATCCCAACTGCCCAACCTGGCCGGTGGCCGCGGTACAGGCTCGGGAAATGGCATCTCGAACATGGTCAACTCGAGTGTGCAGCGCGGCCTGGCGCCGCTGCAGATCCTGACCGGAGGCAAGTGAGATGAAGCACACGCTGCTGATCCTGGTCACGCTGTGCAGTACATCGGCCTTCGCGCAATCCCCGGTCCCCGTGATCAACAACGCCGACATCGACAGCTCGGGCAGCCGTTACCAGGGCAACCTGTCGGTCAACCAGGCAGCCGGCGACCTACAGCAACAGGCCAACGCGCGCGCCTTCGCCGCAGGGCCCGAGGCTGGCGCCACCACGCAGATCCGCCAACGGCTGAACGCCCCCGCAACTTCCGCGATGGACGCGCGCTCGACCATACAGGGCGACGCCTTCAGCAACGGTAGCGGCGCCCTGGGGGTCAACCAGAGCGCCGGCGCCAACACCCAGCAAGCGAACGCACTGAGCATCAGTCTCGGTGCCCAGCCGCAAAGCATCGACGACAGCGTCCTCATGCAACAGAACGTGGCGCTGCTCAACAACTCCGGTCCGATTGACACTTCAACTGGCAATCGCCAGGTCACCACCAGTGACCAGGCCTTCACCGGTAGCCGTGGAGTGATTCAGTTGAACCAGAGTGCCGGGGTGGGAAACCGAATGGCCAACACCTTGAGCATCCGGGTCGCGGATTGACCCATCCAGTTAAGAACAACACTTAACCTAAAAGTACGGAGAATCACCATGAAACCCTCGATGGCAATCAAGCCTCTGGTTTTCGCAATTGCTGCGGTCATGGCTGTTGCTGTACAAGCTGATCAGAACGACCGGCGTGGCGGGCACCACAATGGTCACCACAATAACGGGCATCACACCCCTCCTCCCACCCGGATCCCTGTGTATGCCACAGCCAACGCCATGGACAGCCAACGCAGCACGGGTAACACCATCACCAACCAAGGCACCATCAACGAAGCTGAAATGAGCAGCTCGGCCACAGGTGCAAGCGGCAACGTGGGTGTCAACGTGGCAGCCGGTAACGGCAACCAGCAGGACAATGCTGCGGCTATTGCCAATGCATCGTCCGAGTCCAGCCTGGACAACAGCTTCGTGTTCGGCACCGCCGAAGCCACCGCTGACGTTCGCCAGTTCAGCAACAACAACCGTGTCGACAACTGGTCCACCCAGAACTCGGCAGTCATGGCCGGCTCGGCCGATGGTGCGGAGGGTAACGTCGGCATCAACATCGCTGGCGGCGACCTGAACCAGCAGAAGAACACCATGGCCATCGCCAACACCGGTGCCCCGCTGGGCAATGCCACTGCCACCGCCTCTGCCGACCAGAACGGCCCAGGCCTGACGGTGAACAACGGCGCCGACCGCACCTACCGGGTGGATACGCTGACCATCACCACCACCAAGAGCGGTTCCAGCTCGCGTGAGGGCACGTTCAATTCGACCGACGACCGCAGCTCGTCATCGAGCTTCAGCGTGGCCGGCTCGCGAAGTGCCAGCTCCAGTGGCTCCAGTGGCTGGAACTCCAGCGGTTCGAGCAGCATGAACGCCAGTGGTTCGCACAGTTCCACTGCCAGCGGCTCCAACAGCTGGAACGCCAGTGGTTCGATGGCCGGCAACGCCAGTTCGTCCAGCAGTGCCAGCCTGAGCGCCTCCTTGGCCGCGGCAGCCGATGCGACCCGCACCACGACCACCGATTACGGCCGTCACGAGCGCACTCGCACCGACAGCTTCGATGCCTCGCTCAATGCATCGCTCAATGTGGATGTCGACCACTCGCGGGAAAGCTCTTACGACAAGTCGTTCGAGAAGGCATTCGACTCGTCGTATGACAAGGCTCGCCAATCGAGCTACGAGAAGTCTCGCGACTCCTCGTATGAGAAGGCTCACGAGTCGTCCTATGCCAATGCATCGGAATCGGCGTTTGAAAAGTCTGGCGAGAAATCGTCTCAATCGTCGAACGACGTGTCGAAGAGCTACAGCGAAAGCAGTGCCTACGACTTGAGCAATACCGTGTCCTTCCAAGTGCTGACCCCGACCGGCTGGGCAAACCCTGTTACCAACACTGCAACCCTTAGTGGTTCGGTGAATGGCGGCAGTGGCAACCTGGGCGTGAACGTGGCAGCCGGTGTGGGCAACCAGCAGAGCAACTCGCTGGCCATCTCCAACACCTCGTTCTGATCGCTGTGCTTGAGGCCCCCTTCGGGGGGCCTTTCTTCAACAGAACCGGAAGGCATCCGATCATGCGCATCATTGCCCTGGCGTTTTTGCTGTGCCTGGCCAGCATGAGCGAAGCTGCACAAATGCCGCTGTCCGTCCTGCCGGGCGGCGCTGTGGTGTTCAAGCCCATCCAGAGCATACGCGAGCGCAAGTTCGCCGACCTGGTGCAACAGAAAACCGACTTCAGCTGCGGCGCCGCCGCGCTGGCCACCATCCTGCGCCAGGCCTACTGGCTGGATGTGGACGAGCAACAGATCATCGAAGGCATGCTGGCCCACGCCGACCAGGACCTGGTGCGCACGCAAGGCTTCTCGATGCTCGACATGAAACGCTACGTGGAAAGCCTGGGGATGCGTGCCCGCGGCTACCGGGTGGCACCCGAGACCCTGCACAGCGTGCGCATCCCGGTCGTGGTGCTGATGGACGTGCGCGGCTACAAGCACTTCGTGGTCATGCAGAAGGTCGACAAGGGCTGGGTGTATATCGGTGACCCGGTACTGGGTCACAAGCGCTACAAGGTCGAAGATTTTCTCAAGGGCTGGAACGGCATCATCTTCGCCGTCATCGGCCAAGGCTACGACAAGAACAACATCCTGCTCGACCCGCCCCTGCCGCTGACCGCCAAGGGCCGGGTGAACAACTTCACCCCGGTGCAGGATGCAGAGCTGCTGGACTTCGGTTTCATCAAAAGCGACTTCTTCTAACGACTCTTGCAACGACAAGGAGCACGAGGCTCCGGGGAGCACCCCAATGAAGAACCCATTCTGGCTCGCGATCGCATGCCTGGCCGTCAGCCTTCCCACCCATGCCGAAACGTTCAAGCCCATCGAGCTGAAGGACCATGAGTTGGCGACCCTGCGTGGCCGCTACGTGATGCCGGGGCGGATCGTGAGTTTCGGCATTGTCATGTCCAGCACCTGGCAGAATGCCAAAGGGGACGTGATCGGTGCCACGAGCACGATGCAGATTCAGCAGTCGACCATCAAACCGCAATTCTATGTGTCGTTGATCGACGAAAGCGGCACTGGCACAGCGTCAGCTGGAACCACCGCACCAGGTACCGGTACCGTCACGGGCGGTGCCGGCCTCAACACCACAGAGGGTGTTACCCAGGTGGTACGCGCCGCTGGCGACAACAACACCGCCTACAACGATGTCGCCATCAATGTCTCCAAGGCCAACCAGGCGCCCGCCGTGCAGCCTCAGGGCCAAACACTGGCCAACGGCCAGACGCTGACGGGCGAAAACGGCGCAGGTGCGCTGAGTGTGTCTGCCAGCGGCGTAGGGGTGCAGTTCAATATCAATGCCAGCAACAACCAGGGCAGCAGCGTACAGCGCCTGGCGCAGGGTGGCCTGATGCAGAATTCGACGCTGCTGGGCAATGGCAACCGGGTGAGCAACGTCACCACGCTCAATGTGGTGATGCGTGAAAGCGTGCCTACAGCCGCGTCGCTGAACGGTAGCCTCGATCAGCTCAAAGGTCTTCGCACATTCGGATACTGATCTACGCTCAGTCTCATCAAAAGTAGTCGGCAGGGACGGCAATTCCATGCACCGATCTTTATCGCTCAAAGCTTTTGTGTGTTTGACCACTTTGGCCCCGGCCACATTGCTCTACGCCGCCTCCGACCCACAGGTTGAGGCCCTCAAGCAGGAACTGATGGAACTGAAACGTCGCTACGAAGCCCAGCAGCAAGCGCTGATGGTGCTGGAGCAGCGCGTACGCCAGGTCGAGGAAACCCCGGCAGCACCACCGCCCAAACGCCTGGTCAGGTCCCCGGCCGAAGGGGTCAAGGGCGCACAGACGGTGGCATCGGGCGCACCGGGCACCACCGGCAGCTCCTATGGCCAGGCGCTGACCGCCGACGCCGAACCGGCACAGAGCGTGTCCAACCTGTATGACGAGGCCAGCGGCTTCTTCGGCGGCGGCAAGTTCAGCTTCGAGACCGGTGTCACCTATACCCACTACGATACTCGGGCGCTGGTGCTCAACGGCTTCCTGGCACTGGACTCGATCTTCCTCGGCAGTATCAACCTTGACCGGGTGAAGGCAGATAACTGGACCCTGGACATGACTGCCCGCTACAACCTCGCCCAGCGTTGGCAGTTCGACATCAACGTCCCGGTGGTGTACCGCGAATCCACTTATTCTTCCGGCGGTGCGGGGGGAGCCGGGGCGAGCACCTCGGACGAAACCGTAACCCGCGACCCGGAAATTGGCGACGTCAACGTCGGCGTCGCCTACAAGTTCCTCGACGAAGACGAGACCTGGCCTGACGCCGTCGCTACCTTGCGCATAAAGGCACCGACCGGCAAAGACCCGTATGGCATCAAACTGCGCCAGGTCGAGGGCAACGACAACCTGTCGGTACCGGAAAGCCTGCCGACCGGCAACGGCGTCTGGTCTATCACGCCGGGCATCTCGCTGGTCAAGACGTTCGACCCGGCCGTGCTGTTCGGCAGCCTGTCGTACACCTACAACATGGAAGACTCGTTCAGCGACATCAGCCCACAGGTCAACAGCAAGGTGCCCGGCGACGTGAAGCTGGGCGACTCCTGGCAGATCGGCGGCGGTATCGCCTTTGCCCTGAACGAGAAGATGAGCATGTCGTTCTCGGTGTCCGACCAGTTCGCCCGCAAGAGCAAGATAAAGCCGGATGGCGGTGACTGGCAGTCGATTTCCAACAGCGACTACAACGCAGCCAACTTCAACATCGGCATGACCTTCGCCGCCACCGACAACCTGACCATCGTGCCCAACCTGTCCATTGGTCTGACCGATGACGCGCCCGACTTTTCCTTCAGCCTGAAATTCCCCTACTACTTCTGATACTTGCCCTCGGCCGGGCCCGCGCGAAGGGGCCCGGCTTTGGTTACCAGTCTTGTCCCGGACCGCCTTCCATGCCACGGCCTGTTATCATCAAGCACAGTTGCATGACGATTTAATGGCAAAAGGGATGTTTTCGTGAAGAACCTGTCAGACCACCCACGTACCCGGCTTGTCGCCCTGGCGACCCTGGTACTGGTGATCCCACTGGGTACGCGCGCCATGCTGGGTTGGTCCAACCCGCTCGGTTACCTGTCCGACCTCGCACTCGGCAGCCTGCTGGTCTTGCTGCTGCACCGTCGGCCGTGGTGGTTGGCGCTCCCCGTATTGCTGGCCTGGGCGGCCCTCTGGGTGGCTTCGGCCGAACTGGTCAGCGCGGTCGGCCGTTTGCCCACCAGCGCTGACCTGACATACCTGCTCGACCCGCAGTTCATGGAAAACTCGACCGGTGGCGGCCTGGCCCATGCCTGGCTGCCCTGGATCATGGGCACCGGCCTGCTGGGCTGGCTGGCCATCGCCTGGCGCAGCCGTAGCCAACGCAGCCAACCGCTGCCACGCAAGGCCTGGGCCATTCCGCTGCTGCTGTTTGGCGCCCATTGGGGCAGCCAGCAACTGGTACCTTCCGACGCCGACCAATGGCGGCAATACAACCTCACCCACCAGTTGCTTTCGGCCGGGGCCGGCAACCTGCAGCGCCAGGTCGAAGGCTGGATGGGCCGCACACAAACCTTCACCCCTCTGGCCAGTACCGGCCTGACCCAGTCCGACCTGCATGGCCAGCGGCTGCTCGCCGGGCCAGGCAACGCCCGCAACCTGCTGATCATCACCGTGGAAGGCATCCCCGGGGCCTACCTGCGGCCCAACCGCCAGGCCCTGCACAGCCGCTTCGACGAAGAGCTGATGCCAAAGCTCAGCCAGTGGGCCGAGCGCGGCATGAACACCCCGGACTACGTGCTGCATACCCACCAGACCATCCGTGGCCTTTACGCGATGCTCTGCGGTGACTATGACAAGCTGGCCAACGGCACGCCCAAGGGCATGGAACTGCTGACCCAGAACGAACGCAACCAGGCCTGCCTGCCAGCGCAGTTGCGCCAGGCCGGCTTCACTACCCACTACCTGCAGGGTGCCGGCCTGCGCTTCATGGCCAAGGACCGCATCATGCCGCACATCGGCTTTGACTCGGTGCACGGCCAGGAGTGGTTCCGCAACAAGAACTACCTGGACTTCCCCTGGGGCAAGGATGATCGCTCCTTCTTCGAGGGTGCGCTGGACTACGTCGGCCAGCTGCAAAAGCAGGACAAGCCATGGATGCTGACCCTGCTCACCGTGGGCACCCACCAGCCCTACTCGGCGCCGTTCGAGTACATGGAGCGCTACGACACGCCGAAACAGGCGGCAGTCGCCTACCTGGACGATGCACTCGGTGCATTTCTCGACAACCTCGAACGCCAGGGTGTACTCAAGGACACCCTGGTGGTAGTGACTTCGGACGAGTCCCACGGCATCGACGGTGTGCGCCTGGCCTCGTCCTGGGGCTTCAACCTCACCCTGGCGCCGGAGCAGGCGCAGTTGCCACGGATCAAGCGGGGCACCTACGGCCATATCGACCTGGCCACCTCGCTGCTCGACTACTTTGCGCTGCCCATCCCCATGGCGCTCGGCGGTCGCTCGCTGTACCGCGATTACGACAGCGGTCGTGAAATGATCTCCTACACCAACGGCATGCTGCGCTATCACGACGGCCGGGGTGTGTTCACCGAATGCGACTTCCAGCAGCGCTGCCGGCGTTACGCCAGCGAGGGCTTCATCACCGACCAGGCACGTTACCTTGGCCCCGGCGACAACCTGCTGGGCCAGCAGATCGGTGCCCTCGCCGGGGTGCTCGACCAGTCCCTGCTGCAGACACCGCTCAACCTGCGTTACCAGTTCGGCGGCCCATCGCCGATCCAGCTGCGCAAGCGCATCAAAGATGACTGGGCCGACAACCTGATCGGCGCCCAGTACCTGGAAATGCCCGAGGGTTCGCATACCCGCGTACGGGTCAAGGTACGTTCACTGGACCCCAAGCGCGCAGCCTATATCCAGCTCAAGGCCAAGCAGCTGGAGCAGGACGTACCGCTGGGCTTGCCTTACGAAGTGAAAGTCACTGCCGACGAGCCGCTGGAGATGGAGTTCAGCTTCGACAACCCGACAGCGCGCAAGGCGTTTTCCTTCCATTTGCTGGGCTATGGTGGTGGCCAGGTGGAAATCAGCGACTTCAGTGTGATAACCGCACTGCCAGGGGAAGACGAAGCAGCGGATGAGCTGACCGAAGGGCATATCGCCCATTCGGGCTGAACGGTACCACTCATCGCCGGGCCGCCGCGACCTGTCGATTCAACCCGCCCGTGCTCGACTAGTGTGTGAATCCCCCCAATGTGGAGATAACACCATGAGCACGAGCGAAAGCAGGCACCCGGTGGTTTCCCGCAGCCAGTGGCTGGCGGCCCGCCGGCAGCTGTGGCTGCACGAAAAGGCCTTCACCCACCACCGCGACGCGCTGTCCGCAGCCCGTCGCGCCCTGCCCTGGGTCAAGGTGGAGCACGACTATCGCTTCCAGGGACCGGACGGCGAACTGAGCCTGGCCGACCTGTTCGCAGGCCGCAGCCAACTGCTGGTTTACCACTTCATGTTCGCCGAAGGCTGGAGCGAAGGTTGCCACGGCTGCTCATTCCTGGCCGACCACTTTGACGGCGCCAACCTGCACCTGGCCCATCACGACGTGTCGCTGGTGGCGGTGTCGCGTGCGCCGTATGCCGAGTTCCAGGCATTCCGCCGGCGCATGGGCTGGCAGTTCCCCTGGTATTCGTCACATGGCAGCGGCTTCAACGAGGACTTTGGCGTCAGCGTCGGCAGCGAGGGCCAGCGGCAGTACAACTATGAGCCATATGAGGGCGATGAAAGCGAGCTTCCCGGGCTGAGTGCGTTCTACCGCGAGCAGGACGGCAGCGTGTACCACACCTACTCGACCTATGCCCGCGGGCTGGACATCCTGGTCAACACCTACAACTTCCTCGACATCGCGCCACTGGGGCGCAACGAGGCCGGGACCATGGACTGGGTGCGGCACCATGACCGTTATGACGGGCAGCCGGATAAACCTCACTGCTGCCATACATAACGTGAGGCAACATATATCCCTGTGGGAGCGGCTTTAGCCGCGAAGAAGCCAACGCGGTGGGTGGCACCGGCTGCGCCGGTGTTCGCGGGTAAACCCGCTCCCACAGGAATTGCGCCATGGTCAAGACTGCGTTCAACCCGTTACATCACCCGCGCACACCCAGCATCCCGCGCTCGACGATGAAGTCGATCACCGCCTGCAGCCCCTCGCCCTTCTTCAGGTTGCTGAAGGTCCATGGCCGCTGCGGGCGCATGCGCTGGGTATCGCGCTCCATCACTTCCAGCGAAGCCCCCACATAGGGCGCCAGGTCGGTCTTGTTGATCACCAGGAAGTCCGACTTGGTAATCCCTGGTCCACCCTTGCGCGGGATCTTCTCGCCTTCGGCCACGTCGATCACGTAGATAGTCAGGTCGGCCAGCTCAGGGCTGAAGGTGGCACTCAGGTTGTCACCGCCGCTTTCGACAAAGATCACCTCGAGGTTGCCAAATTTGCGCGCCAGTGCTTCGACCGCCGCCAGGTTCATCGAGGCGTCTTCACGTATCGCCGTGTGCGGGCAGCCGCCGGTTTCCACGCCGACGATGCGCTCCGGCTCGAGGGCCCCGGCTTCGGTCAGGATGCGCTGGTCTTCCTTGGTGTAGATATCGTTGGTGACCACTGCGATCTGGTAATGGTCGCGCATGGCCTTGCACAAGGCTTCGAGCAGCGCCGTCTTGCCGGAGCCGACCGGGCCGCCGACACCGACGCGCAGGGGTTGTTGATAGCTTTGCATGCAGGCAGTCCTCAGGAACGGAACAAACGGGTGTATTGGGTTTCGTGTCGCGATGAGGCAATGGCCAGCAACGGCAGGCCGCCGCCAAGCTGGTCATCGCCCAGGCCCAGTGCCTGGTCGAGGGCCGCGGGCAGCCCTGCCCCCAGGTCGCGCAGCAAGGTCTGGGCGGCCTGCTGGCCGAACGGCACCAGCTTGACCCCGGCCATTACCGCGCCCTCCAGCCAGGCAAAACCATGGCCCAGGGCCAACTGGCGCAGAGGGATCGCCCAATGCGCAGCCAGCCAGGCCATACCGCCCAGCTGGGTGAGTTCGAGGCTGGCCCGCCAGGCCGGCGCCTGGCCCAGTTGCCAGCCGTCCAGCAGCCGTGCCAGCGCCGCGCCGCGCTGCTGTTCTTCCAGGCGCAGCTCGGCGGTTTCACGGTTGGCCAGCAGAAAGCGGCTCCAGTGGCAGAAGGCTTCGGCGTCCTCGGCCTGGCAGGCGTGGTACAAGCGCGCCAGCACCGGCCAGTCGAGGCAGGCCAGGGTGTCGTCGATCTGCTCGCGCTGCCAGGCAGCGAAACCATCTACGTCCCGT
Organism: Pseudomonas sp. PNPG3; assembly: GCF_023093815.1. NCBI lineage: Bacteria > Pseudomonadati > Pseudomonadota > Gammaproteobacteria > Pseudomonadales > Pseudomonadaceae > Pseudomonas > Pseudomonas sp. PNPG3. The sequence goes on from NZ_JALLKV010000001.1 coordinate 99,327, forward strand.
ACCCAGCCCGCCTCGACCGCCCATTCCAGGCCTTGCGAGTAGGTGAAGCCACCCACCGGCAAGCCAGGGCTGGCCAGCTGCAGCAGGCGCAACAGCGCCAGGTCGCTGTCCATCAACCAGCCAGTACCAGCGCGGCGCCGGCCAGCAGGCCGCCGCCAAAGGCCTTCTGCAGGCCGCTATGCCTGCGCAACAGGCAACCGACCGCAAAGCCGGCCGCCAGCAACAGGCCGCTGACCGTGACGAAGCCGGCGCTGAACTGCCAGAACGCGCTTGGCGTGGCTTCCACGCCATGGGCCCAGCCATGGAACAGGGCGAACACCGGCATGGCCATTGCCAGCAGCAGCTGGCGGCTGGGCAGCAGCACTGCACCCGCAGCCACCAGCAGCGACAGGGCGATCAGGGTTTCCATACCCAGTACATCGCCGAACAGGTGGCCGCACACCGCGCCGCCAAACATCGCCGCCAGGGTTGCCAGGGGTAGCGTCAGGTTGCGCCGGGTCAGCGCGGCGAGCACACCGGTGCCCAGCAGCATCAGCAGGTGGTCAAGACCGGTCAGCGGGTGCAGCAGGCCGTCCTGCAGCGGGTTGGCGTCGTGCCCGGGGTGGGCGAAGGCAGGCAGAGCCAGCATCAGCAGAAACAGGGCGAAAGTCTTTTTCATCGGTTGCTCCAGGCAGTTCAGGAATGGGCAGGCAGGCGCACGAACGGGTGATCGTGGCCGTGGGTGTGGCTATGGCTGTGGCTGTGCGGTGCGCTCTGATAGGCGCCCGCTTCAGGCTCGAACGGTGCCTGTTCGGCCTCTACCGTCAGGCCCAGGCCACGCAACATGTCGTCCAGCACGTGGTCGTGCTGGAAGCGCAACAGGCCGGGTTCGATCTGCAGCGGTACATGGCGGTTGCCCAGGTGATAGGCGGCGCGGGCCAGCAGGTGCGGGTCGGTGCAACGCACCGTGGACACCGCCTCGGGCGCTGCCAGCACGCGGATCAGCTGGGTGCCCTCGGCATCGGCCAGCAGTTCGCCTCCGCGCAGCAGGTGGCCGCGTTCGAGCATCAGCCCGGCCTCGCGACCATCATCCAGGGTCACCCGCAGGCGGCTCTTGATGCGGCTGTCCACGTCCAGGGTAACGGTGCCGGTTTCGCCCAGCGTGCCGGGCTCGGTGATACGGCGGGTCAAGACAATCATCGGTGCTCCTTCAGAACAGGAAGTAACGCTGGGCCAGCGGCAGTTCGCGGGCCGGTTCGCAGACCAGCAGTTCACCGTCGGCACGCACCTGGTAGGTCTGCGCATCGACCTCGATCAGCGGCTGCAAAGTGTTGTGGACCATGTCGGGCTTGCGCACCCGGCGGCAGCCGTGGGCCACGCCGATCAGGCTGCGCAGGTTCAACTCCTCGGCCACGCCACGGTCCATCGCCGCCTGGGGCAGGAAGGTCATGCGCGTGGCATGCCGCGCCGCGCCCAGGGCGCCGAACATCGGGCGGTAATGCACCGGTTGCGGCGTGGGGATGGAACCGTTGATGTCCCCCATGGGCGCGGTGACGATCATTCCGCCCTTGATCACCAGGGCCGGCTTGACCGCAAAGAACGCCGGCGCCCACAGCACCAGGTCGGCCAGTTTGCCAACTTCCACCGAGCCCACTTCGTGGCCGATGCCGTGGGTCAGTGCCGGGTTGATGGTGTACTTGGCGATGTAGCGCTTGACCCGGAAGTTGTCGCTGTAGCTGGTGTCCGGCGCCAGTGGCCCGCGGCGCAGCTTCATCTGGTGGGCCACCTGCCAGGTGCGCAGCACCACCTCGCCAACCCGGCCCATGGCCTGGGAGTCGGACGAAGTCATGGCAAAGGCGCCCATGTCGTGGAGAATGTCCTCGGCGGCGATGGTTTCGCGGCGGATGCGCGACTCGGCAAAGGCCACGTCTTCGGCGATGCTCGGGTCCAGGTGGTGGCAAACCATGAGCATGTCCAGGTGCTCGTCCACGGTGTTGACCGTGTACGGCAGGGTCGGGTTGGTCGAGGAAGGCAACACGTTGGCCTGGCCTGCCGCGCGGATGATGTCCGGGGCGTGACCGCCACCAGCACCCTCGGTGTGGAAGGTGTGGATGGTGCGGTCGCCGATCGCCGACAGGGTGTCTTCGATGCAGCCGGACTCGTTGAGGGTGTCGGTGTGGATCGCCACCTGGATGTCCATTTCCTCGGCCACGCCCAGGCAGCAGTCGATGGCTGCTGGTGTCGAACCCCAGTCTTCGTGCAGCTTGAGGCCCACGGCGCCGGCTGCGATCTGCTCGCGCAGCGCTTCCGGCCGCGAGGCGTTGCCCTTGCCCAGCAAGCCGATGTTGATCGGCAGGCTGTCGGCAGCCTGGAGCATGCGCGCCAGGTACCAGGGGCCGGGCGTGCAGGTGGTGGCGTTGGTGCCGGTGGCTGGCCCGGTACCGCCGCCGATGAAGGTGGTGACACCGCTGTTCAGCGCCTCGTCCACCTGCTGCGGGCAGATGAAGTGGATGTGCGAGTCGACACCACCGGCGGTGACGATCTTGCCCTCGGCCGCGATCACCTCGGTGCCGGGGCCCACCGGCACGTTCACGCCCGGCTGCACATCGGGGTTGCCAGCCTTGCCGATCACCGCGATACGCCCGTGCTTGATGCCGATATCGGCCTTGACGATGCCCCAGTGGTCGATGATCAGGGCGTTGGTCAGTACCAGGTCCATGGCTTCGGCAGCCAGCATCTGGCCCTGCCCCATGCCATCGCGGATGACCTTGCCGCCACCGAACTTTACCTCTTCGCCATAGATGGTGAAGTCGTGCTCCACCTCGACCCACAGCGCGGTGTCGGCCAGGCGCACGCGGTCGCCCACGGTGGGGCCGAACATGTCGGCATAGGCCTGGCGGGAAATGCGGCTCATGCCCTGCCCTCCAGCGCGCCCATCACCTTGCCCTGGAAGCCGTAGACCTCGCGCTTGCCGGCGTATGCCACCAGTTGCACGGTACGCGCCTGACCAGGCTCGAAGCGCACGGCGGTACCCGCGGGGATGTCCAGACGAAAGCCCAGCGTAGGCGCGCGCTCGAACACCAGCGCCTCGTTGACTTCGTAAAAGTGGTAGTGCGAGCCGACCTGCACCGGCCGGTCGCCATGGTTGGCCACGCTGACGCTTACTGTCGCGCGGCCGCTGTTCAGCTCGATGTCGCCGGCGGCGACCTGGATTTCACCTGGGATCATGCGGGGCTCCTGGGCAATTTCAAACGATGGGGTCATGCACGGTCACCAGCTTGGTGCCATCCGGGAAGGTCGCTTCAACCTGCACGTCGTGGAGCATTTCGGCGATGCCAGGCATTACCTGCTCGCGGCTCAATACTTCACGCCCCAGGCTCATCAGCTCGGCGACGGTGCGGCCATCACGGGCGCCTTCGAGCACGGCGGCACTGATCAACGCCACCGCTTCCGGGTAGTTGAGTTTCAGGCCACGGGCCAGGCGCCGCTCCGCCAGCAGCGCGGCGGTGAACAGCAGCAGTTTGTCTTTCTCTCTCGGGGTCAGCTCCATGGCGCTCTCTCAGGTGGCCCAGATACGCGGCGGGCAGGCCGGCAGGCCGAGGACGGCCGGGCGCAGCACATGCCACAGGCGTTGCAGGGTGCGTTGCAGGTGTTGGTTGTCATGGTCGAGCACGCGAATCACCAGCAACGACCCGAGCAGGGTCGCGCCGGCCGGGTTGGCCATCTCGTCGAGCAGCGGGCGCACCAGATCCAGCACGGCCTGGTCGGCGGGTGCGGCGCAGAAGGTGGCCAGCAGCGGATGCCCGCCAAGCTTGCTCAGGCGCCCGCCTTCGACGCGCAGGCGCTCGTGCAGGCCCACTTCGTCGGGCAGTTCGATGTGCAAGCGGCTGTCGAGGGCTCCGTGATCGAACCGTTCGCTCATCACCGGGCGCCCCAGGCACAGGGTTTCCCAGGCCAGCAGGCGCGCCCCCGTTTCGAGGGTGAAACGGCTGTCGAGGCTGGCGCGGGCGCCGGAGAAGAAGATGCTGTCCTGCGGCAGCCACTCCAGGGTGCTGTCGGCGCCCAGGTGAAAACGCTGGACCAGCCGCGCGGTCGGGCCGATGCTGCGGTAGAACTTGCTGGCGCCGGGCATGGTCAGCAGCGCGTGGCTGCCCGGCTCCAGCTGGATATCCAGCTCCAGGCGGTCGCCAGCGACGATCCCTCCGGGCGGGTGCAGCACGTAGACATGGCACGGTGCACCTTCGGGATAGAATGGCCGCTGCACCAAAAGAGGTCCGAAATGCCGCCACGCACCAAGGCGGGTCACCTTGTCGCGTTTGACGAAGCGCAACTGCAGGTGAGCGCTCCAGCCGGCATCGTCGTGTTGTTGTTCGATCTGCTCCGCGAGCGACATCCTGCGGCCCCTGAAATCCGTGGCCTGCTGGCCGTTTAGAGTGGCAGGCACGCACGGCTATGGCGTGCGCGCCCTGACCACTCGATCAAATTCGCAGGCTGGATATAGCAGGTTGCGGGCCAACTCCGCAGGTGGACGAAGATGAAGGATTTGCCATGGCCGCTCTGGCATCGGGCATAGAGGGAGATGGCGCACAAGACAGGGGCGTGCTTCGGCCCTGTTTCGGTGCTGGGATCCCAAGGCAAAAATTACCCGATGCTGCGACACGGCCTCTGTGGGAGCGGGTTTACCCGCGAAGAATCCAACCCAGTGCATGGCACGGGCTTCGCCCGTGTTCGCGGGTGAACCCGCTCCCACAGAACTGCACAGAACTCATTGAATTAGCAGGGACTCTGTAGGAGTGGCTTTAGCCGCGAACACCGGCGCAGCCGGTGCCATGCACCGCGTTGGATTCTTCGCGGCTAAAGCCGCTCCCACAGGGTACGCGTACTGCTTGCGGATTCAGTTCTCTACGCGACAGCGCAGCCCAAAGGACTGGGCGATTTCCCACAGGGTTAGAGCAAGCCCTTTATACAGCGACAAGGCCTCAGTAATCGAAGCGGTCCACCGCACGCCGGCGTTCGTTGTCGTCACGCCGGTCATAGATGGCGGTGGTCTGGATATTGGCGTGATGCGCCAGCTTCTGGGCAATGGACAGGTCGTGCTCTTCGATCACCCGGGTGATGAACGCGCGACGGAAGTCGTGCGGCATGATCTTCACGCCCACCTGCGCACCACGCTGGCGGGCGATGTAGTAAATGGCATGCTTGGTGATACGCGCCCGGGTTATATGGTTGCCACGGCGGATGCGGTTGAACAGGAACGGGTCGTCTTCGGCCCCTGCGGGCAAGTCCTGGCGGCGAAGGTCCAGCCACGCCTGCAACTTCTCGAACGCCCATGGCGGGGCGTACTTGATCAACTGGCGGTTGCCCTTGCCCAGCACCTGCAGGCTGCGCGCCTCGAAGTCGACCTGGTCCAGGTCGATGTCCACCGATTCCGACTTGCGCATGCCGGTGCCGTACAGCAAGGCGATGATGGCCGCGTCACGCACACCCTGCGGCCGTGAGTCGGCCGCGCACACATCCATCAGCTCGCGAATCAGGCTGCGGCGCAGGTTGCGCCCCGGCGGCAGGCGGCTGCCGGTGGCCGGCTTGACTTCGCGAATGCGCAGCAACTGCTCGTGATCGATCAGGCCCTGGCGCCAGGCTTCGTTCATCACACCGCGAATGGCGTTGACGTACAGCGACGAGCTGTTGGGGGCGTAACCATCCGCACGCAGCGCCGCCACCAGGGCGATCACATGGCCGGGCTCGAGCCGATGCCAGGGCACATCGACGATATTGCAGTCGACAAAACCCAGCCGATCGGCGGCGTCCTGAAGGATGTAGCGCATGGTTTGCTGGCTGGATGGGGCCAGGCGGGCCATGTACTGCAGCAGCGGATTTTTCGAGAGGTCGGACAAAACGTGAATCCTGTAGCGAAGCGTTGGCCAGCGGCGAACCGGCCAGACCCTGAAGCAAGTCAATACGACATACAAACAGGTCCAAATAACAGCGGAATACACATGTCATTCGGACCCGGAGAAGTGCCATCACCTTGATATACAAGGGGTTCGGAGCTGGCACGGATCGTGATCTTACCCCAATTGAGCCCACTGAACGAACGAAGGTCAGCCATGCTTGTGCAGCCGATCGATTCACGCCCACGCCAGGCCGTCTGGGGCCTGGGTTTCCGCCCATTCTTCTTGGGTGGCAGTTTGTTTGCGCTGCTCGCCTTGCTGTTGTGGGGCGGCGTACTGGCCGGTGCGCTGGAGCCCACGCCCCCCGGCGGCATGCTCGCCTGGCACCGCCACGAAATGCTCTATGGCTTTGCTGCCGCCATCATCGCGGGTTTCCTGCTGACCGCCGTGCAGAACTGGAGCGGCATCCCAGGCTTGAACGGGCGCGCGCTACAGGGCTTGTTCCTGCTTTGGCTGCTGGGCCGGGTGAGCTGGTTCCTGCCACTACCGGGCAGCGTGCTGGTAGTGATCGAGGGCAGCTTCCTGCCGCTGGTGGGGCTGGCGCTGGCACGGCCGATCGTGCAGCGGCGCTTGCGTAACAACTACCCGATCGTCGGCCTGGTGCTGTTGATCGCCGCCTGCCAGTGGCTGACCCTGGTCGGCTGGCTGCGCCAGGACGAATTGTGGCAGCGCCGCGGGGTGTTTGCCGGGTTGTGGCTGGTGGCCGCGATGATGACCGTGCTTGGCGGGCGGGTGATCCCGTTCTTTACCCGGCGCGGCCTGGGCAACATGGCACCGGCCCCTGCCCGCCCCTGGCTGGACCGGGCCTGCCTGCTGCTGAGCGTGGCGGTACCGCTGGCCTTTGCTTCGGGTTTGGCCGATACGCCGCGTATCGGCCTGGCCGTGCTGTTCGGCACCTTGTTTGCCCTGCATACAGCCCGCCTGGCCTTGTGGCATGACCGCGGCCTGTGGCGTGTGCCCCTGCTGTGGTCGCTGCATCTGGCCTATGCCTGGATTGCCATTGCCTGCCTGGGCATGGCGCTGTGGCATGCCGGGGTGGCGCTGGGCCCGAGCCTGGTGACCCACGCCCTGACCGTGGGCGCCATGAGCGGCTTGATCCTGGCGATGATGGCACGGGTCAGCCTGGGCCACACCGGCAGGCCGCTGCAGGTGCCGACCAGCATTGCCTGGGCCTTTGCCTTGATCCAACTGGCGACGCTGGCGCGGGTGGTGCTGCCGCTGTTCACGCCGCTGGGGGTGAGCCTTTCGGTGGTGTGCTGGAGCCTGGCGCTGCTGCTGTTCCTGCGCCACTACCTGCCCATCCTGCTGCGGCCACGGGCTGACGGTATGCCGGGCTAGCCTTGATGCCTAGATTGGGGCCGCTTTGCGGCCCATCGCCGGGGCCGCGTTAACCTCCCGGCGCCGGCCACCACCCCGGGAACATCTGCTGCACTCGGGGTTCGGCGAAGCGCTCGTCGATCAAGACCAGAACTCCACGGTCCTGGTCGCCCCGGATGACCCGGCCTGCCGCCTGGATAACCTTGCGCACGCCCGGGTAGAGATAGGCGTAATCGAACCCCGCACCAAACTGCCGCCCCAGGCGCTGCTTGAACTGCTCGTTGACCGGGTTGACCTGGGGTAGCCCGAGGGTGGCGACAAACGCGCCGATCAGCCGTGTGCCCGGCAAGTCCACCCCCTCCCCGAATGCACCACCCAGCACCGCAAAGCCCACCCCACGGCCATCCGCCACAAAGCGATCGAGAAAGCCCTGGCGGGCCGCTTCGTCCATGCCCGGTTCCTGGGCCCACATGGGTATCTGTGGATGCCGCTCGGCCAGCAGCCCGGCCACCTGTTGCAGGTACTCGAAACTGCTGAAGAACGCCAGGTAATTACCCGGCATCCGCTCGTACTGCCGGGCAATCAGCTCGACGATCGGCGCCAGCGAAGCCTGGCGTTGCTGGTAGCGGGTGGATACGTGGCTGGCAATGCGCACCTCCAGCTGTTCGGCGCGAAACGGCGCGGCCACTTCCAGCCAGGCGGTATCGACCGGCATGCCCAGCAGGTCGCTGTAGAAATGCCGTGGGCTCAGGGTGGCGGAGAACAGCGTCACGCTGCGCGCCGCCTGCATGCGTGAGCCCAACAGGCGCGCCGGGGTGACATTGCGCAGGCACAGGGTCGCCAGCCGCCGCTTGCGTGGCCCCTGGCGCTGGCTGATGTCGAACAGGAAGTGCTCGTCGAACAGCTCGGCGACCCGGCTGAACTGCAACGCCTGGTAGAAGAACTGCAGCACCTGCGGGTCCATTTGCGCGGGTGCCTGGTTCATCTGTTCCTGGATCAGCCCGATGCATTGCTGCAGGGCACGCAGCAAAGCATCTGGCAGCGACTCGCTGGCCTGGTACGGCGCGCGCTGCTCCTTGTAGAGGGCGTTCCACTGCCGGTTCAGCCGGTCCAGCGCACTAACCAGCCCAGGCGGTTTGCTCTGGCGCAGGGCCTGCAACTGCCCCTGGTCGAGGCTGGCGCTGTACATGCCGCGGCCGCGCTCGACCAGGTTGTGCGCCTCATCCACCAGCACCGCGACCCGCCACTGGTTGGCCTGGGTCAGGCCGAACAACAAGGCATGGGCATCGAAGTAGTAGTTGTAATCAGCCACCAGCACGTCTACCCAGCGCGCCATCTCCTGGCCCAGGTAATACGGGCATACCTGGTGCGCCAATGCCACTTCGCGCAGCTGGGCGCGGTCAAGCATGGGCAACGCTGCCGCCGCAGCGCGCGCGGCCGGCAGGCGGTCGTAGAAGCCTGCGGCCAAGGGGCAGGATTCGCCATGGCAGGCCTTGTCGGGGTGCTCGCAGGCTTTGTCGCGGGCGATCAGCTCCAGCGTGCGCAAGGCCGGCTGCGGCGTGGCATGGGTGATCTGGCGCATGGCATCCAGGGCCAGGGCCCGGCCCGGGGTCTTGGCGGTGAGAAAGAACAGCTTGTCCAGTTGCTGCGGCACCATGGCCTTGAGCAGGGGGAACAAGGTACCGAGGGTCTTGCCAATTCCGGTACTGGCCTGGGCCATCAGGCAACGGCCGGTACTCACGGCCTTGTACAGGGTTTCCGCCAGTTGTCGCTGGCCCTGGCGGAACGCCGGATAGGGGAAGCCCAGCGCTTGCAGGCCCTGGTTACGCTCGGCCAGGCGCTGCTCCTGCTCTTGTGCCCAAGCCAGAAAGCGTTGGCACTGGGTTTCGAAGAAGGCCTGCAGTTCGGCTGCCGTGCAGTGTTCACTGATCAGCGTCTGGCCATCGCTGTCCACGTCCAGGTACACCAGCGCCACCTCGATGTCCGGCAGTTGCCGAGCCTGGCACATCAACCAGCCATAGACCTTGGCCTGCGCCCAGTGCAACTGGCGATGGTTGGCCGGCTGGCGCGACAGGTCGCCACGGTGGGTCTTGATCTCTTCCAGGCGGTTGCAGGTGGGGTCGTAACCGTCGGCGCGGCCACGCACTTTCAGGGTTTCGAACTGGCCTTCGAGGGTAATTTCCGACTCGTAGCCCGCGGCGCGTCGCGCCACCACGCGCCGATGCCCTTCGATCCCCTCCTGAGCGGTGGGTGATGGGGTGAAGCGCAGGTCCAGGTCGCCTACCTTGGCGCTGAACTCGCACAAGGCCCGTACCGCCACGCTATAGCTCAAGGCGTTTCGCTCCAGCGTACATGGCACACCGCGACAGGCAAACCGTGCGCCCGGCAGAACTCCAGCCAGCGCAGCTGGTTGTCCTGCAGGCGGTCGCCGGGCCCCTTGACCTCGACCATGCGGTAGCGGCCCTGTTCGGGCCAGAACTGGATCAGGTCGGGCATGCCGGCGCGGTTGTTTCGGATGTCCTGCAGCAGGCGCAGGAAGCACTGTTTCAAATGGGCCGCCGGCAGGCAGGCCAGGGCTTGCTCAAGCAACTCTTCGCTGAGCACGGACCAGAACACGAACGGCGACTGCAGGCCTTGCTTGGCGGTGTAGCAGTCGAGAATCGCGCTGTGATGGCTGCCATCGTCGAGTCGCCCCAGGCAACGGTCGAACAGAGCACTGCGGCGTTGCTGGAAATCACCGTCGTGCAGGTCCTGCGGGGCGGCCTGGAATGGGTTGAAGAAGGCGCCAGGCACCGGGGCGAAGATCGCCTCCCAGCACAGCAGGCCGAACAGGCTGTTGAACAGCGTGTTCTCCACGTAATGCACCGGCCCACCGGCTTCGGCCAGGTACTGGCGTACCGCCTCCTCCACGCCCAGCGCTGCCTGTTCCCGGGGCAGCTCCAGCTCGATCAGTTCCAGCGGCGCGACACGCTGGCGCCGCTGTGGCGGGCCACCGAGCTTGCGTGCCAGGCGTGGCAACATGCGTTCCAGCGCCTGCACTTCCAGGGCGTTGGCCGGTGCCGCGGCCAGTTGCAGCGCCAGCGCATGGGCTTGGTGCCACTGCTCGCTGCGCTCCAGCACCCGCACCTGGCGGATGCGCGCCTGGGCGTGGCTGCACTGCGTGTACACAGCCATGGCCTGCGCCCAGTCGCCCAGACGCTCGCATTGCTGGCCCAAGGCGAATTGCAGGCGCGCATGGCGCCGGGCCAGCCATGGGTTGTCGCTGTGCAGGCCCTGCATGGCTGCCAGGATCGCCTGCGGGTCGTCGCCTTGCTCAAGGCGCTCGGCGCAACTGTGCAAGGCCATGGCCAGGTCGACTTCGGCACGTTGTTGAAGGGCACGCGAATCGGGGCTGAACGGCACCTGTTCGTAGCGCAACAAGCCAAGGTCGGCGAGGACGAAGTCCGACCAGTCCTGGTACAGGTTGCCGAAGAACAGCAGGCGCATGCGGTCGCACAAGGGTTGCAGGCACCAATGGAGGATGCGCATGCCGCTGTCCGGGAACCACTCGACCAGTGAACGGGCTTGCAGGCCCAGAGGTTGCAGCTGTGCAAGCAGGTCATGCTTGGCGGCGCGAGGGCGGCTCAGCTGTGGGGCAAAACAACGGGCAAATTCGTCCTTGCGCAACAGGGCGAACAGTTGCTCCAGTTCCAGTTGCGCGGGCTCCCGTACCCAGCCGAGGGCCAGCAACGGCTGCAGGGCCTGCCCGGTATCGCCGATTTCGGCATAGTCAAGGCGGTCGCTGCGAAACAGCTCGCCCTTGCGCATGACCATGCGCACCATCAGGGCCTGTGCCGGGGCGTCCAGTTGGCCGAAGGTGCGGATGAAAGCGAGTTCCTGGTCGTCGAGCAGGTCTTCGTAGCGCTGTTCGACCCACAGCAGCACCTGGCGGAAGTTGTGCAGGTAGTAGAACGGGTCGTCGACGGAATGGGCGATCACGGGCTGGGGTCAGGCGGCTGGAATGGATACTGGTTATACATACAGACCAGTATGCCTGGCAAGTGCCGTGGGTCGCTCAACAATTGGCTATCGGCTTGGGGGCTGCCTTGCGTCGCGATTGGGGCGCAAAGCGCCCCCCCGGAATTCACACCTGTTCCGTCGCCCCGATTATCTCCGCCGCCTTGACCTTGGCACTGCCAATCGGCGCCTGCAGCAGCAGGAAGTAGGCCACCGCCGAACACAGCGCCACTACCGCACTGATCATGAACGCCGTGGTGAACGAGCCCGAATACTGGATGCTGAAGCCGGTGACGATCGGCGCCACCGAGCCGGCAATGTAGCCGCCGAAGTTCTGGATCGAGCCAAACGAGGCCACGCGCTGGCTGTCGACGATGGTGTTGACAATCATCCAGGCGGTGGCACTGGCCATGTTGATGCTGAACAGCGCCAGGCACAGCAGGATGATGCAACCGGTCAGGCCGGTGACGAACGACAGCGGCAAAGTGAACAGCGCCGCCAGCACCAGGCCGGTGATGACACTGAACTTGCGGCTGGCCAGCACGCTCATGCCGCGCTTGACCAGCAAGTCGCAGAAGCGCCCGGCAACGATCGTGCCCGCTGCGCCAAAGCCATAGGCCAGCGACACTACCCAGGCAGTCTTGTACAGGTCCAGGCCGTGCTCACGCTCGAAGTAGCCAGGCAGCCAGGTCAGGTGCAGCCAGAGCATGTAGATCACGCCCATGAAGCCGAGCACCGCGCCCCAGGTACTGCGGTGCTTGAACAGGTCGAGCCAGCCGGCGAAGTACGAGGCCTTCGGCGCATGTGCAGTGGCTGCAGGCACCTGCTGCCCACTCGGCAACGGCTTGCCCTCGGCAGCAAGCTCCGCCAGGTAACGTGCCTTGCTTTTGTAGAAGGTCAGCCAGCACAGCGCCAGCACCACGCCGATCACACCGGTGATGATGAACATGCCGCGCCAGCCGAAGTTGACCATGAACAGCGTCAGCAAGGGTGGCGCCAGGCACGGGCCGAGGCAGGTCGAGGACCAGACCACGCCGGTCGGGGTACCGCGTTCATTGGCATCGAACCACTCCGACAGGGCCTTGGCCGCCGACGGGAACATAGGCGCCTCGCCAATCCCCAGCAGCACCCGCAGGCCCATGAAGCCGGCGAAGCTGTTGACCATGCCGAACGCTGCCTGGGCCAACGACCAGCCCAGCAGCGAAGCGCCGAGGGCGATCTTGCTGCCCAGACGGTCGATGATCATGCCCATCGGCAGCTGGGCAAAGGCATAGGCAATGGAGAACGCCGACAACAGGATGCCCATCTGCGACGGGCTGATCATCATGTCTTTCTGGATCGAGGTGTTGGCGATCGACAGTGCACTACGGTCCAGGTAGTTGACGATGCCGATCAACAGCAGGAACACGACGGTGATGCGTTGGTACTTCTTCATAGGGTTCATGTGATGACCTTTATTATTATTGTTGCCGCGCTGTCAGCGCCTTGGCGGTCCTTCGTTCAAGCTGCGCCCTCCCTGACGCAGCGCGCCGCTCAAGGCTGGCGCGCGGTGGTTGCAACTTCCAGCAGCCCGCGTCGGCCGAGGCTGTCGATCAGCGCACGCAGGCCAAAGTGCCACTGCGGTGCCAGGTCGCTGGTGGTCACGCGGTTGCACAGGGTACCCAGTTGCGGGTTGCTGATGCTCACCACATCGCCCGGCTTGTGGGTGAAGCCGTTGCCCGGTTGGTCGCGGTCCTGCTTGGGGGCGAACAAGGTACCGAGGAACAGCACCAGGCCGTCGGGGTACTGATGGTTCTCGTTGAGGGTTTGCTGCACAAGGTCCTGCGGGTCGCGGCTGATCTGGCGCATGGAGCTGCGGCCGGCGAGGATGAAACCGTCTTCGCCCACCACCTGCAAGTCCACCTCGGCGGCGCGCACGTCGTCCAGGCCGAAACTTTCGTCGAACAGGCGCAGCAGCGGGCCAACCGCGGTGGAGGCATTGTTGTCCTTGGCTTTGGACAGCAGCAAGGCGCTACGGCCTTCGAAGTCGCGCAGGTTGACGTCGTTGCCGAGCATCGCACCCTTGATGCGACCATCACTCGACACCGCGAGCACCACTTCCGGCTCGGGGTTGTTCCAGCTCGACTTGGGGTGGATACCGATGTCGGCGCCGTGGCCGACCGCCGACAGCGGCTGGGCCTTGGTGAACACCTCGGCATCCGGGCCAATACCCACTTCCAGGTACTGCGACCACAGGCCCTGCTCCACCAGCACCTTGCGCAGCGCCTCGGCCTGGGCCGAGCCCGGCACGATCTGCGACAGGTCGGCGCCGATGCGGCTGGCCAGGGTGTCACGGATGGCATCGGCCTTGGCCGGGTCGCCCTTGGCCTGCTCTTCGACCACGCGCTCCAGCAGGCTGGTGGCGAAGGTCACCCCAGCGGCCTTCACCGCCTGCAGGTCGATGGGTGCCAGCAGCCATGGCTGGCGCGGGTCGCGTCGGGCCGGGTCACTGTTGCCCAGCAAGGCTGGCAGCCCGATCAGTGGCTCGGCCAGCGGCAGGCCGCGCAGGTAGGCCACCGGGTCGGCCAACTCCAGCAGGGCCGAGACGGTGGCTACATGGGCGCTGATGTCGTGCACGGCACCGGCCTTCACCAGTACCACCGCAGGGCCCTGCTCCGGCAGCCAGACCCGCCCTACCCAACTGCCGCTGTCGAACGCGCTGGCATCGTGATTCAGTGGCAGCGGTCGCTTGCCGTTCGCTCGATCAGTCATGTGTGTACCCTTACTGTCATTCATTGGGAAAGTGCCGGCAGTTGCAGCTGCCCGGCCAGGCGGTCAAGGTCGGCCACCAGCTGTGACGAAAGGCTTGCGCCCTGCTCCAGGGCCTGGCGGCGCAAGGCAAGGCCAGCCTGCCCAGGCAGGCGCACCGGGCGCTCGGGGTCGAGTGGCCGGCTGGCCAGGACCAGCCGGCCGAGGAAGCTGGTTTCGTCGGTGAACGCTTGCAGGCCGCCGAAGAAACGCGGGTCGATGACCACGGCGGTGGCCGAGGCACCCCACTGGTCTGGTGCGTCCTTGCGGCCATGGCCGGCCAGCCCCGAGGTCAGGGCTTCTACCAGCAGCGCCAGGGCGAAACCTTTGTGGCCGAAAGCCTGGCCACCCAAGGGCAGGATGCTGCCTTGCGGGCTGGTGAAGAAGTCGCGCGGGTCGTCGCTCAGTTGCCCGTCATTGCTCACCAGCACCGGGTGCGGCAGGCGGCTGCCGGCGTCGCGGCACTGGCCGACCAGGCCGAGGGTGACGGTGGACATGCTCACGTCCAGCAGAATCGGCTCGCCCTGGGTCGGGATGCCCGCGGCAATCGGGTTGGGGGTGTACACCGGGTCGACGCCACCATGGGCGCAGACCAGCCCTACCGACGGGTCCGAGGAATACAGCATGGCTACCAGGCCCTGGTCGGTGTAAGGCTTGAGGTAGGCTGCCAGGCAGCCGATATGCGCGGCACGGCGCACAACGGCGATACCGATACCCTGCAAAGTGGCGCCCTTTGCCGCGCAGTCCAGAGCACGGCTGACGCAGTACGGCCCCAACACGTAGTGGCCATCGAACAGGCTGGAAATGCCACTGTCCGACACCTGCTCCAGTACCTGAGCGCGGGCCTTGACCTGGCCGCCGAGCATGCCGTCGATGTAGCGGCTGACCAGATTCAGGCCATGGGTGCGATGGCCCAGCAATTCGCCTTCGAGCAGTACCCGGGTCACTACCTGGGCGACTTCGGCGTCGGCGCCGGCCTTTTCGAACAGCCGCTCGACGAAGGTGGTGAGCGTTTGCACGTTGTAATGTGTGGCTTGAGTCATTGCGGTTGCCTCGGAAATGGGACAGGGCTGGCGATCAGGTCACGGCACCGATCTGCCAGGGCACGAATTCGTTCTGCCCGTAGCCGTGCAGCTCACTCTTGCTGCGCTCACCGGAAGCGATGCGCAGCATCTGTTCGAAGATGAACGCGCCGCGCTCCTCGATGCTGGTGGAGCCGTCGGCGATACCGCCGCAATTGACGTCCATGTCTTCTTCCTGGTGCTCGAACACCCGGTTGTTGGTGGCCAGCTTGATCGACGGCGCCGGGGCGCAGCCGTAGGCCGAGCCACGGCCGGTGGTGAAGGCAATCAGGTTGGCACCGCCAGCGACCTGACCGGTGGCCGAAACCGGGTCGTAACCGGGGGTATCCATGAATACCAGGCCCTGGGCGTGCACCGCTTCCGCGTACTGGTACACATCGACCAGGTTGCTGGAGCCAGCCTTGGCCACCGCACCGAGGGACTTCTCGAGGATGGTGGTCAGGCCCCCGGCCTTGTTGCCGGCCGAGGGGTTGTTGTTCAGCTCGGCGTTCATGCGCTGGCAGTAGTCTTCCCACCAGCGGATGCGGGCCACCAGCTTTTCGCCAACCTCGCGGCTGACCGCACGGCGGGTGAGCAGGTGCTCGGCACCGTAGATTTCCGGGGTCTCGGAGAGGATTGCGGTGCCGCCGGCGGCCACCAGACGGTCGACGGCATTGCCCAACGCCGGGTTGGCGGTAATGCCGGAATAGCCATCGGAACCGCCACATTGCAGGCCGACCACCAGGTGCCGTGCACTGACCGGCTGTCGCTGCACCTGGTTGGCCTCGGCCAGCAGCGCCTTGACCTGCTCGATACCGGCGGCGATGGTTTTGCTGGTGCCGCCGATACCCTGGATGGTGAAGGCGCGCAGCTGGGCGCTGGCCTGCAGGCCCTGGGTTTCCAGCAGGCTTTCGATCTGGTTGGTTTCGCAGCCCAGGCCGATGATCAGCACGGCAGCGAAATTGGGGTGTACGGCGTACCCGGCCAGGGTGCGGCGCAACAGGCCCAGGGCTTCACCGCTGGGGTCCACCGCACAGCCGGCGCCGTGGGTCAGCGCCACCACGCCGTCGATGTTCGGGTAATCAGCCAGCACTTCAGGGTGGATGTCGCGGCGAAAATGGTCGGCCACGGCCCGGGCCACGGTCGCCGAGCAGTTCACCGAGGTGAGGATGCCGATGTAGTTGCGGGTGGCGACCCGGCCATCGGTGCGCACGATGCCCTGGAACTGTGCCTCGCGGCCGGGCTGGCTGCGGGTGTCGACACCGAAGGCGTAGTCACGGGCGAAATCGCCCATCTGCACGTTGTGCACATGCACGTGTTCGCCGGCGTCGATGGCCTGAGAGGCAAAACCGATGATCTGCCCGTAACGGCGCAGGGGCTGGCCCTGCTCTACACGCTCGGTAGCGAGCTTGTGGCCCGAGGGGATCGGCTGACGCACGGTAATCGCCTCGGCGTCCAGGCGCATGCCTTGCGGCAGGGCCTGGCGGGCGATGAGCACGTTGTCCAGCGGGTTGAGGCGGATGACGGCAAGGTCACCGGATTTGGCAATCAGTTGCATGGGACCTCTCAGGGCGGTGCGGCTGGCTTCTTGTTATGGCTGCGACCACTGTAAGAAGCCTTGGGCAACATTCCCAATGAGATGATCCGATCGTGCGATAACCTTGGGTTATCAAAAGTAGGTATCAGAGCGCGTTTATCAATCACTTTGAGGGCCATTGGGGCCGCTGCGCAGCCCTTCGCAGGCAAGCCAGCTCCCACACCGACTGCATTGACATCAAGCCATGCGCTGTCCCTGCGGGAGCAACTGTCTTGCTCAAATTCCACAAGCTGGCGCGATCGCTGTGGGAGCGGCCCCATGGGCTTTATCTCTGTTCCTGCTGACGGCGCCGCGCGCCCTCCAGCAAAATCTCGACAAACGCACGGGCCGAAGCGCTCAGCGGCTCGTCCTTGCGGGTAACTACGCCGTACTCCAGCGCCGCCAGGTGCAAGGGGCTGCGCAATTCTTTCAGTTGGCCGCTGGCCAACTGCGCGGCAACCATCGAGCGCGGCAACATGGCGATCATCGGCGCCGCCTGCAGCAATTGCAGGAACATCGGCATGGAGATGGTTTCAACGCTGTCGGCAGGCGTGGCAATGCCGGCAATCCGGAAGGCCTGCTCCAGGCGGTTGCGGATCGGCGTGCCCACCGGGTACAGCACCCACGGCCAGTCGCCCAGCGCTGTCAGCGGCGTGCTTTCCAGCTGGTTGAGCGGGTGCTCGCTGTTGACCACCAGGCTGAACGGTTCCGGCTCAAGGGGCTGAAAGTCGAACAGCTGGCTGAAGCGTTCTTCGGTGAAGCGGCCAATCATGATGTCGAGCTTGTTCTGCTCCAGCATGGTCAACAAGTGATCGCTGGAATGCTCCACCACTTCGATCGACAGCAACGGGCTGCGCGCCTTGATCGCGGCGATGGCCTGCGGCAACACCAGCGCGGTGGCGGCAAAGATCCCGCCAACGCGGATAAAGCCGTGCCCGCCATTGCGCAGGCGGTTTACCTGGTCGACGAACTGTTGCGACTCGGCCAGCGCGCCTTGGGCATAACGCACCACATATTCACCCAGTTCGGTGGGTGGCATGCTCCGCGGCAGGCGCTCGAACAGGGCGAAGCCGAACTGCTCCTCAAGGTCACGCAACATCTTGCTCAGTGCCGGCTGGCTCAGGTTCATGCGCGTGGCGGTGGCGTGCATGTTGCGGGTGCGCGCCAAGGTGTCGATCAGCACCAGGTGCTTGTAGCGGATCCAGTTGCAAAAGCTGGAATGGGTCATGTCCGGCGGCATTGACGCAGGGCCTCAGGCAAGTGAAAAGGCAGGGCTATTGCGCCCGCAGGTAGTGCAGCAAGGTGTCCAGGGCAACCGAGTTGGGCCGCGAGCGCAGGGTCAGCACGCCCAGGTTGGCCATGGCCAGCGGCAGTTCCACCGGCAGGATGGCGACCATGCCATAGCGGGCATAATGCTTGGCCACATCATCGGGCACCACCGCAATCATCTCGGAGGCTTCGAGCATGGCGGTGGTAGCCAGGATCGAGGCAGTTTCGACGATATCCAGTGACTGCACCATGCCGCCGGCCTGCAGCGCGCTTTCGACGCGGCGGCGCATCGGGCTGCCGATCGGGTGCAGTATCCAGGTCGACGCCACCAGGTCGGCCAGTTGCAGCCCGGTGGCATTGGCCAGCGGGTGGCCTGCGCGGGCGATAACGCGCATCTGCTCACCGCCTTCGAACAGTTCGATGTTCAATTCCTGGCTGTCGCTCTGGTCCGGCAGGCGCCCCACCACCATGTCGAAGTCGCCACGCAGCAAGGCCGGCAGCAAGGTGTCGCTGGTGCCAACCTGCAGGGAAATGCGCACTTTGGGGTGATCGCGCTTGTAGGCCAGTACCGCCCTGGTCAGCACACCCGGCACCGGGCCCATGACGCTGCCCACCCTCACCAGGCCCTGAGCCCCGCGCGCCAGCTCGGCAATCTGCGCCTGGGCGTGCTCGAACTCATGCAGCGCGTTCTGCGCATAGCGGATCATCACTGCGCCATACAGCGTCGCTTGCATGCCCCGTGGCAAACGCTCGAACAAGCGTACGCCAAGACGTTCCTCGAGCTGTTGCAGCAACAGGCTCGCTGCCGGTTGCGTGGTGTGCATCGCCGCGGCAGCACGGCGCAGGTTAGCGAACTCGCCCAAGGCGTTGAGCAGCGTGATCTGCCGGCTGGAGATCTTCAATGCGCCGAGGCTGGCAGGCGCCTGGGCGCTGTCGGGTGGCAATCGAGACATATCGAATCCGGTATCGCTGGTTAAGATTTGGCGATTATGCCTGTATCGCTCGACAACCTACAGTCAGGTCCCCCAGTGCTTGAACAGAACAAGAGCCGACCATGAGCATACGTATTACCCACCTGAGCGTTCGCGACATTCGTTTCCCCACTTCGCTGTCGCTGGACGGCTCCGACGCCATGAACAGCGCCCCCGATTATTCAGCGGCCTATGTGGTGCTGCACACCGACGCCGAGGCCCTCGAAGGCCACGGCCTGACCTTCACCATCGGCCGAGGCAACGAGATTTGCGCGGCGGCGGTGCAATCGCTGGCGCCGCTGATCGTCGGCCTTACCCTGGAGGAAATCACGGCCGACATGGGCGGTTTCTGGCACCGCTTCACCGTCAGCGACAGCCAGTTGCGCTGGCTGGGCCCGGAAAAGGGCGTGATCCACCTGGCTACTGCCGCCATCATCAATGCCGTGTGGGACCTGTGGGCCAAGCACGAAGGCAAGCCGGTGTGGAAGCTGCTGACCGACATGACGCCCGAACAACTGGTGCGCTGCCTGGACTTCAGCTACGTCACCGATGTGCTCACCCCCGAAGAAGCCATCGCCCTGTTGCGCCGCCAGGCCCCGGGCAAGGCCCAGCGCGAAGCGCAGATGCTGCGCGAAGGCTACCCCGGCTACACCACCGCGCCGGGCTGGCTGGGCTACAGCGAGGAAAAGATGCGCAAGCTGGCCCGCGAGGCGGTGGAAGATGGCTGGACCCACATCAAGCAGAAGATCGGTGCGGACCTGGAGGAAGACATTCGCCGCGCCAGCATCCTGCGCGACGAAATTGGCTGGGAGCGCACCCTGATGATGGATGCCAACCAGGTATGGGGCGTCGAGGAATCCATCGCCAACATGCGCCGCCTGGCCGCCTTCGAGCCACTGTGGATCGAGGAGCCGACCAGCCCGGACGACATCCTCGGCCACGCCGCCATCCGCCAGCGCATTGCGCCGATTGGCGTGGCCACCGGTGAACATTGTCACAACCGGGTGATGTTCAAGCAGATGTTCCAGGCCGGCGCGCTGGACTTCTGCCAACTGGACGCGGCCCGCCTGGGTGGCCTGAACGAAGTGCTGATCGTGCTGCTGATGGCGGCCAAGTACGACGTACCGGTGTGCCCGCACGGCGGCGGTGTCGGCCTGTGCGAATACGTGCAGAACATTGCCCTGTTCGACTACATCGCGGTATCGGCCTCGCTGCACAACCGGGTGCTGGAGTACGTCGACCACCTGCACGAGCATTTCATCGACCCGGTGGTGATCCGCCGCGGGCGCTACATGCCACCGCAACGCCCGGGCTACAGCATCGAAATGCATGCCGAGACCCTGGAACGCTACCAGTACCCCAACGGCGCGGTGTGGCTCGACATCAACCGTTCCTGACCCACCTACCTGGGTGTGCCGCCTTTGCGCGGCACGCCACCAGCACTTTTCACGGGGAAAAAACAATGACAATCCTCACCGGTACTGCAGCGGCGCCCGCCCCTGCAGCCACCACCGAACAGCGCCTGAACGGCCTGCTGCTGCGCAAATTGATGCCACTGCTCATCGTTGTCTACGTGATGAGCTTCCTTGACCGGACCAACATTGCCCTGGCCAAGGCCAGCATGGGCATCGACCTCGGCCTGTCGGCAGCGGCCTACGGCCTGGGCGCCGGCCTGTTCTTCCTCACCTACGCCCTGGCCGAAGTACCCAGCAACCTGATCATGCATCGGGTGGGCGCACGCTTCTGGATCACCCGCATCATGATCACCTGGGGCCTGCTCTCGGCGGGCATGGCCTGCGTCCAGGGCGAAACCTCGTTCTACGTCATGCGCCTGTTGCTCGGGGTCGCCGAAGCGGGCCTGTTCCCCGGCGTGATGCTGTACCTGACCTACTGGTTCGACCGTGAACAGCGTGCCCGCGCCACGGGTTACTTCCTGCTGGGCGTGTGCCTGGCCAACATCCTCAGCGGCCCGCTGGGGGGTGCGCTGCTGGAAATGGACGGTGTGCTGGGCTGGCACGGCTGGCAATGGCTGTTCGTGCTCGAGGGCCTGCCGGCAGTGGCCCTGGCCTATGTGGTATGGAAGAAACTGCCCGATGGCCCGGCCTCGGCGCCCTGGCTCTCGCCCGCCGAAGCCGAGGACATCGAGCGCCGTCTGGCTGCGGAGCGGGCCGCCGCACCGCAGCAGAGCAAGTTGGGGCAGATGTTCCGCGACCGGCAGATCTGGCTGGCGATCGTGGTGTACTTCGTGCACCAGATCACCATCTACACGGTGATTTTCTTCCTGCCGGGCATCATCGGCACCTACGGCGCGTTGTCGCCCTTCCAGGTCGGCCTGCTGACCGCCGTACCGTGGATTGCTGCCGCCATCGGCGCCGCCACCTTCCCGCGCCTGGCCACCTCGCCGAGCCGTTGCCGCACCCTGCTGTTCGGCGGCCTGCTGACCATGGCGGCCGGGCTGCTGCTGGCGTCGCTGGCCAACTCGTTCATCGGCCTGATCGGGTTTTCGCTGACTGCCCTGATGCTGTTCGTGGTGCAGTCGATCATCTTCGTCTTCCCCTCCAGCCGCCTGAGTGGCAGCGCCCTGGCGGCAGGACTGGCCTTTGTCACCACCTGCGGCCTGTTTGGCGGTTTCGTCGGCCCATCGGTGATGGGCCTGATCGAGCAGGCCACCGGCAGTACCCGCAATGGCTTGTGGATCATCGCCGCGTTGCTGGTGATGGCAGCGCTGGTCAGTACCCGCTTGCGGCAAGGGCAGGAGCAAGCGAATCGCTGACAGGAGGCGCTCATGGAACAACTGTGGGAGCGGGCATGTCGAGGCGTCGAACCGCCGCGAACACCGGCGAAGCCGGTGCCATACACCGAGCTGTACGCTTCGCGGGCACGCCCGCTCCCACAGGGAATGTGACACGCTCTTGAGCATTGTTCCCTGAACGACAGCGCAGCCCGAGCAACCCCGACGGCTCAAGGAGTAACCCCGGCGGGCCGGCCACAGCGCAGTTCCAGCACCTGGGCCAGGCGCTCTACCGCCTGTTGCAGCTCCCCCGGGTGATCACCCAGCCAGGCCATCGCCAGGCACTGCTGGTAGCGCCCCTGCAAGCTGAACTGCTCGCCCGGCATTGCATGCAGCGCTGAACCCGCCAACGACGCGGCAATATCCGCCCACGGCAGTGGCTGGCGAAAGCGCACCCACAGTGTCCGGCCACCCTCCGGCATTTCCAACACCACCCGCTGGCCGAACTGCAGCTGCAACTCACGCGCCAGGCATTGCATACGCTTTTGCAGGTCCGTACGTAGCCGCACCAGTTGCGTCTCGATCTCGCCTTTGCCCAACATGTGCGCCAGCGCTTGCAGGCGAAGCGGTGCAAGCCGAAACGCACGCTCCGCGAAAGCCTTGGCCAGCCCGGCATCATGGCCCAGCAAGTAGGCATAGGGCGCCTCGCTCCCCACTGCGGCATCGAACGCCCCCATCACCAATAGCCAGCGGGGGTCGACCCAATCGCGCAGGCGCATATTCGGCGGCCCGCTGTAACAGTGCTCACTGTCCAGGTCGTTTTCCAGCACCCATACAGAGTGCTGCCCAAGCATCTGGCCAAGCTGCTGCTGATAGTGCGGTGATACCAGCCGCCCCTGCGGCATGCCAAGGCACGACGGCATCACGAGCATGCACACCGGCTCGCTATCCAGTAGCCAGGCCAGGGCGCGCAGGTCCGGGTTGCCGCAGGTATCCAGTGGTACCTCCAACACTCGCATGCCAGCGCGGGCCAACGCGCGCAGTACCTGCCAGCAACAGGGCGAGTGCACCACCACGGTTCCACCTTGCACAGCCAACGCCGCCAGCAAGGTCTCCAGCAACGCCTGCACATCCGGAGCCAACTGAACGTCCTCGGCACGCCAGTACCGGTTGGAGGAACGGGTATAGCGTTCTGCGACGGCATTGCGCAGGCGGGCGCTGCCGGGCGCGTCCCAAGGGGCACCATTGTGCGTGCGCTGACGTGCCAGGCGCCGTTCGTGGCTGAGCAGGGTTCGCTCCAGCATCGGCTGTGTCGGCAGGGGGGCCTGCAGGGGCATGGCCGCTGCAGCATCCTTGGCAGCGCCCTGTACGTAATAGCCCGACCTGGGCAGGCATTGCACGCGGCCCTCCTCTTCCAGCAGGCTGTAGGCACTCTGTACGGTGGCCAATGACACCCGCAACCGCCGGGCCAACTCGCGCAACGACGGCAAACGGCAGGGGCCACTTCGTGGAGCCTGGTCGATCAAGGCTTCCAGGTAGCGATAGACCTTGCGATAGGCGAACTCTCCGGCGCCCGATTGCTCCATCAAGGCGGCCCCGCATGACCACGCCGCCGCCCCGCTGCCCGCCGCGGCAGCAACCTCAGCTGTACATCGCGACGGGCCAGATGGCTCATCAGGCGCCAGGAGGCCAGCGGCAGGCCCCCGCCATAGATCAACCTGAGTTGCCCCAGCGGCAGGCCGCTGGTGTTCACCAGCCAGTTTTTCACCGCTTCAGGGCAGGGTTTACCCTGCAAGGCCCGATGCAGATATGGCAGCGCCACCAGCATGTCGGCATGCCAGCACTGCAGAAAGCGCTCCAGGTTCTTCCCCTGCCTGGCAAACGGGCTGAACAGCAGGCACACCTGTTGGATCTGGTTGATGCCGTATGCCCTGCCGAACTGCAGTTGATGCACATCGCGCCGCTTGTTGGCGCCCGGCTGGCCAGCCAGCCGCAATGCCGGGCGACTTGCCTGCGGTTCGAGACTGCGCGCGTGCAGTTGCTGCAACTGCGCCGGGGCCAACGGCTCGACGAACGCGGCCAATGGCCGGGCGTCCTGGCCCCCCTCGAAGCGGCAACCGAGCATGAGGTCAAGCTGCTGTTCTTCGAGCAATGGCGGCAGCAGGTCGTCAATGGCAATCAACCGCACCGGCGTGTTTTGCGGCGCCGCCCCCACGGCCGGTTCCGCCAGGGCGCTCGATGGGCCCCCGATGCTGCCGTGCAGGCGACTGAGCCCCTGTGCCAGCGTCGCCAGGCACTGGTGCACCGCATGCGAACCCCGCTCCCCTGCCAGGCGCAAGCTGCGCCGTGCCCAGGCAAGGTACCGGCGGCGCTGGCACGCCGGGATGGCGGTGATCAATACATCCGCAGGGGTATGGGCCTGCAGCGCAAAGCCCACCGCGGCCGCCAACTCCAGGTGCAGACGACTCCCTAGCAGCGCTTCGGGGCTGGCGTCGACCAGGTGACCGAACATCAGCATGGCGTCCCTCGCCAACAGCCAGCTCTCGGGTGCGGCAGGAGCATGCCGGCTGAACGGTACTACTTCACGCCCCCTGATCATCTGCAGTTGCACCCGCGGGTCATCCTGCAAGAACAGCGCATTGAAGCCGCGCTCATGGCATTCGAGCGTGGCACTGTCAGCCACGGGCAGGCTCACTACCAGCACCCGCAGCTGGAAGGTTACCGGCGCACGCAGGGCGATACTCAGTTGTGCGGCACGCAGCATCGCCAGCAGCCGGGCGCTGCGGTGATCGTTGCCTTGCAGCACCAGCAAGCGGTAGGTGCCGATGTATTCTGGCCCGCCTGCAGCAACCAGCAGCCGTTGTATCAGCAACTGCAAGGAAGCACGCTGCGCCTGTGACATATGACTGAGCAAGCGCTCGAGTACTTGCTGGTAGATATAGTGCATTGCCTGGTCGTGAATAGCAGTCACGAAATCACCTCATCAACTTCATGCAGCCAGCGCACGTTGATCAGAGAACCTGAACATCAACATGCCCTGAACTTTTCCAGAAGAAATTTCCTACAACTAATTGGAAGTAATGACGTAACCAGTCACTGTCGCCAAGACATCGAGAAAAACGCATCGTAGCGACGCCCCGCCGCTGCCATACACCGCCCTGGCCTGGGCATAGCCATGCTCATTCCACGCTCCTTGCGCAAACTATCATTGAGCCATTATCGAGGGATGCAAGGCGAATAGAAGATACAGATCAGGGTAAAAAAACCATTCAGAAGAAGTGAGAAAACACATTGACCGCGAGGGAATAACAATTCAAGGCAAAAAGCTTGGCCGGATATTTCGACCAACCTCCGGTGATAGCTTAAATATAATCCCCATCTCTTTTTATTGTAGGAAATTTCCTTTTTTGAACATCAATCATGATGTACCAGACACAAAAAACCCGGGACTCTGCCCGGGCTTCCTGATGACGCAGACCGCTGTCAGTGTTGCGCCATGTCCAGCACTACGCGCCCGCCGCATGGGCATTGGTCCATGTAGCGATGCGCCTCGACCACCTGCTCGAACGGGTAAACCTTGATGATCTGCGGTGTCAGCAACTGGTCGGCAGTAAACTGGTTGATATCGCGCAAGGCGCGCTGCAGCGCCACCTGGTCCTGGCTGATACCCAGCTCCGGCTTGCCGGTGAAGTTGCCGATGCAGTGCACATAGAACTGGATGTTCTTCTGGAACGCCGCGCAAGCCGGGAACGGCGTCTGATTGCCGCCTTGCAGGCCATACAGCACCAGGCTGCCACGCGGTGCCAGGACATCGCCCAGCAGCGACATCTGCGGCCCGCCCATGCCATCGAGGACCATGTCCACGCCACGGCCATCGGTGTACTTGCCAACCTGCAGCAACAGGTCCTGCTCTTCGGTGACAATCACCTTGTCGGCGCCCAGGCCCAGCAGGTACTCACGCTGATCCGCCTCTTTTGTGGCGGCAAACACCTTCAGCCCCAGGGCCTTGCCCAGTTGCACGAAGGCAGGGCCCGCGCAGTGGCTGGCGTCGGTGACCAGCGCAGTCTGCCCGGCCTTGGCCCGGGCCAGGTCGACGTAGGCGAAATAGGCGATCAGCAGCGGCGTGTAGTGCACGCTGGCCTCGATCGGGGTGAGCACATCCGGATAACGGGTAATGGCCGAACGCGGCAGCACGATGACATCGCCATACACCGGGTGGTCGTTGGCACTGGTGGCCGGGAAGCTGGCAACCCGGTCACCCACCGCAATATCCTCGACCCCTTCGCCGACCGCGGTCACCACCCCGGCCATCTCGTGGCCGATCCCCGCCGGCAGGCGTGCCTGGGACGGTGCCAGGTTCTGGCGCCAGAGCACGTCATACCAGCTGACGCCAACCGCCTCGACGCGGATCTGTACCTCGTCGGCAGCAGGTGACGGTTCGGCCTGCTCCTCGCAACGGAGCACATCGGCAGCGCCGAACTTGTGGAAACGGATCATGCGGGACATCGCATACCTCGCCTTTGTGAACCTCTAATTACCACGGACTTTATCCGGGCTTTGCCGGTTAGACCATCAGTGGTCATTAATAGTCGACATGCTTGTCATCGATTGGGCACCTGACTTTCCCTGCGATTGGTCCCCCTAAACCCGTGCAGGGTACCAGCCTTTGGCCTTAAGATTCACCTCTGCCCCACTTTAGGCGAAGCGCACCGATGAATCGAAACGACCTGCGTCGCGTAGACCTCAACCTGCTGATCGTGTTCGAAACGCTGATGCACGAGCGCAGCGTGACCCGTGCCGCGGAAAAACTGTTCCTCGGCCAGCCCGCCATCAGCGCGGCCCTGTCGCGCCTGCGCAACCTGTTCGACGACCCGCTGTTCGTGCGCACCGGCCGCAGCATGGAGCCCTCGGCCCGGGCCCACGAAATCTTCGCCCTGCTGTCCCCGGCGCTGGACTCGATTTCCACCGCCGTCAGCCGCGCTGCCGAATTCGACCCGGCCACCAGCAATGCGGTGTTTCGCATCGGCCTGTCGGACGACGCCGAATTCGCCCTGCTGCCGCAGCTGCTCAAGCGCATCCGCGCCGAAGCGCCGGGTATCGTGCTGGTGGTACGCCGGGTCAATTACCTGCTGATGCCGACGCTGCTGGCCTCGGGCGAGATCTCGGTGGGGGTCAGCTACACCAGCGAACTGCCAGCCAACGCCAAGCGCAAGGTGCTGCGCCGCAGCATGCCGAAACTGCTGCGCGCCGACAGCGTGCCCGGCGCTATCACCCTGGACGACTTCTGCGCGCGGCCGCATGCGCTGGTGTCGTTTGCCGGGGACCTGTCGGGGTTCATCGACGAGGCGCTGGACGAGATTGGCCGCAAGCGCCACGTGGTGCTGGCGGTGCCGCAGTTCAACGGGCTGGGGAGCTTGCTCGCGGGCACCGATATTGTCGCTACGGTGCCGGATTACACGGCGGATGCGTTGACCGCGGCGGGTGGGTTGCGGGCTGAGGATCTGCCGCTGGATGTGCGTAGTTTCGAGCTGCACATGGCCTGGCGCGGGGCGCAGGACAATGACCCGGCAGAGCGGTGGTTGCGGTCGCGGATACAGATGTTCTTCGGGGATCCTGACAGTCTTTAGGGGCTTGGCGTATGCTTGTTAGCTGATCATTTCTGCGTTTTTCTAGCCTCGAATAGCTATTTACTTCCAGCTAATTGCTACATTTGGGGCATATTTGAGGGCATGCTTTGGATGGTTTGAAAATGATGCCCCCAACCGAAGATGCTCAGCGCCCCGACACAAAAAACTCCTAAGTATTTCGCTCGCAGGGAAAGCTTGGCAAATAGCGAAGAGAACTGAAGAATGGTCTCATCGATCACGGAAGGTCACTGAGGTAGAATTTGGTGATTCACAACTCATCCTGGCCGGAAGCTTCAGCGGATTTGTTCCGCCACGCCACTGCGGAAAAGGCGGCCCTCTATCGTGCCATCATGGAGGCGTTCGCTGCTGCCAAGCGCCAGTACCGCCTGCAATTACGGCCCGACGAAGTATTATCTGAAGCAAACTGGAGTCATCGGACGCCACCGGCTCAGGAAGAGGTTGCCGCTGCATTAGCTCAATTGGCGACCTGGGGCAATCTCGAATCGCAGCCGGACATGACGCGTGTATCCACGCTCAACGATTATTACCGGGCACGTTTTCTCTATAGGCTCTCGCGCGGCGGCGAGGCGGTAGAGGCCGGCCTGATAGCGTTCGCGCAGAGCCTACGTCATCGTGCAGAACTGCAGACAGTCGCGCTGGAGGACATAGACAGCCGCTTACGAGCCTTGCAGCGATTGATGGCTGAGGCACAATCCGGCAACGACCTTGATACCGCCAAGGCACATGAGATTCTGCGCGACCTAGTGCGAGTGTTTGAGGGTCTTACTGAAAACGCCCAGGCGTTCATGGCTGGAGTGGCACGTAGTCTAGAGCTGCAGCAAGCCGACGCCACCGCATTGGTCGCTTACAAGCGACGGCTGATCGACTATCTCGAGCGCTTTATGGGTGATCTGATCCGCCGCTCCGATGCCATCGCCCGCACGCTGCATGAACTGTCCGCCATCATCGAGTATGTCTTACGCCAAGTCGCTGCACGTGAAGCGCGTGATGCCGCCCCCGACGACACTGGCGAGCAGGCAGAGGAAACGCAGCGTCGCCAGGATATCTGGCGCGAGCGTTGGAAAGGATTGCGTGGCTGGTTTCTGGCCACCGGCAACGAACCGCCTCAAGCAGAACTACTGCGTGCCCGAGCGCGATCGGCGATTCCGCAACTGCTTAGCGCCATCGCGGCAATTAATGAGCGACGCAGCGGGCGCAGCGACCGATCGGCCGATTTCCGAGTGCTGGCGCAGTGGTTCGCTGCATGCGACAGCGACGACGATGCACACCGTCTCGCGCAAGCAGCGTTCGCGCTGCACCCAGCGCGCCACTTCTCACTAGAGGTTGCTGATGCGGACGACGTGCCAGCGAGCACCTCTTGGCTGGATGCACCTCCGCTGATCATCAATCCGCGCTTGCGCGAGTATGGTGAAGCCGCACCGCGCGGCGCACTGGCGAAAGTGCGCGATCGTAGCCGGGATCGGGCGCTGATGGCTCAGCAATTGGCGGAGGAATCGCGCCAGGTCGAGGCCGCGCGCCGGCGATTGGCGAGCGGCCGCCCGACACGCTTATCGGAGCTGGGCGAGCTCGATGTGCATGCCTTCGGCCTCTTTCTGGGATTGCTTGGCGAGGCACTGGCTGAACAACAGGATCCGAACAGCCCTGTCGAGCGCCAAACGGGCGACGGTCTGCTGCATATTCGCCTGGAACCTTTGGCTGAAAACAGCCGCGCCCAAATCTGCACGGCAGCCGGGATGTTCTCCGGCCGGGATCATCTGCTGACGATCCGGCTCACCGAGGACAGATCATGAGCATACCCTCGTCCCGCCGTGGCACCCGACATGTCGGAGAAACACAGAAGGCGCAGCAGCAAGACGAATTCCGCCGGGCTCTGCGTAGCCTGCTGATGTGCCCGCTCATGCCGCCAGGGCACGCGGATTTCCCCGCCGTACGTCGCCAAGCCGAGCGCCTGCGCGAGTGGTTCGCCCGCGAGACCGGCTGGCCGCTGCATGTGGACCGCGAGGGTGCCCGCCTGTTCAAGCGCCCGGCCGACCTGTCCGCTCCGACCCGCGGCCTGCCGGACTATGACCGGCGTCGCTATGTACTGCTGTGTCTGGCTGCTGCAGTGCTGGAGCGAGCCGACCCGCAGATCACCCTGCGACAGATCGGCGAACGGATCGTACAACAAGCCGCCGACCCGGCATTGCAGACATTGGGTTTCGCCTTCACCTTGCACTGCGCTGCCGAAAGACGCGAGTTGGTCATGGTGTGCCGTACCCTCCTGGCTCATGGCGTTCTCGAACGTGTCGCTGGCGAGGAAGAGAGTTACGTACAGGACGGCAGCGGGCCACAGTCCGACGCGCTCTACGACATTCACCGGCGCTTGCTGGCCGGCCTGCTGGCGGCGGTGCGCGGGCCCTCGACCTGGAGCACAGAGGAGACTCCGGGAAATACCGAGGCGCGGCTGCATGCACTGGTGGCCGGCTTTACAGCGGACAGCGAGCAAGGCAGGCGCGACGCCATACGCCACCACCTGGCGCGACGCCTGCTCGACGATCCGGTGCTGTATACCGACAGCCTGGATGAAGAGACGCGCAGCTATTTCCTCAATCAGCGTGGTGTTCTCGCCAACCGCTTGTGTGAAGCCACCGGACTGGTCGCCGAGCAACGCGCCGAAGGCCTTTCCCTGATCGACGAGAGCGGGCAACTGACGGATGTAGCCATGCCCGCCGAGGGCACTGAGGCTCATGTAACGCTGCTGGTAGCGGAGTACCTGGCCCGGCGTCTGCGGGATAAACGTGCCCCATTGCGAGCGACAGAAAGCGAGATTGCCCTGTTCCTGCACGAGGCCGCTGGGCGATATGGTCGCTACTGGCGCAAATCGGCGCGCTCGCCAGGCGCCGAACACGAGCTGGCGGAAATCGCCATCGCTCGCCTATGTCGTCTGGGCCTAATGCTGCGTGATATGCATGGCGTACATCCGTTGCCCGCCATTGCCCGCTTCTCCCTCGGACAGACCGAGGTGCGCAACGCCCAAGGGGCCGAAACCCTGTTTCTAACCGAGCCTGACGCATGACCAGCGACCTATTCATCACCCCCTCCCGCCCCGCACTGCCCAAACCTCTGCGCGAACGCTGGCAGCCCTTACGTCTTGGCCTCGTCGAACTGTTCCACTACGACAGTGAGGAGTTCTGGTTCCACGATGGTCATTTACTTCTGCGCGGCAATAACGGCACCGGGAAATCCAAGGTGCTGTCGCTGACCTTACCGTTGCTGCTGGACGCACAATTGCGCTCGTCGCGCGTCGAGCCCGACGGTGATAGCGGCAAGAAGATGGCCTGGAACCTCCTGGTCGGCAACTATCCCCGCCGTATCGGCTACAGCTGGATAGAGTTCGGCCGACGCGAGCGCGATGGCCGCCCCCGCTACCTGACCCTGGGGGTCGGTTTGTCGGCAGTCGATGGCCGGGCTCAAGTGGACAGCTGGTTTTTCATCCTGGAAGGTGACGGCACGACACTAGACCCACGTATCGGCGAAGATCTCTGGCTTACCACTGCCGAGCGCCAGGTTCTTACTCGCGAACGCTTGCGCGATGCACTTGGCGGACGCGGTCAACTATTCGAAAACCATCAGCTGTATCGCCGTGCCGTGGACGAGCGCCTGTTCCAGCTAGGGACACGGCGCTACGACGCGCTGATGGATACGCTGATCCAGCTGCGCCAGCCACAACTGTCGAAGAAACCCGACGAAACCGGCCTTTCCAATGCTCTGAGCGAGTCGCTGCCACCGCTACCACCCGAGCTGCTGGGCGATGTGGCCGAAGCGCTCAACCAGTTGGAGGAAGACCGCATTCAATTGGAAGAAACGCGCCTACTGGAGCAAACCGTCACCCAGTTTGAACGACGCTACCGAATCTATACCGGTATGTTGGCGCGGCGCCAGGCACGAGAACTACGCCAGGCTCAAACCCATTTCGACAACGCCAGCGAGGCTCGCAATCAAGCGCAGGCTGAACTCGCCGGCGCACAGAACGCGCAGGGTGAGGCTTTTGCGGAGCACGAAGCCGCGAAGCTGAAGTATTCGGCGGCCCGGGAGCTGGTAGATACGCTGCAGAGCGATCCCGCCAACCAGGACGCCAACCGTCTTGCCCTGGAAGAGCGTAATGCCACTGAACGGCAACATGCAGCTCACACGGCAGGCCGACAGCGCGATGAAGCGCGTAGCAAACTCAATAGCGAAGTAGAACTGAGCCAGCGACGGACCGCTGCGGCCATTCAAGCTCGCGATGAGCTGGAAAAGTCGCGTACTCGTACGCTGGACGCGGCCGAAGCACTCGCTATAACAGCAGACCTCGCAATCAACCCACTGCTTAGCCTTGAAGCCGAAGCGCTCGCGGCACATCCGCCCGAGTACAGGGCCGCTGAAGAAGCCCTGCGCGAGCTGGTGAGGAGTCGGCGCCAGGACATCGCCCATCTGCGTAAGCGTCATGCCGAAGTTAGCCAACACCAAGCGGTACTGGCGGACAAGCAAGAACACGCTCGAACCATTCGCGGTGAAATGGACATAGCACTGGCGCAACGCGAGCGGGCCGACCAGCAAGCAGAACAGGCAGGCAGCGCGTTGCTCGAAGCCTGGTCCGAGCACTGCACAAGCCTCATCCAACTGCGCTTCAATGCTGAGCAGCCCTTGCTACAACTGGCCGAGTGGGTGGCCCTTCCGGAAGTCGAAAACCCGGCGCAAGTGGCACTGGACAACGCCTGGCAGACGACGCTGCAACGACACGCCGCCCAACAGGCGGAGTTGGACAGTTACCATACCAGCCTGGACAAGCAGCGCGCCGATATCGAGGACGAGCGCACCCGCCTGGCCGCCGGCGAAGATGCGCTGCCCGCCGAGCCGCTCACCCGGGCCAGTGGTGTGCGTCTGCAACGGCACGGCGCGCCGCTCTGGCACCTGGTGGATTTCCACCCGAGCCTGGATGCCGCGCAACGGGCCGGGCTGGAAGCCGCCCTGGAAGCCAGCGGCCTACTTGACGCCTGGCTGTCGCCAAATGGGGTATTGAGCGATAGCGACGGTACGCCGCTGCTCGATAGCAGCTGGCACCAGCGCGCGCCAGTGAATGGTGCCAACCTGAACGCTGCACTGATCCCGGCATTGCCCGAGGCCTGCCCGATCGCACTAGCAACGCTGACTGCACTGTTGGAGGGCGTGGCTTACGGCACGCAGGAGCCGAGCGATGCCGAAGCCTGGTTGTCGCCTGATGGTCGCTATCGTCTGGGGCCGCTGGCAGGTGCCTGGCAAAAAACCGAAGCAGGCTACATCGGCCGCAGTGCACGGGAACTGGCACGACAACGACGGCTGGAAGCACTCGCCACCCTCCTTGCCGAACTCGACATGGCGCAAGCCAAGCTCGAACGACAATACGAAACCCTGGCCGCCGAGCGCAGCCAAGCCGAACGGGAACGGAAAAGCATACCCTCCGAGCGCCCACTGCACGATGCGATTGCTGTCGCGCTGCAGGCCGCTCGTGATGTCGATCGGATCCGGCAGCTGTTGGTGCTGGCCGAAACACGCAGCCAGGAAGCCAAAGACGCATGGCAATCGGCACGCGAGCAGTTACACCACGACGCGACCGACCTGAGCCTGCCGGCAGAGCTCGAGCTGCTACCAGCAACCGAAGAGGCCTTGGAACACTTTGCCACCGTCCAGGCGCACCTGGTCCAGGCGGCACGCGAGTGGCAGCGCGCATGGCCCGATCAGTGTCAGCAGCAACAGCGCGAAGGCGAAGCGCGCAGGGTGCTGGAACAGGCTGAGGAAACCCTGATGGTCGCCGACGAGCAGGCTGAACAGGCCCGGGTCCGCTTGGAGACACTACGCCAGTCCATCGGCCAGCAAGTGGAAGAATTGCTGGCCAAACTGGCCACCGCGCTCGCCGGACGTACCCAGGCCGAGCAGGACGCCGAAACACGCCGCACGGCGCTGGGCGAAGCGGAAAAACGGCTGGCCGTGATCGCAGCGCACGTCGAACGCACTGAGCAGACTCTGAGCGAGCGTAGCAACGAGCGCGCCATGGCCGTCGAACGCCTTCGCCATTTCAGCGCCAGCGGCCTGCTGGCCGCCGCATTGCCGGACCTGCAATTGCCTGAGCATTGGAGCATCGACCCGGCGCTGAACCTAGCCCGCCGCATCGAACAGGCGCTGGCTGACATCGCCGATGACGAAGCCACTTGGGCGCGCGTACAGAAACAGATCGCCGAAGACCTAAGTGAACTGCAGCGCGGGCTGAGCGCCTTGAACCACCAGGCCATCTCAGAACCCAACGATTGGGGCATCACCGTCACAATCCAGTACCAGAACCGTGCCGAGCGCCCCGATACCCTCGCGCTACTGTTGGCCGAGGATATTGCCCAGCGCAGCGAACTGTTGTCGGCTCGTGAGCGTGAAGTTTTGGAAAATCACCTCCAGGCAGAAATCGCCGCCGAGCTCCAGCGACTGATGCGAGCTGCCGACGACCGCGTCGAGGCGATAAACAACGAATTGCACAAGCGCCCAACCACCACTGGCGTACGCTACCGCCTGCTATGGGAGCCGCTATCAGTCGAGGAAGGCGCACCGGCAGGCCTGGAGGCCGCACGCAAGAGCCTGCTCAATACCAGCGCCGACCTCTGGTCGACCGAAGACCGGCGTGCGGTCGGTACCATGCTGCAACAGCAGATCGCCGCCGAACGCGCCCTGGCCGACGCTGACAGCGCAGGTAGAAGTCTTCTCGATCAACTCGCCCACGCGCTGGACTATCGCTATTGGCATCGTTTCCGCATCCAGCGTCAGCAGGATGGTCAATGGCGCAAGCTGTCTGGACCGGCCTCCAGTGGCGAACGCGCGTTAGGCCTGACCGTCCCATTGTTCGCCGCTATCGCCAGTTTCTACGGCCACGGCGGCAGTCCCTTGGCGCCACGCTTGATGCTGCTCGACGAAGCCTTCGCCGGTATCGACGATACCGCCCGCGCCCACTGCATGGGCCTGGTGCGGGAATTCGACCTGGATTTCGTCATCACCAGCGAGCGGGAGTGGGCCTGCTATGCGGAGCTACCTGGCGTGTCGATCTGCCAGTTGCAGCGTCGCGAAGGTATCGATGCGGTGTTCGTCTCGCGCTGGACCTGGGATGGACGGGCTAAGCGACTCGAAGAAGATCCTGATCGCAGGTTCCCCTTGGCATGAAGACCAGCCCCGACTTACGTCTACAGCGCCTGCTCGGCGGGCCAGCACTGGCCGCCCTGCGCCAGCGCCTGCGCCGCCGTTTTGAGCTCGCCGATGCCGAGCAGTCGCTATCCTCGGTTCACTTGAGCAACCTTGCCGCGGAAGAGTACTCGGCTCTTTGCCAACTGACCGGTCGCCCCTCACGAATAGCTTGCTCGATGACGCTGGACATTGCCGAGCTCGATGCACGACTGCGTGAGGCCGGGCTAGCCAACTCGCTACAGGATGCGCTGGCGCAACTGGATGGCCCCATTGTTGCGAAAGCCAGCCTGCGTAAAACGCTAGCGGCACAATGGTCGGCCCTCACGACCTCGGCGTCGGCCGAAGGCAGCCCTCTCCTCTGCGCCTGGCTGCAAAACGCGGCAACCTGCATGCCCCTGCTCAAGCGTCTTGGGCGCGATCCCGCGCGCGCCAATCAGCTACTGGCAGCGACTGATACTGTGCTCCGCCGTCTGCCCGAGGAAGGACTGCCTCGCTCGCAACTTGCCGCCGAAACGCTGGGCGATGCCCATGCGCTGGATCCCGGCCGTCCTGTTGCGACCCTGGTACTGTCGGCCTGGCGCCTGCACGAGCGCACGGGCGGCTCTCAAGAAGATGAGGCAACAACCGAGACTGGCGGTGGAGCCGAAGAGCGTGTGCGGGAGGTCTGGTCGAGGGCGGGAGTTCTCGTCAACGAGCTGGCCCGCCCTGCTCTCTTTCTTAACTTGCCTGCGCTGCCAGACACAGCCCACACCTGGCTGCCTGGCGAGCCCGCCTACCTCTCACTGCGGCAATTGGTTCGCAAGCCGTATTCCTGGGCAGTAGACGGACGGAATGTGTACGTATGTGAAAACCCGAACATAGTAGCCATCGTCGCCGACCGTCTGGGTGCCGATAGTGCTCCATTAGTCTGCACCGATGGCATGCCCGCCGCTGCGCAGCGAATTCTACTCGACCAGTTGGCCGCCGCCGGCGCGCGCCTGCACTACCATGGCGACTACGACTGGCCAGGGATCGTCATCGGCAATCACGTCATGCGTACTTGGCAGGCAGTCCCTTGGCGATTCGGCTGCAGAGACTACCTCGAAGCGGTGATGGTAGTGCAGACGCGACCGCGCGATTTGGCCCTCAACGGGGTCGAGGCTCTATGGGACAAAGAGCTGCACACCGCCATGGACACCCAAGGGCTCGCAATTCCAGAGGAAGCGGTTGCCAGCACTCTCTTAGACGATCTGAGCCATGGGGAAAAGTAATCCGCCCGATCATCAACAGAGCATCTAAGACCAGGCGGCAAACAGGAAACGACTAGAGGCAATCAATCGGGAGCAAACATGCGAATCGAGAAGGTTAGGGTCGAGGGATTTCGACTCCTCCAGGATGTTGAGATCATGCTGGAAGGAAATTCCACAGTAATCGTAGGGCGCAACAATAGCGGGAAGACATCGTTTACCGACATTTTTGATCGCTTCACCGGGGAGACCGGAGCGCGATTTCGTCTGGAAGACTTTTCGCCCCCCCCAACGCGAGCGGTTCTTCAATGCAAAGACGCTGAGAGAAAAGTCGGCAAAGCCAGAGGACGTACTCGCAGCACTCCCGACGCTCTCTCTTACTCTAACCTTCCGCTACGACAGCACCGCCCCGAATTTAGGGCCTCTTGCGCCTTTCGTTATTGACCTGGACGTAGACTCCACCACAGCCATTGTGCGCGTCGAGTACAAAGCGACGCTGGCAACTCTCCACACTCTGCTTGATGTACCTGCCGAGCCAGAAGGTGTCGAGCTAAGAACACACTTCTTCCGCTCATTACGCGACACGTTGCCCAAGGCATACAACATCCATGTGTTCGCCATCGACCCCACGGACGATACCAATCGGCGTGACTTTGAGGGTACGACCGCACTAGCGGCTTTACTGCAGTGCAATTTCGTTCGCGCACAAAGAACTCTCGACCATGCAAAGCATGGCGACGCCGATGTCATTGGCAAATTGCTCAGCGCGCTATTCAAGACTGCTTCCGCACCAACGGCCGCAGCAGGAGATCAGGAGCTGGCGGCAAAGCTGAAGGCGTCAGTCGAAGGCATCGAACGCAGCATTCAAGGTAACTTCGATGAAATGCTGAAGAAGCTGCTGCCGGCCATGGAAGTACTGGGCTTTCCAAGCCTCAACGATACCGAGCTCCGGCCCGAGACCTCATTGAATGTTGAGGCCCTGCTGTCGGACCACACAAAGGTGGTCTACACCGGCACAGACGGGGTACATCTTCCGGAAGGCTACAACGGCCTCGGCACTCGCAATCTGATCTACATGTTGTTGCAGCTCGAAAGCTACCACAAGGCCTACCGAGCCAAGGCAACCCGCCCAGCCACACATCTAATCTTCGTTGAAGAACCTGAGGCTCATTTGCATCCGCAGATGCAAGAAGTTTTCATCGGCCAACTGAATGCCGCCATTAGAAAGCTGTCGGCGAGCTACCCCGAAGAGGCTGCGTGGAACGTTCAGTTCGTCATCACGACGCATTCTCCGCATGTTGCAAATGCCGCATCGTTTGAAGCAGTACGGTATTTCCTAAATGAGTCGCCGGGCCAGACAAATGCTCGTCAGACCAAGGTTAAAGATTTCAAGAAGGGCATGAGCAGTATCTCTCCCGACGACCAGAACTTCCTGCACCAGTACATGACGTTGACCAAGTGCGATCT
The DNA here is from genome assembly GCF_023093815.1 of Pseudomonas sp. PNPG3. Classification (NCBI taxonomy): domain Bacteria; kingdom Pseudomonadati; phylum Pseudomonadota; class Gammaproteobacteria; order Pseudomonadales; family Pseudomonadaceae; genus Pseudomonas; species Pseudomonas sp. PNPG3. The sequence continues at coordinate 136,524 of NZ_JALLKV010000001.1, forward strand.
GTACTTTGCGGACAAGGCCATTATGGTCGAAGGGACGACGGAGCGGCTGCTGATGCCTCGGCTGTGCGAATTGGTTGATAGGTCGCTCGACGACAAGCACAAGCTGGCCAGACAGTACGTAACCTGCGTCGAGGTCGGCGGAGCTTATGCGCACATCTTCTATCCACTCCTCGACTTTCTCGAACTCAAGACCTTGGTCGTCACCGATCTGGATTCAACCAAACCGGTGGAAAAGCAGAACAAGAAAGGAAAGACGATTACGACTTGGGACAAGTGCCCTGTGGCTGAAGGCGAGCGGACGTCGAACGCGGCTATCAAGGAATGGTTTCGCCCCGAAGATACCGAGGGAAAGGATGACTGGCAAATCACTCCTGCCGAGCTTGTTGCCAAGACTGCCGAGGAGAAGCAAAGCGGCTACCGTCGCATTGCCTATCAGATTGCAGAGAAACCTGGTACGAACGTATGCGCCCGCAGCTATGAAGACGCGCTCGTTCTAGCAAACCCGGATCGATTTGAGTGGTTAAAGGAACAGGACGAGGCCAATGAAGCGTGGGAGATAGCCCAGGGGCTCGCGAAAGCGGATACGGCCTTGCGGTTCGCCATTCGCGAGAAAGAATGGGTGGTACCCCGCTATATCCAGGAAGGCCTGGCATGGCTTTCCGAACCCCCTCCTCCACCCGCACAGAACGTGGAAGCGCCAGCCAAGGAGGAGGCAGTATGACTAAACCTGACGAGAATCCCGCACTCATCGCTGCACAAGAGGCTCAAAGAAAGATCAATGAGGCCCTTGATACGGGTCACAGCTTTCGCCTTGAAGCTGGTGCCGGCGCAGGCAAGACGTATTCCCTGGTCACCGCGCTGAAGCGATTGATTGCGGAGCGAGGCCCAGCCTTGGTTCGAGCGGGGCAAAAGGTAGCCTGCATCACCTACACCGAAGTTGCCCGTAATGAGATTGCCCAAGAGATTGAGGATCATCCCGCCATTCTGGTCAATACCATCCACGGCTTCTCGTGGGCATTCCTACGCCAGTTTCAGAAGGCGCTACGTGACCTCGTGGGGGAAATGGAGGATCGGAAAGAGAAAGTCGAACAAGGCGGAGGTATCGGCTCAAAGCCCGTGGATTACGACCTAGGATTCTTCGGCGTCGACATGGACAGAGTCACGCTGAGTCACGACGACATCCCAGAGATGATGGCCAAGCTTCTGCAGAAGGAAAAATTTCGACGCATCTTGACCCAGCAGTTTCCAGTGATTTTTATCGACGAGTATCAAGATACCCATCGCCAATTCATGGAGGCGATTACCGAGCACTTCTTAAAGCCCGCAACCGGGCCCCTCGTTGGTCTATTTGGAGACCACTGGCAAACCATTTATCGAAGTGAATACGAGCTCGCGGAATATCCGATCAAAGAAATTGCCAAAGGCTCCAACTTCCGGTCGGTTCCCGCAGTCGTGGATGTGCTGAACAAGCTGCGACCTGAACTACACCAAGCCGTTCATGACCCCGAGGCAAAGGGCGAGGCGCGCTTCTTTCACACCAACGCTTACAAGGGTCAACGGACAAATGACCCGCACGCCAAAGAGGATCTGCCACCTGATCTGGCCCGATGCACTCGGGAAGATTTGATGCAACAGCTGCAAGCCGAGGGCTGGGACCTGAGCAGGACGAAGGTACTGATGCTTACCCACAACGTCCTAGCCGCTGAACAGGGCTATCCCAACCTCGCTAAGGTATTCAGCGGCCGTAACGATCTATTCGCAAAAAAGGAAGACCCGGCGATCAAGTTCTTTGCAGAAGTCGTTGAACCCATATGTGCAGCCTACGGCGCATCTCGCTACGGCGATATGTTCAGGGCATTCGGCTCCGGTCCTGCGATAACCAAACATGAAGACAAAGCCAGTTGGCGTCGCGACATGGATGCCCTCCAGAAGCTGCGTGCAGAAGGCACGATCGGACAGGTCATTGACCACCTGAAGGTGACAAGACGTCCATCGCCACCAGACCGCGTATTGCGGCGCGACGAAGAACTCATAGCACTAAACGGCGACCCCATACCTGAGGATGCATCCGCACTTATGCGGTACAGCAAGCTGCGGGACATTCCTTACGGAGAGGTCGTTGAGGTGGTCAAGTTCATCGAAAAGCAGACATCCTTTGCCACGCAACATAGCGTCAAGGGCGCCGAGTTTGAGAACGTTCTTGTAGTGCTGGGAGGCGGTTGGAACCACTATAACTGGCCACAACTACTCGAGCTAATTGAGACAAATGCGCTGAATGCAAAGAACACAAAGGGCTTCTATCGTGCTCGTAATCTCTTTTATGTATCCATCTCCCGACCTATGACGCGACTCGCCGTGCTGGCCACACAGGCCATGCCGGATACAGCTCTCGCAGCGGTGAATCGTCTTTTTGGAGGCGACAACGTAGTGGAACTTGCTATCCCGACCTGAAACTGTGTGACAGCCCCCCAACAGTTCCGCCTAGCCAGCGGGGCGATTCAGAGTGGCCTGCTGCTGAGGAGCAAGATCGTCAGTCAGTGTGGAGTTCTCGGCTGATCGGAACAGCTCCTGTTTGCGCGCTGATCTTGTGCGTAGCGACTCCGCAGCCCTCCCGATCTCCTACCATGAACGCCTCCAGCATGTGTGGAATCAGACTTAGAGCGTCAACCCTCTCACCATAGGCCTCTGCATGCAGCGCTGCGTAGACGACAGCGGCGCAGCATTGCCATCTGTCCCTCGCTCAGATACGCCCGGTACTACTCGGCATTCTGCGCAGTGATTATGAAGAATGGCTTTTCACCTGCGAAAGGGTTGGGCAGGAAACCCTTGCTGTCGACACTCGCCGCATTGGTCGGTAACCCTATTAGTGCCTGATCAGCAGAAACCAAGATTGACCGAGTAAGGATTATTCCTTACCATCCGATCAATACATCCGGGAGAACACTCATGCCTGCCATCCACGAAATCGCCACGTTGACCTCGAAGGGACAGGTCACACTGCCAAAATCCGTTCGCCAGCTACTGGGCGTTGACACAGGTGGCAAGATTGCATTCGACGTGCGCGGGGGTGAAATCGTGGTCAGCCGCGTAGAAACCACCCACGAAGACCCTGCCATCGGTGCGTTCCTGGGTTTGCTGGAGGCTGATATCCGAAACGGACGCAACCTCACCACCCTGCCGGAAGACTTGGCGCAAACCATGCTCGCCAATGCAAACCACCCTGTAAACCTGGACGAAGATATCGACGGTGAGGTCGCGATCTGATGCTGCGACATGGCTGGACACTGTTGTTCCATGAGGGTGTGACTTTACAGCTACGCAAATTGCAAGAAGCCGCCGCCCGGGCCGAGCAGAACGATCCGCAAGGTTTTGAAAGCAACGCCAACGTCAAGCTGCTTCGGGCATTGAGCCATCTGATCATGGAGGCTGTGCCTGCCGACCCGGGCCGTGATGAGTTCCGCCAAGGCAACACGCTGGGCACCGCCTACAGACATTGGCGCCGCGCAAAAATCGGCAGGCGCTTTCGGCTGTTCTTTCGCTACGACTCAAGGTCCAAGGTCATCGTCTATGCATGGGTCAACGACGAAAACACCTTACGGTCCGCAGGCAGCAAATCCGATCCCTACGTCGTATTCGAGAAGATGCTCGGCCGCGGCAACCCTCCTGATGACTGGGATGCGCTGATTACTGCAACGCGTAGCGACTGGGATGAGCCCAAAGCATGAGCTGCGCGACTGGTGAGGGATTGCACGTTTGACACCGGCCCTCCCCTCGGTGCGTGCACTGTAATCCACTCGTAGCTGCTGTAAAAAAGGGTACATCTGGGGTACAAAATCAACTCCCCATTCATAACCTTTTGATTTATATGGATGTCCAAATGTTCTTCGGGGATCCTGACAGCCCCTGAGCACGATCCCCAACACCTCATCGCGCAAATGGCCCAGGCTATGGATCAACAGTGCATAGTGCACCACACAAAGCCCGGCATCATTCGCCAACAGGGCATTGTGCTGGCGCACGAACAGCGGCACGCCGAGACGTTCCTCGATGGTGCTTAATGCACCACACCAGCCAATACAAGCTGACGAAAGTCACCCACAATCGGTCGCAGATCAACACGATGCCAGGCGGCCCAGCGGCCGATGCTTTGCTGCAACCTTGGCCCAGCATGGGCTTTCACGCTTGGCCGGCAAGAACGCCACACCCCCTGGGGGAGCGGCTTCAGCCGCGAAGCAGGCGCCGCGGTATCACATGGATTTCATCAGTCCCGGTCAATCTTGGCATTTGACAAGGCGAAGGACAGGGTCGATACCAATGACATCTCTGCCAAAGGAGTCACCCATGTCGAAGCTTTATCCCAGCATTGATCCTGAGGGGCTGGTCGAGTACTCGGTGGTGTACAGCGACCGCTCGCTCAATCACATGTCGCAGACGTTCCAAGGCGTGATGAAGAACATTTCCAGTACCCTGAAACAGGTCTATAACGCCCAGGCTGTTGCGGTAGTGCCCGGTAGCGGTACATTCGGCATGGAATCGGTAGCGCGCCAGTTTGCCACCGGTCAGCAATGCCTGGTGATACGCAACGGCTGGTTCAGTTATCGCTGGAGCCAGATCCTCGAGATGGGCAACATCCCGGCGGCCACCACGGTGCTGAAAGCCCGACCGGTCGACACTGGTCGCCAGGCTGCCTACGCTCCGCCCCCTCTGGACGAAGTGCTGGCGGCGATAAAGGCGCACAAGCCGCAGATTGTCTTCGCCCCCCACGTTGAAACCTCATCCGGGATTATCCTGCCCGACGATTACCTGCGGGCCGTCGGCGACGCTGTACATGCGGTGGGCGGCCTGTTCGTGCTCGACTGCATCGCCTCAGGCACGATATGGGTTGATATGCAAAAGTGCGCAGTCGACCTGCTGATCAGCGCTCCACAGAAAGGCTGGAGCGCCTCCCCTTGCTGCGCCCTGGTGATGCTCAGTGCTCTGGCCCTGGAGCGTATCGAGCAGACGCAAAGCAGCAGTTTCGCCTGCGACCTGAAAAAGTGGCTGCAGATCATGCAGGCCTACGAACAGGGCGGGCATGCCTACCATGCGACCATGCCCAGCGACTCTCTCGCGCGATTTAGCAAAGTAATAGACGAGATGCGAGCCTACGGTTTCGACAAGGTCCGCGGCGAACAGCAGGCTCTGGGCGATCGGGTGCGCGCCATGTTGACCGGCAAAGGCATCAAGAGCGTGGCCGCAGCCGGCTTTCAGGCCCCGGGCGTAGTGGTGAGCTACACCGATGATGCCGATATCAAGAGCGGTAAGAAATTTGTCGAGCACGGCCTGCAGATAGCCGCCGGAGTGCCGTTGCAATGTGACGAGCCGGCCGACTTCCAGACCTTCCGCATCGGTCTGTTCGGGCTCGAAAAACTGCACAATATCGAGCGCACGGTCAGCACCCTTGAGCAGGCACTGGACGAAGTGATGGTTAACTAAGGCCTCATCCTGGCATTTGCCGCTTTCGTGTCCTCGGTGATCGAAAGCGGCACGCCACCGGCACTGATGGCGGCGATTCGCGAGCGTCTGCGTGAACTTGGCCTGGAACCTTACGACTGCTTGTCGCCCCCACTCATGGATGCACTCGCGGTTCACGCCGCCAAGCAAAAAGGCACTTACCGCGAATGATGCTGATCTGAACCCTTAAACTGCTTGCAGTTGCCGGTCAGCGTGGTAAGACGAGCGCACCAGCGGCCCGGAGGCCACGTTTCTGAACCCCATCGCCAAGGCCTGCTCGGCAAGCATGGCGAAGGTGTCAGGGTGCACGAAGCGCTGCACCGGCAGGTGGCTGCGAGACGGTTGCAGATACTGCCCCAGGGTCAGCATGTCAACCTGATGCTCACGCATGCGCTGCATCACCTCGACCACCTCGGCATCGGTCTCGCCCAGACCGAGCATCAGGCCGGACTTTGTCGGTACCGCCGGCAGGCGTTGCTTGAAGCGCTCCAGCAGGTCCAGCGACCACTCGAAGTCCGAGCCCGGCCGTGCCGCCCGGTACAGGCGCGGCACGGTCTCCAGGTTGTGGTTGAACACGTCTGGCGGCTCTTGCGCAGTGATGTCCAGAGCAACGTCCATACGGCCACGGTAATCCGGCACCAGGGTTTCCAGCTGGATACCCGGCGACAGCCTGCGGATCTCGCGCAGGCAATCGGCGAAGTGGCGGGCACCGCCATCGCGCAGGTCGTCACGGTCCACCGAGGTGATCACCACATACTTCAGGCCAAGGTCGGCAATGGCGATGGCAAGGTTCGTCGGCTCATCGGCATCCAGTGGCTTGGGCCGGCCATGGCCGACATCGCAGAACGGGCAACGGCGGGTACAGATATCGCCCATGATCATGAACGTCGCCGTGCCGCCCGAGAAACACTCGCCCAGGTTCGGGCAGGACGCCTCTTCGCACACGCTGTGCAGCTTGTGTTTGCGCAGCAGGGCCTTGACCCGTGCCACTTCCGGCGTGGTGGGAATCTCCACGCGAATCCAGTCGGGTTTGCGCGGCACCTGCTCGGTGGGCAGGATTTTCACCGGGATGCGCGCCACCTTGTCGGCGCCGCGCAGTTTCACCCCGGCCTGCAAGGGCTGCGGGCGCTTAGGGGCAGTCTGGATTTCACTCATGCTCATGCTCCGACAGTCTGGCCTTTAGCCACGGTAGTAACGTTGCGCCACGAACGGTGTGCGCACCACCTGCATCGGCACTTGCTTGCCGCGCACCTGGGCGAACACTTGCGTGCCCAGCGCTGCCTGCTCGCTCTGCAGGTAGCCCATCGCCAGCGGCGCGCCCAGGCTGGGTCCGAAACCGCCACTGGTGACCCGGCCGATCACCTGCTCCCGAGCATCGACGATCACTGCCCCTTCACGCACCGGCACGCGCTCTGCAGGCAGCAGGCCCACGCGCTTGCTGGCCACGCCTTCGTGCTGCTGGGCAAGGATGCGCTCGGCGCCGGGGAAGCCGCCAGCGCGCTCACCCTCGGCACGCCGGGCCTTGGAGATCGCCCAGCCCAGGCTGGCCTCGATCGGCGTGGTGTGCACCGCCATGTCATGGCCGTACAGGCACAGCCCGGCCTCCAGGCGTAGCGAATCACGGGCCCCCAGGCCGATGGGCTGGACCTCGGCTTCGGCCAGCATCGAACGGGCAAGCATGGGCGCCGCCTCGACCGGTACCGAGATTTCGTAGCCGTCTTCGCCGGTGTAGCCCGAGCGGCTGACGTAACAGTCGACACCCAGCAGCCTCACATTGGCGAACTGCATGAAAGTCATGCCGGCAACCTGGGGCGCCAGTCGCGCCAGTACCTTGGCCGCCGCCGGGCCTTGCAGGGCCAGCAAGGCCCGGCTGGCAAACAACGACTCGACCTCGCAATAACCTTCCAGGTGCTGGCGCATGTAGGTCAGGTCCTGCTCCTTGCAGGCGGCGTTGACCACCAGCAACAGCTCGTCGTCACCCAGCCTGGCCACCATCAGGTCGTCGAGGATGCCGCCATCGTCATTGGTGAACAGCGCATAGCGCTGCATGCCCACCGGCAGGTCGATGATGTCGACCGGCACCAGCGCTTCCAACGCCCTGGCGGCCTCTGCGCCGCGCAGGCGGATCTGGCCCATGTGCGAAACGTCGAACAGACCAGCCTGTTCACGGGTGTGCAGGTGTTCCTTGAGCACACCCAGCGGGTACTGGACCGGCATGGCATAACCGGCGAATGGCACCATGCGTGCCCCCAGCGCCAGGTGCAGGTCGTGCAGCGGGGTTTGTTGCAGTTGTTCTGTGGTCATGGCTGGCTCCTGGCCTTAGATGATATGGGCTGCCGGCACACTGCCGACAGCCGCCAAGCCCTGAGGTCAGGCCGGATAGACAGGGAACAGCTTGCACAGCGCTGCCACCTGGCGCGCCACCTGGGCCTCGACGTCGGCATCACCGAGATGGTCGAGGATGTCGCAGATCCAGGTCGCCAAGGCGCGGCATTCCGCCTCCTTGAGCCCACGGGTAGTCACTGCCGGGGTACCGATGCGCAGGCCCGAGGTCACGAACGGCGACTGCGGGTCGTTGGGCACCGCGTTCTTGTTCACCGTGATGTGCGCACGGCCCAGCGCGGCGTCGGCATCCTTGCCGGTGATGCCCTGGCGGATCAGGCTGACCAGGAACAGATGGTTGTCGGTGCCACCGGAGACCACGTCGAAACCGCGCTGCATGAACACCTGCGCCATGGCCTGGGCGTTGCTGATGACCTGGCGCTGGTAATCCTTGAAACCAGGCGCCAGGGCCTCCTTGAAGCACACCGCCTTGGCCGCGATCACGTGCATCAGCGGCCCGCCCTGCCCGCCTGGGAACACCGCCGAGTTGAGTTTTTTCTCAAGCTCTGGGTCGGCCTTGGCCAGAATCAGGCCGCCACGCGGCCCGCGCAAGGTCTTGTGGGTGGTGGTGGTGACCACATCGGCATACGGCAGCGGGTTGGGGTACAGGCCTGCCGCGACCAGCCCGGCGACGTGGGCCATGTCGACGAACAGGTAGGCCCCGACCTTGTCGGCGATCTGCCGGAAACGCGGGAAGTCGAGGGTCTTCGAGTAGGCCGAGAAACCAGCCACGATCATCTTCGGCTGGTGCTCGACCGCCAGGCGCTCGACTTCGTCGTAGTCAATCAGGCCGTTGGCATCGATGCCGTATTGCACGGCGTTGTACAGCTTGCCCGAGGACGACACCTTGGCCCCGTGGGTCAGGTGGCCACCATGAGCCAGGCTCATGCCCAACAAGGTATCACCGGCCTGCAGCAGGGCCAGGTAGACCGCCGCGTTGGCCTGGGAGCCCGAGTGTGGCTGGACGTTGGCATAACCGGCACCGAACAACTGCTTGGCGCGGTCGATGGCCAACTGCTCGACCACGTCGACATGCTCGCAGCCCCCGTAGTAACGCTTGCCCGGGTAGCCTTCGGCGTACTTGTTGGTCAGTTCGGTGCCCTGGGCCTGCATCACCTGGGGGCTGGTGTAGTTTTCCGAAGCGATCAGCTCGATGTGGTCTTCCTGGCGCTGCACTTCACGGCCGATGGCCGCGGACAGTGCAGGGTCGAAATCGGACAGGGTCAGGCTCTTGTGGAACATGGGTGAGATTCCTTGTTGTTCGGTCGGCAAGCACGGCCCGGAAGCGTCCGGGCCGGCAGGGTCAGGCATCTTGATAGCTCGACAGCGGCGGGCAGGCACAGGCCAGGTTGCGGTCGCCGTAGACGTTGTCCACGCGCCCCACCGGCGGCCAGTACTTGCTGTCGCGCAGTTCGGCCAGCGGGTACACCGCCAGCTCCCGGGCATAGCCGTGGGGCCATTCGCCCACCAGCTCGGTGGCGGTATGCGGGGCGTTCTTCAGCGGGTTGTCGAGCTTGTCCAGGGTGCCGTTTTCCACGGCGCGGATTTCCTCGCGGATGCAGATCATCGCTGCGCAGAAGCGGTCCAGTTCTTCCTTGGACTCACTCTCGGTCGGCTCGACCATCAGCGTGCCAGCCACCGGGAAGGACATGGTCGGGGCATGGAAGCCGAAGTCGATCAGGCGCTTGGCCACGTCCTCGACGCTGATGCCGCTGCTGTCCTTGAGCGGGCGCAGGTCGAGGATGCACTCGTGGGCGACCAGTCCGTTCTCGCCGGTGTACAGCACCGGGTAATGTTCCTCCAGGCGGCGGGCGATGTAGTTGGCATTGAGGATAGCCAGCTGCGAGGCGCGCTTGAGCCCTTCCCCGCCCATCATACGGATGTACATCCAGGTGATCGGCAGGATGCTGGCACTGCCATAAGGCGCCGCGCTGACCGCGCCCTGCGGGCTCGCCAGATGGGCGTGACCGGGCAGGAACGGCGCCAGGTGCGCCTTGACGCCAATCGGGCCGACACCGGGGCCGCCACCGCCATGGGGGATACAGAAGGTCTTGTGCAGGTTCAGGTGCGACACGTCGCCACCGAACTTGCCCGGGGCGCACAGGCCGACCATGGCGTTCATGTTGGCGCCATCCAGATACACCTGGCCGCCGTGCTCGTGAATGATGTCGCAGATGCGGGTGATGGCATCTTCGAACACGCCGTGGGTCGAGGGGTAGGTGATCATCAGCGCAGCCAGCTGCGCCCTGTGCTGCTCGGCCTTGAGCTGCAGGTCGGCGACATCGACGTTGCCACGCTCGTCGCAGTTGACCACCACCACCCGCATGCCGGCCATCTGCGCCGTGGCCGGGTTGGTGCCATGGGCCGACGACGGGATCAGGCATACATCGCGCCCTGCCTCGCCACGGCTGGCGTGGTAGGCGCGGATCGCCAGCAGGCCGGCATACTCACCCTGGGAACCGGCATTGGGCTGCAGCGACATGGCGTCATAGCCGGTGGCCGCGCAGAGCATGGCCTCCAGTTCATCGGTCAGCTGGCGGTAACCCTGCGACTGCTCAGCCGGGGCGAATGGGTGCAGGGCGCCGAACTCGGGCCAGGTGATCGGGACCATCTCGCTGGCGGCATTGAGCTTCATGGTGCACGAGCCGAGCGCGATCATGCTGCGGTCCAGGGCCAGGTCCTTGTCGGCCAGGCGGCGCAGGTAGCGCATCAGTTCGGTTTCGCTATGGTAGCGGTTGAACACCGGGTGTAGCAGGAACGGGGTCGCGCGTAGCAGTGGCACGGGCAGGCAATCGCTGCTGCCGGCGGCCAACGCGGTGAAGCTTGGAAGCGCCTGGCCGGGTTCGGCGAACACCTGCCACAGGGCCTCGACACTGGCCTGTTCGCAGGTTTCATCCAGCGACACACCAACCCGCAGTTCGTCAATCAGGCGCAGGTTCAGGCGTGCCGCATTGGCGGCAGCCAGCACATCGGCCAAAGGCCTCGCGGTGACCACGCTGATGGTGTCGAAGAAGTGCGCCTGCTCGACCTTGTGCCCGAGCTGTTTCAGCCCTTGCACCAGGATCGCGGTCAGGCGGTGCACCCGCCGGGCGATCTGCTCCAGGCCCTGGGGACCGTGGTAGACCGCATACATGCTGGCGATGTTGGCCAGCAGCACCTGCGCGGTGCAGATGTTGCTGGTGGCCTTTTCGCGGCGGATGTGTTGCTCACGGGTCTGCATGGCCAGGCGCAGGGCCGGCTTGCCGAAGCGGTCGATGGATACGCCGACCAGGCGGCCGGGCATGTCGCGCTTGAACGCATCGCGGGTGGCGAAGTACGCCGCATGCGGGCCGCCAAAGCCCAGCGGCACGCCGAAGCGCTGGGCGCTGCCCAGCACCACATCGGCATCGAACTCACCCGGTGGGGTCAGCAAGGTCAGTGCCAGCAGGTCGGCGGCCACAGCCACCAGCGCACCCGCCGCATGGGCGCGTTGTACCAGGGCGCGGTGGTCGGTGATGGCACCAGTGCTGGCCGGGTACTGCAGCAACAGGCCGAAATAGCCGTCCAGGGCTTGGCCATCCAGCAACGCTTCATCAGCGATGACCACTTCGATACCCAGTGGCTGGGCACGGGTACGCAGCACATCGAGGGTCTGCGGGTGGCAATGGCTGGACGCGAAGAATGCCGGGGCCTTGTTCTTCGCCAGGCGCTTGCAGAAGGTCATGGCCTCGGCGGCGGCGGTGGCTTCGTCGAGCAACGAGGCGTTGGCGATCTGCATGCCGGTGAGGTCGCTGACCAGGGTCTGGAAGTTCAGCAACGCCTCCAGGCGGCCCTGGGAGATTTCCGGCTGGTACGGCGTGTAGGCGGTGTACCAGGCCGGGTTTTCCAGCAGGTTGCGCAGGATCGGCGTGGGCGTGTGGCAAGGGTAATAACCCTGGCCGATGTGGTTGCTGAACAGCTGGTTGTTCGCAGCGATGGCCTTGAGTGCGGCCAGGGCTTCAGCCTCGCCCTGCCCCTTGCTCAGCTCGAGCACGCTGGTGCCCCTGATGCTGGCGGGGATGACGCTGTCGATCAGGGCTTCAAGTGAGTCATGGCCGACCAGCGCCAGCATGGCGTCGATATCGCCCTCGCGCGGGCCGATGTGGCGGGCGATGAACTCGTTGTCAGTGCCCAGCGGGATGGATGCATTGGTCATCTCTGCCCCCTGGCTCAGGCGTTGTCGGCCAGGAAGCGGTCGTAGCCGTCCTGGTCCATCAGGCCGTCGAGCTCCGACGGGTTGGCCGCCTGGATGCGGAAGAACCAGCCGTCCTGCATGGGCGAGGTGTTGACCAGCTCGGGGTCGTCGGCCAGGGCCTGGTTGACGGCCACCACGGTGCCGCGCAAAGGCATGGTGATGTTGCTGGCGGCCTTGACCGACTCGAGCACCGCGACTTCGTTGCCCTCTCCGTACTCGCCCGGCTCCGGCAGTTGCACGAACACCACGTCACCCAGGGCCTGCTGGGCATAGCTGGTGATGCCGACGGTCAACTCGCCAGTCGCTTCCAGACGCAGCCATTCGTGTTCAGGAGTAAAACGCAGCGTGCTCATGGATCTTCCTCTCTTGTTATCAGATAGGTCCTGATGCAGGACTGACTGATACAGAGCAAGGGTGATGCCAACTCTTTAAAACTCTTATATATCAATGGCTTACTGTTTTATTTCGGTCCATCCCAAGCCTGCGCGATGGAGCGTATTCGCTCCGTGGCCCGGGCCCGGCAGCCAACCCTGACAGCACGGGCCAATGAACCCGGGACCACGCCCGCCTGGAGCATGATCACTCCAGCGGAGCGTATTCGCTCCGGGCCGGCTACGAGACCCGACTGGCGATGCCGTACTTGCGCAAACGCTGGCCGATCGCCGTGTGCGAAGTCTGCAAGCGCACCGCCAGTTGCCGAGTCGAGGGGTAGCTCGTGTACAGCTTTTCCAGCAAGGATTTTTCAAATGCCTGCACGGCCGCTTCGAGGCTGACGATCTCCAGCCCCTCGGCTTGCTGGCTGCTCAGGGCGGTGCCAGCCAGCTCCAGGTCATCGCAGTCGATCACGTCCCCTTCGCTGATGGCCGCCGCACGGAAGATCACGTTCTGCAACTGGCGCACATTGCCGGACCAGCGATTGCCCAGCAGCAGCGGATGGGTGGCCAGCGCCAGCCGGCACGGGGCGCGCTGGATCTGCGCACAGGCCTGGCGCAGGAAATGCTCGGCCAGCAGCAGGATGTCCTTGCCGCGCTCACGCAGCGGCGGCACCTGCAGGTTGAGCACATTGAGGCGATAGTAGAGGTCTTCGCGAAAGCCGCCCTCGATCACCATGTTTTCCAGGTTGCGGTGGGTGGCGCAGACCACCCGCACATTCACCTGCACTTCGCTGCCACCACCCACCCGGCGAAAACTGCCGTCATTGAGAAAACGCAGCAGCTTGGCCTGCAGGTACGGCGACATCTCGCCCACTTCATCGAGAAACACCGTACCGCCATCGGCCAGTTCCAGCAGGCCCGGTTTGCCGCCCCGCTGGGCGCCGGTGAAGGCACCGGCGGCGTAGCCGAACAGCTCGCTTTCGGCCAGGCTCTCGGGCAATGCCGCGCAGTTCAGCGCCAGGAACGAGGCATCGCGCCGGGCACTCAGCGCGTGACAGGCACGGGCCACCAGTTCCTTGCCCGTACCGGTCTCGCCCTGGATCAGTACCGGCGCCTCCAGGCTCGCCACCTTGTGCAGGCGGGCCTTGAGCGCCTGCAGCGCCGCCGACTCTCCCAGCAACGCCCCCAAGCCTTCGCTGTTGTCATGCAGCAGCGAGGCCAGGCGCTCGCCGATGCGGCTGGGTGGGTACAACGTCAGCAGGCCACCCACCAGGCCATCGGCGCCACCGCTGATCGGCGTGGCCTCCAGCAGCAGGGCCTGGCCCTGAAAGCCCACCTCGCACATTGGCAGGCGGAAGCCCTTGTCGATCAGGGTCTTGGCCAGGTCCGGCTCGGCAAACAACCTGTTCAACGGCTCACCGGCCGGCTCGCGCCCCACCAGGGCGACCAGGGTCGGGTTCGCCAGCAGCACATGACCCCCAGGGTCCACAGCCAGCACCGGGTCGCTCATCGCCGCCAGCAATGCCTCCAGCTGCAGGCGCCGGCGGTGGCCGGGGAGGAAGTCGACCAGCGCCACCTCCTGCACGCCGTCCACGTCCATCAGGGCAGCGTAGAGTTCGTCCAGCACCACCGGGGACAAGGTTGGGGCATCGATGTAGACGTTGGGCGGAATCATCTCCACCGCATCAAGATTGAGGTTGCGCGCCCCAAGCAGCGAGAGGATTTCCTGAGTGATACCAACACGGTCGACAAAGTTGACGTGGATTCTCATAAAGATTCCCTGCTTGGCAAAAAGACGACAGGGGGACAGCGCAACGCGCCGTCCCCCTTGGGCAAAACGTGAATAAGGTGATCAATCGGCATCGAATGACAGCTGCATGGCCTGCTGCCTTTTCCGCCAGATCGATCGATAGGCCAGGCCCAGCACGGCAAACCAGACCGGCATCAGGTACAACGCACTGCGGGTGTCGGCCTCCAGCGCCAGCAAGGCCAGGATGAAGGCGAAGAACACCAGGCACACCCGGCACATGAACGTGCCGCCCGGCATCTTGTACATCGACGCCTGGTGCAACGGGCCACGCTGCTTGCGGTACGCCAGGTACGACAGCAGGATGATCGACCAGACGAACATGAACAGCAGTGCCGACACCGTGGTGATCAGAGTGAAGGCCTCGAGCATGTTCGGCACCAGGTAGATGACCAGCGCCCCGCCCGTCAGGCACACACAGGAAAAGATCAGGCCGTTGGAAGGTACCGCGCGGCGGGACAGCGCACCGAACTTGCCAGGCGCATCGCCATCCACTGCCAGGCCGTAAAGCATGCGGCTGGTCGAGAAGACCCCGCTGTTGGCCGACGACATGGCCGAGGTCAGCACCACGAAGTTGATAATGCCCGCGGCTGCCGGCAGACCGGCCAGTACGAACAGCTCGACGAAGGGGCTCTTGTTGGCCACCACTTCACGCCAGGGTGTGACGGCCATGATGGCGACCAGCGCGAGCACGTAGAAGACGATGATGCGCAAGGGAATCGAGTTGATCGCCCGTGGCAGGTTGCGTTCCGGGTTCTTGGTTTCGGCGGCGGTGGTCCCCACCAGTTCGATGCCGACGAAGGCAAACACCGCAATCTGGAAGCCGGCAAAGAAGCCCATGGCGCCATGGGGGAACATGCCACCGTCATTCCACAGGTTGGCCAGCGATGCCGCATGCCCGGCCGGCGACTGGTAAGCCACCGCCACCATGTAGAAACCGGTGCAGACCAGCGCGCAGATGGCGACGATCTTGATCATGGCGAACCAGAACTCCATTTCGCCGAACATCTTCACCGTCATCAGGTTCAAGCTGAGCAACAGGCCGACACACGCCAACGCCGGTATCCACAAGGGGATGTCGGGGAACCAGAACTGCGAATAGGCAGAGATGGCGATCACGTCGGCGATACCGGTGACAATCCAGCAGAACCAGTAGGTCCAGCCGGTGAAGAACCCTGCCCACGGGCCGAGCAGGTCAGCCGAGAAATCGATGAACGACTTGTACTTCAAGTTGGACAATAACAGTTCGCCCATTGCCCGCATGACAAAGAACAGCATGAAGCCGATGATCATGTAGACAAAGATGATGGAGGGCCCCGCCAGGCTGATGGTCTTGCCAGAGCCCATGAACAGGCCGGTGCCGATAGCACCGCCAATGGCGATCAACTGGATATGGCGGTTGGACAGGTTACGCTTGAGTTCGTGTGCGTCACCATCAGGCGGGCGGTGACCGTGGGGCAAGTTATTCATTGTTTTCTACCTTGCTAGTCTAATTGTTTTTATAACGTCACAAGTTCAAACCTCGAGACCGGATGAACAACTTTCAAATCCGATCGCGTGCAAGGTAGAGAGCAAGCTCTGTGCCAAACGCCAATAGCGCTAGTTGGCGTGGTTTTATTCAATCAGGGCTTTCGTGGCTGTAAAGAAGTCACTCCAGAAAACCATGCCAATCAGGCGTTCGAGCAGCCCTGGGCACACTGAGCGCTGCCCCTCCCCATTCTGTATCGAAATCATTCCAATGGAGCGCATTCAGTCCGCCAGGCTGACGCGATCCCCTGTAGGAGCGGCCTTGTGTCGCGATAGGGCCGCAAAGCGGCCCCCGGCAATGTTCGCTTCTGCGCTGAAATCCTAGGGCTGCTGCGCAGCCCTATCGCGACACACGGGCGCTCCTGCACCGAATGCGTCAGCCCGGCTATTTAGCGGACAGGCATCTCGCGCAGCGGCGCACGGCTGCGTTGCTGCTCCTCCCAGCCCCCAACCAGGCCAACCGGCACATCGCTCGGTGCCAGCGGCTGGCGCCCGCGCACCAGGTCGGCAGCGCGTTCGGCCAGCATGATGGTCGGCGCGTTTAGGTTGCCATTGGGCTCGCTCGGGAACACCGAGGAGTCGATCACCCGCAGCCCCTGCAGGCCATGCACACGCAATGTCGAGTCGACCACTGCCATGTCATCCTCGCCCATCCGGCACGAGCCGCACGGGTGCATGGTGCTTTCCATGTTGGCGCGCACGAATGCGTCGATCTGCTCATCGGTCTGCACCTGCGGCCCGGGTGCCAGCTCCTCACCGCGGAAACGGTCCATGGCCGGCTGGGCGATGATTTCGCGGGTCAGCCGCACACAGCGGCGGAAGCCCTCCCGGTCTTCCTCGCTCTCGAGGTAGTTGAAGCGGATTTCCGGATGTTGGTACGGGTCGGCCGACAGCGCCCGCACATGGCCGCGGCTCTTGGGCTTGTTGGGCCCGGTCAGCACCATGAAACCATGGCCCTTGAACGGTTTGTCGCCGTCATAGCGCATGGCCGCCGGCAGGAAGTGGAACTGGATGTCCGGCCAGCGCAGGCCCTTGGATGAGCGGATGAAACCGCCCGCCTCAAAGTGGTTGCTGGCGCCCAGACCGTCCTTGAACAGCAACCAGCGCAGACCGATCATCGCCTTGCCCAGCAGGTTCATCTTGCCGTTGAGGGTCACCGGCTCCTTGCACGCATACTGGATGTAGATTTCCGAGTGGTCCTGCAGGTTCTCGCCCACCCCAGGCAAGGGGTGGCGCACCTCGATGCCAGCCTTCTTCAGCACGGCCTCGGGGCCGATGCCGGAGCGTTGCAACAAGTGCGGCGAACCGATCGGGCCGGACGCCACCAGCACCTCGAGGTTGCACAGGACCTTGTGGGTCTGGCCGCCGTGATCATATTCCACGCCAACCGCCCGCTTGCCATCGAGCAGGATGCGCCGGGTCATGGCATGGGTGATCACGGTCAGGTTCGGCCGGCTCATGGCCGGGCGCAGATAGGCGTTGGCCGTGGACCAGCGCACGCCATCCTTGACCGTCATGTGCATGGCACCAAAGCCTTCCTGCATGTAGCCGTTGCAGTCGTCGGTCTTGATATAGCCGGCTTCGGCACCGGCCTCGACCCAGGCGCCGTACAGCGGGTTCTGCATGTTGTTGCCGTTGTTGGTGGCCAGCGGCCCCATGCCGCCGCGGTAGTCATCACCGCCAAACTTGTACTGCTCGGCACGCTTGAAGTACGGCAGGCAGTTACGGTAGCTCCAGTTCTTCGCCCCCAGGCTTTCCCATTCATCGAAGTCGCAGGCATGGCCACGGATGTAGACCAGCCCATTGATCGAGGACGAGCCGCCCAGCACCTTGCCCCGCGGGCAATGCAGGCGGCGGTTGTCCAGGTGCGCTTCGGCGACGGTCTCGTAGCGCCAGTTGTACTTCTTGGTGTTCATCGGCAACGAGAAGGCACTGGGCATCTGGATCAGCACACTGCGGTCGCTGCCGCCGAACTCCAGGACCAGCACCGAGGTACCGGCGTCTTCGCTCAAGCGGTTGGCCAGGACGCAGCCAGCAGAGCCTGCGCCGATGATGATGTAGTCGTATCGCTTGGTCATGGTTCTAGTCCTGTACACGAAGGCCGGCAGCCTGGATGTTGTGTTCATTGCGCTTTGGGTAGCCGCCCCAGCCCAGGCGCGCCGCCAGCAGCCGGGTCAGGCCGTAGTGCACCAGCCCGGCCAGCAGGCAGGACGGCAGCGAGGCGGTGGCGAAGGTGAAGAAGTCGGTATGGGCCAGCGTCTGCGGGTTGAACACCACCACATAGATCGCGAAGCCCGCCACCAGCGCCAGCAGCGCGATGGGGTTGAAGCCTTTGCAGTAGCGCAACGGCGATACGCTCTGTTCGGCGTAGAGCTGGCGCAGGTTCAGGCGCTGCTTGCGCAAAAAGAAATAATCGGCGATGCCGATGCCGGCCAGGGCGCTGTTAAGCGCGGATGTCCACACCAGGAAGATGAAGAAGCCGTCGTAGATCCCCGGCAGGAACATCACGATCAATACCGGGATGATGCAGAACAGCCCGATCAGTACCCCCCAGCCCACGCTGCGCAGGCGCTCGCCGGCCAGCTGGCGCAAGCCGATCACCGCGGTGTAGAGGATGTTGACCATGCCGGTCAGGTTGGCCAGCGCCAGGAAGCTCAGGGCGATGACGCCGAACCCCATGCCGCCGGCCAGGCGCATCCACGCGGTAGGGTCGCTGCTGCCCAGGGTAGTGGCGGCGAACAGGCTGATTGACTCGCCCAGCGACGCCGCAGCGAAGATGCCCACCAGGTTGGGCCAGAAGGCCGTGCGCTGGTTGCTGCACAGGCGCGACAGGTTGCCGATGTAGGGCCACCAGGAGAAGCCCGCGGCGATGTTGATCTCCACCGCGACCATGAAGTTGACGTGCGGGTTCTCGAACGGTGGCTGCAAAGGCGGCATGGCCAGCAGTTCGTCGAAGCTGTAGCGACCGGAGATGAAGTACATCAGTGCCAGCATGATCAGGATCAGGCTGGGCGCGATCACCGCGCTCAGCCGGCGGATCATGTCCGGCCCGCGCATGGCCACCAGCGCCGCCAGCACGATGGCCAGCAAGCCTCCCGCGGTTACCAGCCAGCCATCACCGTTGGGCTGGCTCTGCTGTACCAGGGTTTCCAGGTTGTCCAGCGCCCGCCCGCACATCAGCCCCAGCACCGCCAGCCAGCCCATGGTCAGCACCACCACCGAGAGGAAGTACACCAGGCGGCTGCCATTGAGGCCGAACATGCTGCGCAGGAAGGTGAACTGCTCGACGCCGTACTTGCCACACGGCAGGCAGGTGGACGACGCGGCGAGGACCACGCCGATGATGTTGCCGATGATGATTGCGGCAATCCCTTGCAAGGGCCCGACGAACAGCGCGGTGGCGCCGCCGATCAGGAACACCCAGGTGGCCACCGCCAGCGCCGAGTTGGCGTAGGCAAACCCCCAGAAACCCCAAACCCGCTCATTGGGCAGCAAGGGGGTGTCGCCACGTTCCGCGCTCAGGCGAAATTCTTGCTCGCGGGAAGCACTCATGGCTGGCCTCCCAGGTAGTACGCGCCGGCAACCATCACCAGCGTCAGCAGGGCCAGTGCCACCACGTCGGCCACCGTCAATGCGCCCGGCCAGTGCGCTTTGTTCTCCAGTTCTTCATAGGCGCGCAAGCGCCTTTCCAGGTCTTGCGCTCGCTCGATATCCACTTGGCTGTTCATCGGCATCACCTCGACAGGTTCTTGTTTTTGAAATTCGATGCATTCGATAAACCTGCGCCGCTCGCCAACCTTCAGCGGCGCAGGACGGCCCTGTTACCTCAGGGCAAGGTGATCCAGACCGCCTTGGTCTCCAGCAGGAACTCCAGTTGTTCTGCGCCCATGTCCTTGCCATAGCCCGACTGCTTGTAGCCACCGAACGGCATGGACGGGTCCAGGGTGCTGTGGGCATTGACGTACACCGTGCCCGCACGCAGGTGCGGAATCAGCCCATGGACCTTGCCCAGGTCGTTGGAGTAGATCGCCGCCGCCAGGCCGAACTCCGAATCGTTGGCCAGGGCCAGCGCTTGTTCCTGGGTGTCGAACGGCTGGGTCACCAGCACCGGGCCGAAGATCTCCTCGCGAACCACGCGCATGTCGTTGCTGCAGTTGGCGAAGATCGTGGGCTGCACGAAGAAGCCCGGGCCGTCGAGCGGCTCGCCGCCGTAGTACACCTGCGCGCCTTCGGCCTTGCCCAGGGCGATGTAGTCCAGCACCCGCTGCTGTTGCTGGAGCGACACCATGGGGCTTATGAAACAGTCCGGGTCCAGGCCCGGGGCGATCTTCAGGGTGGCGGTGTACCTGGCCAGCGCTTCGAGGAACGCCGGGTAGACACTGCGTTCGACATACGCACGGGTGCCGGCGTCGCACACCTGCCCGGAGTTGAAGAACACCCCGTTGGCCACGGCTTGCGCCGCTGCCTCGATGTCCGCATCGGCGAACACGAGCACTGGCGACTTGCCGCCCAGCTCCAGGGTCAGGCGTTTCATCTGGTCCATCGCCGATTTGCCCACCGAGCAGCCGACCGGTGTCGAACCGGTAAAGCTCAGCTTGTCGATGCCCGGGTGACGGGACATCGCCTCGCCGACCACGCTGCCGCGCCCGGTCACGATGTTTACCACCCCGTCGGGAATACCCGAGGCCTGCACCAGCTCGGCAAAGCGCAGCGCCGACAACGAAGTCAGCTCTGCCGGCTTGACCACCACCGTGCAACCGGTGGCCAGCGCCGCGCCGAGCTTCCAGGCCATGGTCTGCAGCGGGAAGTTCCACGGCACGATGGCACCGACCACCCCCACCGCCTCCTTGCGCGTGTACGCCAGGTAGTTCCCTGGCAGCGAAGGCTCGACCGTGCGGCCGTGGATCTTGCTGGCCCAGCCGGCGAAATAGCGCAGGGTATCGACCGTGCCCTGGATATCGACCGCGCGTGCCTGGGCGACCGACTTGCCCATGTCGATGGCTTCGATCTGCGCCAGTTCGTCGCCGTGGGTCTCGATCAGGTCGGCCAGGCGATGGATCAGGCGCTCGCGCTCCAGTGGCTTGAGCTGGCTCCAGGCACCGCCATCGAACTGTGCACGTGCTGCGCGCACGGCACGATCAAGGTCATCCGCAGTGGCCATGGGGATGCGCGTCAGCACACCCTCGGTGGACGGCTCGACCACCTCGGCACTGCCACCGTCGCTGGCCTCGAGCCAGGCGCCGCCAATGAACATGCGCTGCGGTTTGCCGAGGAAGTGCTGGGTCGCCTCGGATACACCAAAGGCCTGCAAGTAGTCTTTTACCTTGTGGTCCACAGGACAGTCTCCGGGTCAGCGGGCTTTGGCGCGCGCGTGGAAGATGAAGCCGATGCTGTTCATCAGCAGTTGCGCGGCGAGGATCGAGGTCATGCCGGTGGGGTCGTAGGCCGGGGCCACTTCTACCAGGTCCATGCCGACAATCCGGCCGTGGCTGCGCTGCGCCAGTGCCTGGATGATCTCCAGCACTTCGTAGTACAAGAATCCGCCATGGCTCGGCGTGCCGGTGCCCGGGGCGATGGACGGGTCGAAGCCGTCGATATCGATGGTGATGTAGTAGTTGCGGCCTTCGGGGATTTTCGCCAGCACGCCCGCGCAGCCCAGGCGGCGCACGTCACGTACCGACAGGATCTGCGAACCGGCCTCACGTGCGGCATCGTAGTCGTCGCGGTTGGAAGACGACACGTTGCGGATGCCCATCTGGGTCATGCCGACAATGTGTTCCAGCTCCGAAGCGCGGCGCAGCGGGCTGCCGTGCCCGTAGCGCACGCCATGGCGCTCGTCGACGAAATCCAGGTGGGCATCGAAGTGCACGATATGGATCGGCCCATGGCCTTCGAACGCCTTGATGACCGGGGCGTGCACCGAATGGTCACCGCCCAGCACCACCGGCATGGCCCCCGCTGCAAGGATCTGCCGCACCGCCGACTCGATGTTGGCGTTGCTGCTGGCCATGTCGGTGTGCACGATATCGGCATCGCCAACGTCGACCATGCGGACCTGGTCTTCGGTCAGGTAGGTGGCGTCATCCTCGAAGTCGTAGGCGCCGGCATGGCCGAAGGAGAACAGGGTCGATGCCTCGCGAATGCCGCGGGGTCCGAAACGTGCCCCCGAACGCCACTGGGTGCCCATGTCGTTGGGCGCACCGAGGATTGCCACATCGGCGTCGATCGCCGCCCAGTCGGTGCACACCGGGGCCTTGGCAAACGTGCAATGGCCCACGAAGGGCAGGTTCAGGCGGCCGGACTCGTAACCGTGCTTTGCCATGTTCTGGTTTCTCCAGTTCTTGTTCTGTTTCAGGAGACGGGGCGACTGCTCGACCACCGTTGCGATCCACTATGGCAACCGTGCCACCGAGGAAAAATGCGCAAGTGCAGATACATACATCGCCGTATCCGAAGTATCTGCCGGTGGTTAAACCCGGCGATACCAGGCATTGCAGCGGCCAGGTACTCATGGTTAGCTTGCGCGACAAGAACAATGCACGGGTGTTCATATCAGCACTGGCGATGTGACACCCGACCGGGAGGCTACGGTGATCCAGCTGCACGATGTCGACCTCAAACTGCTCAGGGTATTCACCACGATCGTCAGGTGCGGCGGCTTTTCTGCGGCACAGGCCGCGCTCAATGCCGGCCAGTCGACCATAAGCGAACAGATGTCGCACCTGGAAACCCGCCTGGGGGTCAAGCTCTGCCAGCGCGGGCGCAGTGGCTTTCGCCTGACCGAGCAAGGGGTGGCCATCCATGAAGCGACCCTGCGCCTGCTCAGTGCCGTGGAAAGCTTCTGCATGGACGCCGACGTGCTCAAGCAGCACATCAGCGGCAAGCTCAACCTGGGCATCATCGACTCCACCCTGACCGACCCCGTCTCGCCCCTGCCGCGCACCACCCAGCGCTTTGTTTCGCGTGGGCACGATGCCCACCTGCACATCTATATCGGTGCCCCGGCGGAACTCGAAGAGCGCGTGCTCGACGGCAGGCTGCACCTGGCCATCGGCCACTTCCCATTGCGGGTCGCGGGGTTGTCCTACCAGCCGCTGTATGACGAGGCCCTGGGACTCTACTGTGGCCGGCGCCACCCGCTGTTCGCCAGCAACGCGAGCAACGGTCGGCTGATGGAGGACGTGCGCCAGAGCCGGATCGTGGTACGCGGCTACATGCAGCAGTACGACCTGGAGCAGTTGGGCATCACCAAGGCCGATGCGACCGTGGAGAACATCGAGGCAGCGGCGATCCTGATCATTTCCGGCGCCTATATCGGCTTCTTGCCAGTGCACTTCGCCGAGCAATGGATCAAGACGGGCGACATGCGTCGCCTGGGTGCCAGCCTGCTGGACCTCTGCTCGCCGTTCGATGTGGTCACCCGCCGCGGTGTATCGCGCCCACCCATCCTGCAGGCGTTCCTCGAAGACCTCGATGCCTGCGCCTCCCAGCCCGGCTCCCCCTGATTCACCCCGCTACTCGAAACGGACGATCCCCACCCGCCAATACTGCGCTGCGGTCGTTGCCCCCCCTGCCCGCCGCCCCAACATCAATGACTGGAGAACCTATGAGGGTATTGGTAAGCGTCAAGCGAGTGGTCGATTACAACGTCCCCGCCTGTGTCGCCGCTGACCGGCTACAGGTCGCAGGTAGCTGATCGCGTCCGACCGCTTTTGACCCATTGCAGCCGTTCAGCACTGCCAGAATTCACCCATAACGGACGTTGGAGGTGTGTGTAACCTTCCGTATGCCTGACGCCTGATCAATATCCACCGTTCACTTGAGGTACTCCACCACTTTTGACTAGCAATCGAACTAAGTTTTTATGTGTTTAGGGAACCGAAATTGATCAGCACGAAAATATTTCACTAACCCCAGTAACTGCTTTTCACCTAAAATTAGCCATGCCGCTGAAAAACTGATAGCTGCTTGAGCTTAATATGTTTTTCCATTATAGAGTCGCCAACCCTGTCATGCATTCAGCGTTTACTGTAATCGCCTCTTAAAGGAATGAGCGATGAAAATCAACATGTATCGGGAGCTTGAGGTTTTTCGTGCCGTAATGCTTGCCGGAAGTACAAGCATGGCCTCGAAAATGCTGGAGATTACCCAGCCAGCTGTAAGTCAGCAAATAAAGAAGCTTGAAAGCAAGTACGATGTTGTGTTGTTTGAGCGTAATCGCGGGCGTTTGGTTCCTACCCGCGAAGCACATGCCTTAATGGAGGAGGTTGAGACTTTCTTCAACGGCTTGGCGATGATTGATCACAAACTTCGGTCGCTGAAAAGCAGTGTAAAGTCGAGTCTACGTCTTGCTGTGCATCCCGCGTATGGAAATTTCTTGGCTCCAATGGCCATTGCACGCTTTCGTCAGAAGTTTGATGTGCCGGTGTTCTTTGAGGTATGCAGCTCAGCCAGCGCTTACCAACGGGTACACTCTGGTGAGATTGACTTCGGCATAATTGCAAACGAAATCGAAACGAAAGATTGTGAGCAGTACAACTTCTGCAGTGCTAGAGGATTAATTGTTTCACCACCTGGCCTTATAGGTGGACACGTTAAGGAGCTAACGACATCTGATTTGCTAAAGTACCCATTCGTGGCCATGAACGCTGAGGATCACACGCGCCTAGAGCTTGAAGCACATATGGGCGCTGCGGCAAAGCAACTTGATATTGCCGTACAAACCCCCTATGCCCTGACGGTTTGTGAGCTGGTGGCTCAAGGCGTTGGCGTCGGCTTGGCGCATCCTATTGTGGCGTCTAGCTACCTGCCTGACAAACTAGAAGCAAGGTTGCTTGATAAAGAAGTGCGTTTTACGTCAAAGTTGATTTTTCGGAAAGATTCAAGGCTGTCTTTGGAAGCAAAGGAGCTGATACGTCTACTGAGGATCCAATTGGAAGGCGATATCAAGCGCTTGGATAATCTACTTGGATTCAGCGTGTTGGATTGAAAAGGAAGTCCGTTTCCTTTTGCTGGGTTTAGTGCAGGAGGTATTTGATGATATTCTGTACGCCGTTGAACAGACAAAGCAGGCCGATGGTCAGTACGAAGTAGTTAACCAATCCGCCTCGCAGGTGTTGGAGTTTTGGCGACTTGTAAAACGCATACTGTGGCAGGAAGTACACCACAAATACGCTGACCGGCACCATGAAGTATTTGATCAACATGATGATGTCGAGGTTTGGAATGGCGGGGATCACGGTAATCGCGAAGACCAGCGTCAGGATAATGGCCTTCATCACCCCACCGTCGACAAACTCGGTGCTGCTGCCGAAGTAGTTTTTCGCAATGCCCTTCAGGCTTTCTCGGGTAGCCAGGTACTGAGCCAGGTACGCCTTCAAGGCTGCGAAGAAGATGATGATCTGGGAGCTGATTGCCAGCCACGGATTATCAAATTTTCTCGCCATGTAGGACAAGGCTGTCAGGTTCTCGCCACGAGCTGCCTGAAGTTCCTGTGGCGAGAGGGCGAAAATGCAGCTCCATGCAAAGAACACCACAGTCACCACGACCACAACGATTGCGATCAGCAAGGTACGTCCGATTCGCTGCTGAGCTTCAGAGCCATAATGCTTCTTGTAGTGCGCAACGAAGCTCGAAACGATTGGTGTGAAGCTGAATGCGTAGATCACCATCGGCAACGACGACCACACCGAGCCCATGATGCCGCTCACTCCACCATAGTCATGCGCCGTGACCATGAACGATGTGTTCCAGTGTGGAATACCCATCAGGCCAAAGAAGATGAGGGAGAAAATGAACGGGAATACGATGAGCCCGATGGCTTTAACAACGAAGGTTGTTTTGCCTTGAGCGATCAGAAGCGCCGTTAACGTAACTCCGATTACGACCAGCGGGCGGTTCAACCCAGGGATACCGAGCTGAGTATTGAAGAAGTCGATGAAGGTGTTTGACATGGTGATCGCGTAGACGACAAGTGATGGGAAAATCATCATGAAGTACGCAATACTCAGCACTCTAACGGCGCGATCCCCGAGCAATTCCCTCGTAGTGTCGACGATATTACTGGTGGATTCGGCTGTTACGGTACCACTTGAAATATACTGGCAAAGCACTCGATAGCTGTAGTAGGTAATCGGGAATGCGATTAGCGTCAGAATAAGCATTGCCCAAAAGCCCGACAGCCCAAGGCTGATAGGCCAGAACAACGAACCTCCCCCGACGGCGCAGCCATAGATGCCGAGAACCCAAAGAAAATCATCTTTCGTGAAGCTTTTCTTACGGATTTCAGGTTTTACCGCCTGCATCGTAATTTCGGTCATTTTATGTCGTCTCTTGTTCTTTTTGTGGTCATATGATCAAAGCTTTTTGGTAAAGCTTACTGAGCTTGATTGAGTGCCTTTTCCAAATCCTCCAAGAGCAAATCTACTGGCTCCAGGCCGATAGATAGCCGAATCAATGAAGTGTTGATTTTATTGTGTTGCCGACCAGCCATAACTTGCTGTGGATAATATGCAGCGAGGCTATGTGTACCGCCCCAACTTGCACCAATTGCAAAGGTGCGAAGGGCATCAAAGAAGTTGCCAATACGCTCGTCTGATTTGAGCGAGAAGGAAAACAGCGATCCTGGGCCGTTGAACAGGGTTTTGTACAACTGGTGATCTTCAGCACTTTCCAATGCCGGGTAGTACACCTTTTCAACCAGCGGGTGGGATTCCAGCCAGTTGGCGATAGCGAGTGTGCTCTTGCTCTGGTGCTCGAGCCTCAGTGGATAAGTCTCCAGGCCCCGTAGGGTCAGATAGCAATCATCCGGACTCACGTACATACCCAGTAGGTCTTGCTGCAGACGCATGCGTTTGTAGAGCTCTGTGTCGTTGGTCGTGACGCTTCCCATCAGGAGGTCGGAGTGCCCGCTGATTACCTTCGAAAGCGCCTCGACAACCAGGTCGACCCCATGCGTAATGGGCTGGAAGTTAAGGGGGCTCGCCCAGGAGTTATCGATCAGCGTGAGGATGGAATGCTTCTTCGCAGTCCGCACGATGCTGTGAACGTCCTGCATCTCCATGGTGATCGACCCAGGAGATTCCACGAGAATCAGCTTGGTGTTGGGCTTGACAAAGTCCTCGATGGCCTGTGGCGATCCATCTGGGAGGAAAGTGACGTCGATACCGAACGAGCGAATGTTGTTGGCGAGGAACTCGCGAGTGGGCCCATAGCAGTTGTCTGGTGCGATCACGTGATCGCCAGCCTTCAGGAAGCTCAGCAGGACAAGTACCAGGGCGGCCTGCCCAGAAGGCAAAGCCACGGTATGTGCTGCACCGTGCAGCCTAGAGATTGCCTGCTCCAGCTCACGGTTCGTCGGGGTTCCGGTCAGGCCGTAGCTGAAGCCATCAGGCTGACGCTCGCGACGGTTTGCAAAGTCGGCGAAGTTGTCAAAGACGACTGTGGACGCCCGGTGAATGGCTGGCACGAGGCTTTTAAACGGTTGGGTTTTCATTTTTTTCATTCGTTTCGAAGGGGTGGGCAGAGGCTATTCCCCGACCTAGAACGAATCAATATTCTGTGCTTATAGGGTGATAAGCGTGGCTTATTGAATGTCGATGTTTTTGAATGAAGTCAGAAGGTAGAGTTATCCACCTGAACACTCAGGTACTACCTATGCTTCTTTACATATATCTAATGGCGATCACCGCAGAAGCGATGACAGGGGCGTTGTCTGCTGGGCGGAGAGGCATGGATTGGTTTGGCGTAATACTGGTGGCTTGTGTAACAGCGCTAGGCGGTGGGTCGGTACGAGACATTTTACTCGGTCATTATCCGCTTACTTGGGTGAAACACCCCGAGTATCTGATTCTCACCAGTATTGCAGCACTTTTCACGGTCATGATCGCACCATTAATGAGACGCTTGAGATCTCTATTTCTGGTTCTGGATGCAATTGGCCTTATTGCCTTTACTTTGATCGGATGCCAGACCGCTCTCGATATGGGGCATGGATTATTAATTGCTTCCTTGAGTGGCGTTGTGACAGGTGTTTTTGGTGGCGTACTTCGCGATATCTTTTGCAATGATATTCCACTGGTGTTCAGGCGTGAGCTCTATGCGGGTGTTGCATTCGTTGCTTCTTGGTTCTACTTCGCCTGTGACTGCTTAGGGTTTTCACATAATCAAGCGATTCTCCTCACCTTCCTAGGAGGTTTTGCTCTCCGGCTTTTGGCTATTCGCTTCCACTGGGAAATGCCAAAGTTTCAATATAGCGATGAAAGATAGTAAACATGTCCAATCTGAGGGTTTTATGCTAAAGCATTTAGTGTCAGAAAACGCACCTGGAGCCGTCGGCGCATATTCTCATGCCGTCAAGGCCGGCGACATGCTGTACCTCTCTGGTCAGTTGCCTTTGGATGCCAGCACCATGCAGCTGGTTTCGGGCATCGAAGCGCAGATCCGCCAAGCTTTCAAGAATGCCGAGACGCTTATTTTAGAGTCCGGCGCCGAGATGAAAGACGTGGTTAAAGTAAACGTTTTTTTAACTGATCTTTCATGTTTTGCGCTGGTAAACTCGGTTATGGCTGAGTTTTTCGCCGCGCCGTATCCCGCTCGTGCTGCAATAGGTGTCGCAGCTCTGCCCCTGGGGGCTGAAGTAGAAATCGAAATGATCGCGCTGGTCAGGAGCTAACATTGTGCCCTAGTTAATCCATGCATTAGGCGTAGCCACGAATCTACGCCTTTATGCCATGCTATATGCGCATCGGTAACCAATCTCAAATTTTAGAATCTGGCGCTGTTCGATACAGGCCGCATAACGGAAGCACAGATGAGCATTGGCCTTCATTCCCTGCATGGCTTCAACAAAGTCTGCATAGAATGCCGTTAGGATGAAGTTTCGCTGTGTCATATTTTTTCCCTTTGCTGCCCTCAGCGAAAGGCAGCTTCGGGTCGAAAGCACCCCTTCGTGAAAGCATTCCCAAACGGCCCCAGCCCTGCCCCGTTATCGGCCACACAACCGTGGAGGTACACTAAAGTCCAGCGAGGGCCTGTTCGAAAGCTGTCAGAAATCGCCGTTCTCGATCGCGCATTCTGATGAGGGTATCGAAGGGTATTTCTGGGGGTACATTTCTGCTTCCATCAAGCAAAAATGCCGCCCCAGAGCCCTGTCCAAATATTCTTCGGGGACCCTGAAACATTACGTTCCTGCCCACTCATTCGACGGTTTGCCGGGCTACACCCGAGCGCTGCTGAACTGTTTGTCTCTACCGCTAACCGGCAACGCTTGACTCTACCGTAAGGGGCAGACTTTACCCTTGGCACTTCATTACCTGGAGTTTGTCATGAAGAGCAAACGCATGCTCGTAATCCTCGGCCACCCTTCGAACGACAGCTTTTGCGGCGCTGTGTCCGAACGTTACGTCGAGGCCGCCACGCAAGCAGGCCATGAGGTGCGCTTGCTGCGCCTGGACACCCTGGTTTTCGATCCGGTCTTGCACGATGGCTATAACCAGGTCCAGTTGCTTGAGCCCGATTTGATCGCCGCACAGAACGACATTACCTGGGCCGAACACCTGACATTTGTGTACCCGATCTGGTGGGGCGGCATTCCGGCGTTGCTCAAGGGGTTCTTCGACCGCGTGTTTCTGCCCGGTTTTGCCTTCAAGTACCGCAAGGGCTCGCCCTTCCCGGATAAGCTGCTCAAGGGTCGCACGGCTCACCTTTTGGTGACCATGGACACGCCGCCGTGGTACTACCGATGGGTGTATCGCATGCCGGGCCTGCACCAAATGCGCAAGACCACCCTGGAGTTCTGCGGCATAAAGCCCCTGAAAACCCTGACCTTCGGTCCGGTATTGGGCTCCAAGCCGGAACAGCGTGAAGCCTGGCTCAAACAAGTCCAGGCAGTCGCCAGCCGCTGATCGGCCCCGGTCGTGCCGTGCCCCTGCACTGCCCAGCCGAGCCTACCTGCTGCGACACCTTGTCCAAACTGGCTTCCAACCCCCTGACGCTTGTGCAAAGATGTCGCGCGCCTGTGCGAGCGCGCGACATCTTTTCGCTTCTGATGCGTCAAAAAGGGATTTTCATGTACATCGGCAAAGCCGCCCAGCTGTCGGGCACCACCGTCAAAAGCATTCGACATTACGAAGAAATCGGCCTGTTGCCCCCCCCGCAACGCGAAGGCAAGTACCGCATCTACAGCCAGCAAAGCGTAGAGCTGCTGACCTTCATCAAATGCGCTCAGCAACTCGGTTTCAAGCTCAAGGAAATGCAGGCCATTCTGCAGGATCATCGCGGCCAGGAGCTGCCCTGGGATCTGGCCATGCAGGCCATCGATAACAAAAAGCAGGAATTGATGGGGCAGATCCAGGCGTTGCAGAAAGTGCATGACGGCTTGGTCGAGTTTGAGCTGAGCCTCAAAGATGCTCAGATGCAATGCCAGTTCGAACACCTGGAAAAAGCCCGCTGAATCCGCACCGCCGCCGCTGAACGGCCATGGCGCCCCGTGCCGTTTTCAACACGCAGGCGCCCCGGCGATTTAGCCTGGCACAGCCTCACCCCGCGGCTGCTCGCCCTCTTGCACTGCTGGCTGCGGCACAATCGAGGCAAAGAACCACGGCGAAATCAGCGTGACCAACAAAATGGTCATGAAGCCACTGGATGACAGCGCCAGTATCACCAGTACACCCAGGTCAATGACGGGTTTGTAGGCGGAGAACAGCAGCGCGACAAAGCCCATCGAGAAGATCACGACATTGACCACCGTCGAACGCCCGACGCCCTGCATGGCCGCCAGGATGGCCTCGTCGATCTCGGCGCCCTTCTGCACCAGCATCTTGATCCGTGACAGCAGGTGAACGGCGTAATCCACGACGCCCACCACCAGGAACGTCACCAGTGTGGTACCGATGTTCAACTCGATATCCAACAGGTACATGCTGCCGTACACCGTCACCGACGTGGTCAGCAACGTCAGCATGCCGAGGATGCCCAGGCGTACTGACTTGAGCCAGAACATCATCATCAAGGTCACGGCCAGCAACGCCAGCGAGAAGCTCAGCACCTGACCCTGGGTGATTTCCTGCAACACCCCGGTCCATATGTACGGCGTACCGGCATGGGTGACTTGCAGGTTGGCCGGTTTGTTGATCGCCAGCCAGGCGTCCAGTTTATCGAGCATCGCCTGGTAATCGCCCGCCACAGAGGAGGTCATGGTGAACAGCGTCACCGCCTTCGAGTAATCGGCATTGAGCACGTTCTGCAAGTCGGTGCCGCCACCGTTCTCGAACATCATGATGTGTTGTTCGATGAGCGAGTTGCCATCGACTTCGAAGGTCTCCGGTTTCCCGTCATCATCGACCACCGTCACCTGCTCCACCGCCTGCGGCACCCGCAGGAAAGCAGGGTTCATGTCATTGAGCACGAGGTTCATGCGCTTGATATAGGTCGCCACCGAATAGGTGTAACTCACGTTCGGCTGGGCCCTGATGAACTGGTCCAGACGTTCCAGGAACTGCACGGTTTCAGTGGTCAGCGCGCCACGCGGAGTCTTGGTGTCGAAAGCGATCCAGCCCGGCGACGTACCCGCGACTCCGGCCCGGTTGATGAACTCGTCGGACATCCGCACCGGGCTGTCCTTCTTGAAGTAGGCAATGCCCGAGTCTTCGATATCCACCTTGAACGTGAACACCGTCATCATCGCCAACAACGGCAGGGTCACCAGCAATACCGGCTTGCGCCAGCGAATCAGCCAGGCACAGAACACTACCAGATAGTGGGAGATCAGCGACTCTTTGAGTTGCACTTTGCGCGGGACGGCATCTTTGCCCCAGATCGAAATCCACGCCGGGATCAGTAGCAACGAAATGATCAGCGCCGCCGTCAGGCCGATGGACATGAACACGCCAAAGTTGCGGATGCTGACAATGTTGTTGGTGGTGGAAATCAAGAACGTCGCAATAGTCGTGACCGTTGTCAGAACGACGGGCGTGACCATCAGGCGCTGGGTTTCTCGGTTGGCTTCGCGGAAAGACTTGCCCGAATTGAGCTGTTCGTAATACTCGGCCATGACGTGGATCGCGTCGGCACAACAGATGGTGAACAGGAACACCGGCAACACACTGGTGAGCAAGTCCATCGGTACACGCAGCAGCGCCATCAGGCCAAGGGTCCAGATGGTGCAGAAGAGGATATTGAACAGCGGCAGCACCACGCCAAGTGGTTTGCGAAAGAAGAAAACCAGCAGAGAAGTCACCAACAGGAACACGATCGGGAACAGCATCGCCAGGTCGTGATCGATGATCTCCTGCTGGGCCGCAATGAAGATCGGCATGCCGGCGATGAATACCTCATCGGTGAACTCCGGGTGAGCGGCCTGGTACTTCGCGATGATCTCGCGGACCTGGTGATAGGCACGCAACTGGGCCTGAGCGTCGTCCTGTTTGGTGCCCAGTTCGGCGACGACCATGGCGACTTTCTTGTCCGCCGAGACGACGCCACCAACCATCTGCTCGTTGCCCATGATCTGCGCTTCGACCTTGCTCGGGTCCATATCCAGGGCGTGCAGGGTCTTGTGGATCCACAACTCGCCATCGGCACTCAAGCTGATGTTTTCCAGGTCAGCCATCGAGGCCATTTCCTGGATCGGGTTGAGCCGCTCGGCAAGAAAGCTCAGGAACTGCAGGTCGTGGCTGTCCCAGTGCCGGGCAATCCCATGGTCGCGCAGCGCTTTGGCGGCAGCGTAATCGTTCTGCGAAAAACCTTCGGCGAGGATCTGCACCAGCAAGGCCTGGGCATCGGGATCGCCACTGTGGAGGCCAACGATGCGCTGCAGTTCGACACGGTCCTCATCGTTCGCCAGCATCAGCCGGCGTATGGCCTGGGACAACTCGAACTGCGCGTTCAGCGACGTGGTGTTGAAGACACTCTCGGGGTTGCTCAGCGCCACCATGACCGAGTCATATGTGCCGGTGAACTCGCGCTGCAAATCAATGATCGTCTTGCGCGCCGGGTGAGTGTCCTTGAGCAGATACGGATTGGTGTCCGACATCAGCGCGCCGAGGGTGTAGGTGAAGTAGGCGGTGATCGCCACCAGCACGAACACAATTGCCCGCGCATAGCGCTCGACGAAGTTCAGGTATCTTTCCATGAATGAGGGTTCCAGATGAATCGAGAGCGGCGCTTAGCGGGCAGACACGGCGTATTCCGGCAAGTCGCCGGCTTTCAGCCCACGCTTGATCGCGGCCTGCGTGAACAGGCGGTCGTCCAGCGCGACGTTGTACTGCAACTGGTTGAAGCGCAGCTGAGAGCGTGTACCGGCGATGAAGTCTTCGGTTTCGCTGAAGGTAATGCTGTCGATCTGGTCGATGGTTTCAGTCTTCAGAGTGCGCATCTGCTTGAACATCACACCTTTTACATCGAAGAAGTCCTGGCGCAGCACCAGTGAGTTTTTCTTGTCAACCCAGACCTTGAGCTTGTTGTAGCCGGTCTTGGCCAGCACGGCAGGCGTCGCCGGCTCACGCTCGATCACGTAGCAATCGCGGCCCTGCAACTGCTCTTCGCCAACCAGCGTTTGGCGATAGTCTTCGGCGCGAATCTTGTCGAGGTCGGCATAGGAGTAGTCGCTACCCATGAATGCCCCGCGCTTGTCGGTGGTGGAAATCCTTCGGGTCTGTCGGCTGACCGGCAAATACATCCATTGGCTATCTTCGAGGCCCAGGGCCTCGCGCGGGTTTTCGATGTGGAAGGCGACGTCACGCACATCACTCGGCGCGGAGAAATACATGGTGAATTTGTCGCTGTCCGGGTAATCCTTTTGCAGGTAGCTGAACTCGCGGATGCGGCTGTTACCTTGCTTGTCGATCAGGATCAGAGACACCTGGGACATGAAGCTCTTGCCGTCATCGCGGTCCCGGGCCTGGCGAATGATGTCGTCGGCCGTGCGTGGTTCAGCTGCCATGGCGGCAGCGGCGCTCAGCAACAGTGCGCTTACAGTCAGGGTCTTGAAGATGGGCAACATCGCGATTTCCTTTTCATTGTTTGAGTGGTTCGCACACCGCACTGGTGTGGTCAGAACAGATAACCGGCGGACAAGCGCACCTGATCGCGGTTGGCGTAAGCACCGAACTGGCGGTCGGGCTTGCCGAAGAACACATCGACTTCGAGCCCCAACTTGAGCCAGTCCACCGGTTTGTAGGTGAAGATCCCCTGAACGAAGCTGTCGTCCTGCGCTGGCGGCGACATGCCGAAAACCAGACGGGTCTTGAGGCGATCCTGGAACTGCGAGCCTTCGGCAGACACGGTGAACAGGTCGTCGCGTTTGTCCTGGACCATGCCGGGCTGCCAGTCGAGCAGCCGCTGATGTTGCCACTGCGTCGAGATCAGCCAGTCCCGCAACAGGTAATCGACGCCCAGCAGCGACTTGGTCATCGCCGTCTGGTCGCTGCCGTAAGCGCGGTAAGGATTGGTGACGCGCCAATTGTCGAAGTAGGCGACTTCACTGCGTACCACGATGCTGTGGCCGGCATCGATGGCCACACTGGCGCCGCCCATGGAATAGCGCGGGAATTGCCGTTCGAGGCGAATCAGGCCCTCTTCGGTCTGGCCTTCGACGGCGTAAACCGGGTCCTGCTGGCGGGCGTTGAGGGCAACGAAGCTGACATCCACCGTGCCGATCCGGCCGCTGGCACTGGCGCCATAACCGAAGCCACTGTGACCGTCATAACCGGGCCGCGAATCGACCACAAACATCTGCGGATCGGGTGTGGCAAATATCGGTGCATCGAACTCGCTGCCGACGGCCGGCGCCTGGTTTTTCACGAAATCAGTGATCACCAGCGCTTCGAGCTCCCACTCGGCGACCGGCTGCACCAGGCGAATCATCGGCACCGCGATGCGGCTGTCTTCCAACAGACCGATCACCCCCTCGCGATAGTCCAGCGGGTTGATCTGATCGAGCACCCGTAATTCATCTGCACGCCCCCACACCACCTGCTGCCAGCCCACCGTCAGCTCGCCGTCACCGACGTAGAGCCCCCAGTAAAGGTGCCGCCAATCGGCGGTCGCCCGGTAATCGTCCCGGGCTTGCGCACTGTAGGGGTTGTTGCCGTCATAACGGAAGTCGTAACGGGCTCGGCCCTTGGCCTTGTAATAGCCGCTGTCCCAGGCATCCTCCAGGCTGAACTTGAGGTACACGGCCTTTTGCGTGACCTGGTCGTCACCGTGCAGACGCACGGCCGTGGCTACGCCGATCTCCGCTTCATGATGCTCCGGCAACCACTCGGCGATCGCAACCGGCGAGCCGAGGCTGACCAGCGCGGCCAAAAGGCCGCGGTTCAATCCCAGTCGAGCCATGGCTACATTCCCAACCCGGCACCGCCGTCAATCATCAGGCTTTGCGCTGTGACACCACTCGCCTGGGGGCTCGCCAGATAACGGACCATGGCCGCCACTTCGTCGCCCTGAATGAAGCGCCGCAGGGGCAACTTCTTCTTGGCATTGCGCAGGATTTGCTCATGGGTGATTCCGGCGATGCGCGCCTGAGCCGCCAATTCGCCTTGCAGCATCGGTGTGTCGATCCAGGCGGGCAGGATGGCATTGACGGTGATTCGCCGTGGCGCCAGGTCCAGCGCCAAGGCCTTGGTCATGCCGATGATGCCGTGCTTGGAGGCGCAGTAAGCGGTGTTGCGGACCTTGCCCGCTCGGCCGAGGATCGACGACATGTTGACGATCCGCCCACCATCCGCCATCAGTGGCAGGCACAACGAGGTGACGTAAAAAGTGCCGTTGAGGTTGATCGAAATCACCTTGTGCCAGTTGTCCAGGTCTTCGGGCTCGTTCTCGTCGCAGACCCCGGCGCTGTTGACCAGCACATCGACAAAGCCGACCCGGTTGGCCAGGCCCTTGAACAGAAGTTGCAGGCTGGCCAGATCGGCGATGTCCGCTTGATGGGTTTCGATGCGAGCGGCAAATTCGCCCTCGGTGACCCACCGCTGCAAGGTTGCCAGATCCCGATCAAGCAAGATCAAAAGGTGCTCGGCCTGGGCTGCAAAACTTTCCGCGACGGCGCGGCCAATACCATTGGCCGCGCCGGTAATCACAATCGTGCGTGCCTGGCTCATAGCATTTTCAATCCGCCGTTGACGGGCAAGACTTCGCCCGTGACGTATAGGCCGCGCTCGGCCAGATACAGCACCGCGTCGGCAATTTCTTCAGGCCGGGCGAACCGTTTGATCAACAGCCGCGACTGGATTTCCTGCTCATGGGCGCCGACCAGGGCTTCGCTCATGTCGGTGCTGACGATGCCGGGCGCCACCGCGTTGACCCGGATGTTGCGCGGCGCCAACTCCACCGCCAGTGCGCGCGTCAATGCTTCTACACCGCCTTTGGCCGCGGCGTAGTTGCTCTGGCCCTTGCCGGGCTTTTGCGCGGCCACCGAACTGAGGTTGACGATGCACCCGCTGCGTTGGCGCATCATGCAGGGCAGCACCTGCTGACAGCACAACAACGTGCCGATCAGGTTGGTCTGGATGACCTCGGTGATGTCGCTCAACGATTGCGCGGCGAGCAAACCGTCACGGGTGATACCGGCGTTGTTGACCAACAAGTCGATACGCTCGAAACGCTGCTCGACCCGTTCAAAAAACGCCTGAATGCTCTGCGCATCCTTTACATCACACTGCACAGCCAGGCACTCCCGGCCGAGCCCTTCGACCTGCGCCTGCAAGGCAGCGGCTGACGCCTCGTCACGGACATAACTGAAGGCAACCTGATAACCCGCGCCGGCCAGGGCCAGCACGACGGACTTGCCAATGCCGCGACTGCCGCCGGTCACGACGGCTATTTTCTGAGTCATGACCGCTCCTTAAAGCGAGTTTTGAGTTTTGAATTGCGCGAGGGTGAAGCCGTGGGTCGCGGCCAGTGCGCGGACCTGCTGAACTTGCTCCCGGCTGATATCGCCGTAGGAGCCGTGCTGGCTCATGCCAGACAAGCCCATCAACACCGACTCGGCCATGCACGCATACAGCTGACCTTTTTTCAGGTAGGCCCGCACGTTGGGCGCCAGGCCGTCGTCGAACGGCGTCTGGACGATGCCGCCGTGCATGTAGAGCACGTCTTCGCGTTGGCTCGGCATGTCTTGATGAACGTTCAGCGGCACGGCGATATCGCAAATCAAGCTGCGCTCGGCGAAATGTTCGGCGCCGAGGAACGGCTGAGGCGCATTGGCAGCGCACAGGACAATCCGTGCACCCTTGAGGGCTTCGAGATCGTTGGTGACCGTGATGAAGGCGTTCGCGCCAAGGCGCTCATCCACCAGACGGGCGATGTGCAAACCGAGGTCGGCTTTTTGTCCATGCGAGTGCAACAAGCCACGAAAACCATCAAGGGCCAGCAGTCGCTGCGCCAACCGGTCATGTTCGGCCGTGCCTTTGAGGATCGAACGCGCCGCGTCGGCGTAAATCTGTTGCGCAGTTTTCTCCAGGCGCCGAACCGAGCCGTCACGACCGCTGCCAATCAGAATCAGGTGATCGACAGTGGCGGACAGCAACGAGGCATAGGTCGACGCAACGTTACCGGCGGCGCCGACAACGGCAGCGGTTTGCTCGCGCAGTGCCAGACCTTGCTGTACACAGCCTTGCTCGATGGCTTCGAGCCCCATGCCGATGGTCAGGGCATTGCCGGACGTCAGCGCCATGTCGGCAATCTTCAGCGCCTGGCAATTGTTGGTGACGATCGAGGTGTACATCCCGAGGCCGGCGATGCTGCAGCCATCGGCGCGGGCATCGGTGACACGCCTGCCGACTTCTTCGCGAATACTGTCCAGGTCACCGCTGAGGATGTACTCGGCCATGGCATCCGAATCCATGCACAGCGGGTACAACGTGAACTCCACCGCCATGCCCAGGCGCGACCGAATGATCACCGGGCCGACTGGCGCAGCGCGGCGTTCAGGCTTGGTGCGGTTGATGAACGTGCGTTTCTGTTCCGGGCTCAGGGCTGCCAGCGAGGGATCGACGTCACCGAGGATATCGGCATCGATCAGGTGGTTGATGAACGCTACCCGGGCGACGACTTCGACCTTGGCATCGTTTTTTTCAACGGGCTCGGCCACCCGAAAATCGTCCTGACGGGCTGGCACGGCGGGAATCGAGTCCGCGCAGATACCCGCCGCTAACGGCAACGCATCGCCACGGCGCAGCATGTCACAGACCCGTTGCAGGGCACCGATCAGCCCGTCGATTTCGCCCAGGGTGATACAGGCTGGCGGCTCCAGGCGAATCACGTTGGAGTTGCTGCCCGACGGTGCTACCCGCAACGCTTCGAATTGCAACAGGTAGCCGGCGATCAAGTAACCCAAGGCATCGTTGTACTGGGCCGACGCCTGTACCAGCGAGCTGCTGACACTCAGGTCGTGCAATTCCAAACCCACCAGCAAGCCGCGCCCGCGCACATCGGCGATCACATCCGGATAGGCCATCTTCAGTTCATTGAGCGAGGCTTTGAGGTACGCGCCCTTGGTGCGTATGTCTTTGAGCATCGCGTCGTCATTGGCGAACAACCGGCGCAATGCCGACAGCGCGATATGGCAGGACGGATCGTCCTCGGCGAAGGTCGAGCTGTGGATGTAGCTGAACTCGCCTTCGTAGTGGCTGCTGCGGATCACCGTCGCTGCGATTTTCATCAAGCCGCCGCCGAGGGCCTTGGACAGGCAGTAATAGTCGCCTTGCAGGTTGAACTGGCTGCTGGCAAGAAACGTCCCGGCGCGACCAAAACCTGACTGCACTTCATCGATGACCAGCGGGCACTGTTGCTCGTTACACAGCTTGCGCAGCCCCAGGTAGAACTCGGCCGCGAACTCGTTGATACCGCCTTCACCCTGAATCGGCTCCATCAACACGGCGGTAATCGCGCTGAACGGCAGTTTCAGCACGTTCAGGTGTTCGCCGTCCCATTGCAGGCTCAGCCAATGGTGCGTGTGCCGGGCCGGCAATTCCTGCAACTGATGGGGCTGCTGGGGGTCGATGAACTCGACGTTCAGACCAAAACGGGCAAACGGCGCGCGGTACTGACGGCCATAGGTCAGTTGCACGGTATTGACCAATTTGCCGTGGAAGCTGCCGCGCAGGGCGATGAATACCGGTTCGATATGCAGCTGCGCCAGGTTGTGTTGGCGAACGGCTTCAACCACCTGACGCAAGGTCACGCTGTTCAGAGTGGGTGGCAGGACACCTGCAGGCAGGTCGAGGTCGGCCACATCCAGCTCGCGGTAAGCGCGTTCGCTGGCGGTCAGGCTGGCCAGGGTGAAATCGATGTCGTCGAACTGCTTTTGCAGGCTCTTCTGGCGACGGAACTCCGCGTGCTTGACGGCGATTTCCACCGCCTCTGCGCCACTGTTGGAGAAAGTCGAAATGTAACGTTCGGTGTTCTTCAGTTCGCGATTGAAGGCGTCGCTGAGCTCTCGCCCCAATTGCCCGGCCGCACCGCGGATCGACATTTGCGCGTTGAACGGCACGTCGCTGCGCAGCAGCGCACAGAGCTGATCGACAAACTGTGGGTCGTTGTGGCCGAACAGTGCCGCACCGTAACCGCCGAGAAAGTCGGTGACCGTGACCATGTCGCCCTTGGGGTTGCGGTAGAACAACTGGCTACCGAGGGCGCGCTGAAACTCACACTCCAGGCCCAGTGCCTGGAGCAGGCCGACGAATTTGGGCCGAACGAAATCGCGATAATCCATGACTGTCATATCCCTGAAAGTAAAAAATAGGCGGTAGTCAGCGTCAGTCTTGAGTGACCTTTGCGCTGTAGAGCACTTGATAGGCGGCGCTGAATCCGTTGTCGTCGCGGTTCAGCACCAGGCAATGCTCAAGGCTCGCGGCGTGGGGCGCGCCCTGAATGAACGGCAGGTTTGCCACTGGCTGCTGCAAACCGGCAATCGGCGGCACGCTTTGGGCCTGTAATGCGCAACGCGCAAGCATCAGATCCACCAGGCTCGGCGCTGCGCTGAGAATGCCGTTTATCGCCAACCCGCTGGTGATGTGCGAGGCGCGCGCAAGGGCCAGCGTCTGGCACAACACGCGGTCTTTGTGCGCATCGCCGGTGCCGCTGCACACCAACAGATCGGTTGGGCTGTCGGGCAGGCTCAAGCGATCGAGGGTGGCATGGGCCGTCATGTCGGCGAGGCACGCCTGAGGGCCGGCCGGCAGGTCTTCGCGCCGGCGCAGCACCAATGCTGCCGCGCCCTCCCCGGCAATGCCGCCGGTGCCCCGAAGGTCAAACGGCAGCAGAGTGTTCGAGCCGTTGGCGCTGATGACCCCCGCCTGAACCAACCCGGACAGCGCCAAGGCATCCAGCTCGCTGCCCGCACCGACAACGATCGCCGCGTCGATTCGGCCATCCTGCAAAGCGGCCGTAGCCTCACGCAAGGCTGCCAGGTTGCCGGCGACACCTTGCATATAGGCGTTGCACTCACCCACCAGTTTCAGCGCCAGGCTGGTGACACCGAGCAAGCAGTTGCTCAAGCCTTTGAGCACCAGAAAAGGGTCCTGGGCACGGTCTTGCAGGATCCGTTTGGCGAACGCCGCCATGTCGGCGACGCCGTCCTGCCGACAGCCGAGCAACAACTCGGCATAGGATTCCAGAGACGGATGGGTGTAGCCGCCCTGACAGCAATACAAACCAAAACGGACATCCGCCTGCTCATCGGCCAGGCCTGCTTCTTCCAACGCCTGACGTACCGCGCTGACGCCCCAGATCACTGCCGGCGTGCAGTAACGTTGAAGGTTTTGCGCAAGGTCTTCTCGGCTGCGTTGGTGGTCCTGATCCTGAATTTGCCCGAACGCCACCACGCGTTCGCTGCTGAACCTTCGGGCGTTCAGCGCCGTAATTGCACTGCGCCCTTCGTTCGCAGCCGCCCAG
The DNA here is from genome assembly GCF_023093815.1 of Pseudomonas sp. PNPG3. NCBI lineage: Bacteria > Pseudomonadati > Pseudomonadota > Gammaproteobacteria > Pseudomonadales > Pseudomonadaceae > Pseudomonas > Pseudomonas sp. PNPG3. The sequence goes on from NZ_JALLKV010000001.1 coordinate 177,217, forward strand.
AAAGATTCGACACCCCAGCCGCTGGGCAACACGCAACCCGCACCGGCAATCGCGACCGCCTGTTTCATCGCGGCGCCTCCCGGTACTTGCCCAGCGCCAGTGAAGTGTTGAGGCCGCCGAAACCGAAGGAGTTGCTCAGGGCAACGTCCACCTTGCGCTTGACCGCTTGATGGGCGCAGTAGTCGAGGTCGCATTGTTCGTCAGCATCATGCAGGTTCAGGGTCGGCGTGACCCGATCATCCCGGCAGGCCAGGGCCGTGAGCATGAATTCCGGTGCTCCGGCGGCCGCAATCAGGTGGCCGAACTGGGATTTGTTGGCCGTCACCAGCAACCGCCGATAATGTTCGCGCTCGGCGAACAGGGTCTTGATCGCCAGGGTTTCGGCGGCATCGTTGAGGGGTGTCGACGTACCGTGGGCATTGATCAGATCGACCTGTTGCGGCTCCAGCCCGGCATCTGTCAGGGCCGCCTGCATCGCCAGCACCGCTCCCCGGCCCTGCGGGTCGGGTGCGGTGATTTTGTAGGCATCCAGGCTGCTGCCGAAACCCAGCACTTCGGCGTACGGCGTTGCCCCTCGGGCGAGCGCCCGTTCGAGGGTTTCGAGCACGACAAAGCCACCGCCTTCACCCGCAATCAAGCCACTGCGATGGCGGTCGAAGGGCCGACACAGTTCGGTGCCCCAACGCTGCTCGCTGCTGGCGGCGCCGAGCAGATACAGCGCGGTCATGGTGTCCAGGCTCAGCACCGAATCGGCGCCCCCGGCAATGGCCAGTTCGACCTCGCCGCGACGGATCATCTGGAATGCATTGCCGATGGCCTGGGATGCTCCCGCGCAAGCGCTGCTGATATTGATCACCGGGCGTTCACTGCCGATGCCATCGGCAATTACCCGCGCAAGGCGGTCGTTGCTCTGACACAGTGAACTGTCAGGATCGACCTGCGCCTGTCGCGCCATCAACTGAGCCCAGGACGGTGCCTGCGCCGGGTCATCCGCCAGGCTGAGCAGCATGTCCTGCAAACGATGAGCAGGTGCGCCGGACGCTGACAATACCGCCGCGCCACGCAACTGTTCGGGGCTCAGGCCACTGTCGGAAATGGCTTGGGTGGCCGCGACCCAACCAAAACGGGTGCGTTTTTCCAGCGACAACCCCCAGGCCGGATGGTCTTTCAAGTGTGCCGGCATCAAGCCCATATCCACGGGCGCAGCGTAACGCACGGGGAACGCACCCGCCTCGACGCCTTCCGGTTGCCACGGCCGAATGCAATGCTCGCCGGCCAACATTCTTTGCCACATGGACTGCCACTCGAAACCGAAGCCGGTGACGGCGCCCATGCCCGTGATCACGATCCGTCTGGGGCTCATGGGTAACTCTCCATTGTCTCTGTGTCCGACGACGTTCTGGCCAGCAGCACCGCGCCCCAATGCCCACCTCGGCTATGTTCGAGCAACAGCGTGTAACGGCTGCAATCCAGTGCCCAGGTCACAGCGATTTCGCTGAGCAAGGCGCTGGCGCCCAAGTCACCTACCAACGCCCTGGAGTGTTCGAGGGTGTGCCCCGATAGGGTGAACAACGCGGCAATTTGCGGGTCCTGTGCATCGGCGACGACTTGCCCGACATCACTGAGACACAGTTTTTCGTTGCTCAAAGCACGCTCGATGACGTCGCGACCAACCGCCAGCCCACGCTCGGGTTGCGCGCTGTAACCACGGGCAAACCCGGCAATGCGCAACGCAGATTGAGCACCGCGGCCCGGCTTGGTCGTCAGCAACAGTGCCGCAGCACCTTCGCCGAAAACCCACGGGCCGGGGTTCACAGGTGGGTGTGTAGCGTCACGCAGGTACAATGCCGGGGTGATGTTCGGGCTGCTACTGACCACGACGGCAGCATCGGCACGGCCTTCGCTCAGATGGGCGGCGGCTTCCATCAAAGCATCCAGTCCTGCATTGCCCTGGGAGCAAAAACCGCCCATGGGGCCCTTGCAATGCAAGGCCTCAGCCGCGTGGGCCATGACGCTACTGTTGAGCATCATCAGCGCATGCAGCGGCGGTGTGTGGGCAAAGAATTGCGCCAACAGATCCGCCGGTTGTGCGCCAATGGCCTGCACTGCATCCCAGCACGAGCTGGGGCCATCCACTTCCGGAATGGCAGCGGTCAATGCGATCCGCTCATCGGGCAGTTCCAGCTCACGCAAGGCCTCGGCGAGGCGGCCGGCGCAATACAGCAGGCGCGCGCCCTGAGGCTCGAGGCTGCGGGACAATTTACGGTCGTACACACCAGCCGGCAAGGCGGGCGCTGCGACGCAACGGGCCAGGCGTGCCGGGTCGAAATCCAGCGGTTGCGCGGCCTGAGGTTGACTGTCACGAGGCGCACATTCAGTACCGGCGGCGTTGAGTACCGACGCTGCAGTGATATAAACAGCAGTTGAATTGGATCTGGTCATGTCATGCCCTGCCCAGCACCAACGAACTGTTCACGCCACCAAACCCGAAGGAGTTTGAAAGCACGACATTGATCGGTTGCTGCAACGGTTCGCAAAGGAATTTCAACTCCGGAAATTCGGATTTTTCCGGCTGAAAATTGAGGGTCGGCAAGGCCACTCCCGACTGAATGCTCATCAACGACAGCACCGCCTCAATGGCACCACTGCCGGCCAACGAATGCCCTACGGCAGATTTGTTGGCGGTGAACGTCATCTGCTCCAGGGTTTCGCCGAACACCTGCGCCAGGCCCAGGGCCTCGCAACGGTCATTGGCTTGTGTCGACGTACCGTGAACATTCACATGGTCCACAGCCGCACTGGGCAGTTCGGCATCGGCCAGGGCCGCGGTCATGCAGGCCGCGTACTTGCTGCCATCGCGGCTGCTGGAGGTGATTTTCTCTGCCTCGCACAGATTCGCGTAACCCAGCACCCGGCCCAGCGAGCGGGCCTGACGACGCTCGGCATGCTCGCGGGATTCCAGCACCAACAGCGCCGCCCCTTCACTCAGCACAAAACCGCAGCGGTCTGGCATGAACGGCCGGCTTTGTTCTTGTGGGGAAAAGTCCACTCGCTGGCAGAGTGCGCCCAGCCCATCAAAGCTGTAGTAGGACAATTCATGGGCCATCAACTCCACCGCGCCACACAACGCCAGGTCGATCTCGCCACGGGCGATCGCTCGATAGGCGCTGCCGATGGCCATGGTGCCAGCGGCACAGGCATCGGAATGTGTGGAGATATGGTCACGTACACCCAGCCATTCGGCGAGATGGCGGGTTTGCTGATCAACCCGCCGAGCGAACGCCCCACCGCTGAGGGTGTGGTTATCCAGGTACTGGTCAAGATCGACCCGCCCCTGATCGTCCATGTAACGGCTGGCGTCCCGCAAATCACCGCTCATGCAGTATTTATTGGCCCCGACGAAAATACCGCTGGCGACCCGGGCAAATGCGCCGTCGGCCAACCCGGCATGGGCCAACGCCTGACGGGCCACGTAATGCGCCAGCCATTCCTGGCGGGAGGTGGTCTGCAGATCGCCCGGAAAGGCCGCAGCGATCACCTGCCATTGTTGCTCATCGATAAACCCGGCCGCCGGGTTCGCAAAGCCCAGTTCGACAAACGCCGGGTGCTGGCGAATGCAGGAACGGTTTTCGCTGATCGTCGTGAACAGCGAGGCTGCATCCAGTGCCGTGGGAGCCACCAGACCATAGCCGGTGACCAGAACCTCTCGGGCCTGCATCAAGGCAACCCCTACGCCGAAGCCTTCAACTGGGCGGCCGCGTACTGCTCAACCAACAGACGCGAGATCGAGTCACCGTCCAGAGGGGTCAGACGAGCACTGCAACCGCCACACACCACTTGTTTGCGTTCATTGAGTTGGGCATGCACCGCGCCACACTCAGGGCAGGTCTCGGGGAGGTAGTTGAAAACGTTATGGCATTGCTGCGCCCAGTTGCGCACGGTGGTGGCCGAGAAGACATCGCCCGGCTGCATGCCCGCGTGCAACTGGCCCGGCGCATAAGCGCTGAGGCTCTGCTCCAGCAAGGCCACGCCGTCCTGCGTGATTCGACCTTTTTCGACAAACCGGGTGGCGTCGCCGAACACCGCTACCGCGTGATCCAGCACGCTGGTTTTCGGCAAGGTGCAACCGTACTGACGGCCCAGCTGGAAGCTCAGGTCGACGATGTCCAGCGAGTCGGCGCCGAGGTCGTCAACGATACTGCTGTGCTCTGCCACGTCGGCCCGGTCCAACACCAGCAACTGCGCAAGAATCTCCTGTGTACTGCTGATAACGCTGTCCAATTCCAAGGGATTGTTCATTGATTGTTTCCCTACAAAAGCCGCATTGAATGAATAAATTCATCGGGCCAAAAAATGCTGTTTTCAGGCCAGATATATCGAGGGCCGGGAGTCTAAAGTCTCCCCCTAAGGGGAGAGTCAACGTGCCAGCATTGCTTTTTGCGAGAAATCCCGACGCGCCCTGGAACCTTTGATTTATGCAGCTCAATGGTGCTTGCAGAGGGATCGTAAAATGACAAAATCGATTGCTTGAAACAGCACGATAGTTCCAGAAGTGGGATATAACCGTGCCCGCAAGCACCAGAGGCATCATGCGCAGCGGAACGGTTTTCTTCGAGGCGTGAATCTATTCGATCAGTAGGTTATTGCCTGCGTTCACCGGCTTGCCGATCAAGTGATAAACCAGCCCCACTGCAAAGCCGGTCAGAGGCAACAGCCAGATGGCCCAGCGGTGGGTTGCACGCCATTGGGTCGCGTGATCGAGGGAGAACAGAAGCAGCGCGGATACTGATCCCGCAAGAAGCGCTACGGCGCTGGCAAGCACCAGCCATAGGCTGCTGGAGTATCAAAGGGTATTTTCGGGAAAATTTTTCTGATTCCGGCGTTTCTCATGGGCCAGGGCCTTTGGAAGTTGACTACCCATGTCATTCTCCGTAGATGAACCAACCTTACTACAGCCCTGCTCGCTGAATATCACCTGATGACTCATACCCGGGCGTCCAGCGCCACGTCGGCGCGGACAAGTGTTCAAAGAAGAAATCGGAAACAGCTCTGATCTTCACTGGCCGGGTTCGCGCAGACGGTGTCACGAAATACAAGCCGCCCCGAGTCATACTCCACTCCGGCAAGATTCTTTCCAGGCGCCCATCCGTCAGGTACTCACTCGCGATGAACTCAGGCAGTTCAGAGATGGCCATCCCTTCTAGCAACATTGGGATCATCGCCTCCGAATTAGTGACACGCAAAGGCCCGGTAGGCACGATATCCTCTTCTACTCCAGATGCATGAGTGAATCTCCAGACCTGCGTCCGAGCACGGTAGGCGTAGCTAAGGCAAGGCATACTTGCCAGCTCTCGGGGGTGCTTCGGCCTACCGTGCTGATTGAGGAAGGCCGGTGAGGCGACAAGAAACTGAGTCACGGCACAGAGTTTTCTAGCCACCAATGAGGAGTCGGGTAATGCAGCGATCCTCAAGGCCGCGTCAAAACCATCCGCGATCAGGTCGACCGAAGCGTCGGACAAATGGAGGTCTACCGAGAGCTCTGGATACTGCCGAATGAGTTGGGGCATCAAGGGCGCGACCCATCTCAAGCCGAACGACATGGGGATCGCGAGGCGAACCAGGCCGCGAGGTCGAACGGAGAGCTCCATCGCCTCGCCTTCCACCTCTTCGGCCTGTCGGTAGATTTCCCCAGCCCTGCCCGCCATGCTCTGACCGAACTCGGTCAATGAAAGTTGTCGAGACGTGCGGTTGAACAGGCGCCCCCCCAGTCGCTCCTCCAGCCGTGCTACCGCCCTGGAAACTGTGGGCACTGAAACGCCCATGACTCTGGCGGCGGCTGCGAACGAACCCTCCTCAGCTACCTTGGCAAACATCGCCAACCCTTCAAAATCCGGAAGTTTGCTCATTTCATTTCTGCAACGATGAGTTTACAACAATTCTATTTTGGTTTTTTCCGGTCGTCGATACGCTTCTCCCAACGCAACATCACAAACACTGGAGAAGATCATGACTGGCAAGCTTGAAAACAAAATCGCAATCGTGACTGGCGGAACTTCGGGTATCGGCTTGGCAACTGCCAAGCTTTTCGCTCAGCAAGGCGCACGAGTATTCATCACTGGCCGCCGCCAGGCGGAGCTGGACAACGCCGTCGCACAGATTGGTAGCGCAGTCGGGGTTCGAGTGGATTCTTCCAAGCCGGACGAACTCGATGCCCTGTACCAGCAGGTCGCTGCAGAGCACGGGCGTATTGACGTGTTGTTCGCAAACGCAGGGGGTGGCTCGATGTTGCCTCTGGGAGACATTTCTGAAGAGCACTACTACGACACTTTTGATCGTAACGTCAAAGGTACGCTGTTCACGGTTCAGAAAGCGCTGCCACTTCTGGCCCAAGGCGCTTCGGTAATTTTGACCGGTTCCACTGCGGCCAGCTCGGGCACACCCGCATTCAGCGTGTACGCGGCCTCCAAGGCTGCAGTGCGTGCCTTCGCCCGTAACTGGATCCTCGACCTGAAAGATCGCAACATCCGGGTAAACACCATAAGCCCCGGCGCGACTCGCACCCCGGGTCTGGTAGACCTCGCCGGCCCGGACGCAGCTCAGCAGCAAGGCCTGCTGGACTACCTGGCATCGCAGATTCCCTTGGGGCGCGTCGGCGAGCCTGAAGAGATTGCCAAAGCCGCTCTGTTCCTGGCGTCCAGCGACGCCAGCTTCGTCAACGGGGCCGAACTGTTCGTCGACGGTGGCCAGGCGCAAGTCTAACGAGTAAAGGCCGCGACAAATGCGGCCTTCCCTCACTATTTGAGGAAGCCTCTCGGTGTCGTCTCGGCCCACCCTCTTGAGATTGCCCCTTCACTTCGGCTTCAGCATTCCAGCCGATGAAGGCGTTCACGGCGCTCTGCTGGTAGCGGTATCGGTGATCGGTGCCGTGGCAGGTTCGGTAGCCAACTTCGTGCACCCTTATGTCATGCGTGAAAAAGGCTGGGTCGGCCCGCAACACAAACGCATCCAGCGCAACGACCTGCTGTTCGCGGTATTCGTCGGTATCGTCATCAACCTGGCGATCTGGATCGTCGGCGCGGAAATCCTGCGGCCCAACGGCATCGAGGTGAAAACGCTCGGCGACCTGGGCAAGGCGTTGGAACTGTTCTTCGGCCCGATCGGCTGGTACATCTTCTTCGTAGGCGTATTCGCCACTTTGTTCGCCAGCATTTCCGGCAAGACCACTGCGTTCCCCATGCTGATCACCGACGCTTTCCAACATGTGAAGCCCGAACGGCGCGAACGCTATGGAAAGGAATTCCACAACGACCCGATGCACAAGTGGTTCATGTTGTTCATCCTGGTGACGCCACTGGTCTGGTCGATCCCGGGCATGCCCGACTTCGTGACCCTTACCATCGGTGTCAGCGCGCTGAACATCATCGGCCTGCCGGTGATCTCGCTGGGCCTGCTGATCATGTCCAACCAGAAATCGCTGCTGGGCAAGGCGTACCGCAACAACTGGTTTGAAAACATCGCGCTGGCATTCGCCACTGGCCTGGCGTTATGGGTAGCCCTCCAACTTGCAGTGGACCTTATCGCCTGAAGGTAATTGGCGGCCCTGGCTCAATGTTGGCCAGGGCTTCTTTGTGCGCCTCTGGCCCTGCGCGCCAATACCACTTTGATGCAAACCAGCAGCGGCGCAGGCACGACAAACAACAACACAACAGCATTGAACACAGTGTCGAAGGCAATTACCGCTCCTTGTCACGCCACTGCCCGCCTCAACAGACTGGTAGCTGCACGGCCAATTTGGGATAAGTGAATTACTGCTACGCTTTTCAGTAGCTGTCCGGGAATATTCGACGCCGCATTAGTGATTCATCACAGACGAGTTCCGTTGTCGGTCGGGCCCACCCTTTGCTCATCCAAGGTGCCGACATGGCTGAGTTCAAGAAGCGTTCAACCAAACGGTTGTCCAGGGTAATAGACGACATCCGTGAAGATAAGAATTTTCACTCGCTCAAGGAGAGACTGGAGGCCGGCAAACGTCTACGAGATGTCATGCCGCGGGCGGCTCAAGCAACGTGGAAATGCAAGCCCAGGCAGCGTGATCCTGTCGGTTTGCTCGAGCTGTCCAACCGTGACCGACATCCGGCACTGGTGCCTGTGCGTTACGGGCGAATGCTGCGCAGTCCATTCACCTTCTTGCGCGGCTCGGCCGGCCTGATGGCACGCGACCTCGCCACACTGCCTTGCACCGGCGTACGCGTCCAGGCGTGCGGCGATTGCCACCTGCTCAATTTTGGCTTGTTCGCCACCCCTGAACGCAACCTGATCTTCGATATCAACGACTTCGACGAGACGCTCCCTGCACCTTGGGAATGGGACATCAAACGGTTGGCGGTCAGTTTTGCCGTCGCCGCCCAAGACAATCGGCTGAACGATAAGGAGGCAGGACAACTGGCCATGGCCTGCGTGCAGGCCTACCGCAAACGCATGCGTGAATTGTCGGAGATGAGTCCGCTTGACGTCTGGTACGACCGCTTGGACGCTCAAGCGATCATCGACATGGCACCCAGCATGAAATACCGCAAAGCGCGGCAAGAGTTGATAGCCAGGGCCAGAACGCGCATTGGGGACTACCTGTATCCCCAGATCAGTGATGAAGTGGGCGGTAGGCGGCGCCTGGTCGACCAGCCGCCAATCCTGTTCCATATCCATGAAGCCGGTTTTGCCAAGCGCGTGAAGCTGGCTCTTGAGGATTACCGCAGCTCATTGCTACCCGAGCGCAGATTTCTCTACGACCGTTATCGCCTCGAGGACTTTGCAGTAAAAGCCGTAGGCATCGGCAGCGTGGGCACGTTCTGCTTCGTTGGCTTGTTCTTTTCAGCCGAAAACCATCCGCTGCTGCTGCAATTCAAGGAAGCCTGCCCATCAGTGCTGGCGCCCTATGCCGGCAAGAGCGAATTTGCCAATCAAGGTCAGCGCGTGGTTACCGGCCAGCGCCTTTCGCAGTCCGCCAGCGACATCTTTCTGGGCTGGACCGAAAGCAGCAAGGGCCGGCAGTTTTTCGTCAGACAACTGCGCGATATGAAGATGTCATTGCCGGTGGAAGGTGCGTCTTTCGAGCAGATGAACATGTATGCGCAGGTGTGCGGCATGACATTGGCGCGGGCGCATGCCAAGTCAGGGGACGCAGCACTGATCAGCGGATATCTCGGCAAGTCGGACGCCTTCGATCAGGCCCTTGGCAAGTTTGCCCTGGCTTATGCCGAGCAGAATGCCAGGGACTACGCGGCGCTGGTCAACGCCGAGAAAAAAGGCAGGATAAAAGCGTTTCGCGAGGAAGACGATTGAGCACTGCCATGGCCTATGCCCGGGAGTGACCCAACTGCATTTATCTGGATTCAAGAAGATGAATGAAAATCGTGTTTCCACTGCGCATTCAAGCTCCTTCCGTTTCAACAGAACCGCTCTCGTCGCGGCCACACTGATGCTGACCGCCTGTTCCACGCTCGGCCCCTCTACTATCGAGCGCGATAGAAGCGATTACGCGACCGTCATAGCCACGACCTGGAAAGAACAGACCCTGTTGAACATCGTCAAGTTGCGCTACGCCGATGCCCCTGTGTATCTGGAGGTGTCATCGGTGATCAGTTCCACGGCCATCCAAAGCCAGGTAAACCTTTCCGCAAGTTGGTTCAGTGGTTCACCAGCCGAGGGTAACAGCCAGACATTGGGCGCTTCCGGCCTTTATACGGATCGCCCTACCATCAGCTACACCCCGCTATCCGGTGAACGCTTTTCCCGCTATCTGCTCACGCCGCTTTCGCCAGCGGCGATATTCTCGCTGATTCAGGCGGGCTATCCGGTCGATCGCGTGCTGCACCTGACCACGCGTGCTGCAAACGGCTTGTACAACAGGTCTACCTCCCCGTCTCGGCTACGTTCAGCAGACCCCGAGTTCTATGCGGTGCTGGATGCACTTCGGCGGATTCAGCGTTCGGAAAAGCTGGGTATGCGGATCAGTCAACGTGCTGGGGCTGACAGTGAGCTGCTGCTGATTGCCGACACCAGGTCGGAGATCGTCGAAAAAGACCGCCAGCTGGTGCGTCAGTCGCTGCACCTTCGACCCGATGCGGAGGTACTGCACCTCACTTTCGGCTCGGTGCAGCGGAACGATTCCGAAGTGGCCTTGCTGACGCGCTCGATGTCGGAGATCTTCTCGGAAATTGCCGCCACCATCGACGCCCGCCCATCCATGTGCAAGAAGGGCGGGCAAACCCCGCGCCTGCCCTTCCTGTGGTTTCCAGCGAGTGGGACGCGCCACTGGTGCGTATCTTCTCAAGCGAGCACAAGCCAGATAATGCCTATACGGCCGTGCGCTATCGCGATCACTGGTTCTGGATAGACGATCGCGACCTGAGGTCCAAGTCCGAGTTTCTGTTCATCCTTGTGCTCTTGTCCCTTGCCGAAACCGGCGTCGCGCCGGAAACACCAGTCATCACCATCCCCGCCAACTAGTCCGGCAGCGGATACAGGCTTTGCAGCAAGCGGTCCTGTGCGGACTGTGGACCTAGGTAGCGAACGAACAGCGCCTCACCTTGCGGGCCCGAGAGGGCCTGGCTCAAGGCGGTATCCACCAACAAGCGAAAATCAACATCTCCCCTTGGCATCGACAACGCCACCCGGCTCATGACGAACAGGTGATCCGGAACCCACAGCTGGTCGCGTTCGGCTTGCCGGGCCTGGTGGGCCAGCAGGACCACCCTGTCTCCGAGGAACGCGTCGACCTTGCGGTCGGCCACCCGTTGCACCCCCTCCTCGTACGTCGACACTTCCTCGAGCGTGGATTGCAAGCCAAGCTGGCGGATCCGCTCATGGGCCCAGCGGCTGCTCAAGGTGCCACGCAATACGGCGAAACTGTGCTTGCTCAGCCCTGCATTGATCGTCGCGCGCCAGCGCGGGCCGGTATTGTCCGTGCTACCGCTGAGGGGGCTGAGCAAGCTGGCAGGTGCATCGCGCCTGACCAAAGCCGCGAGGCCGGAGGTAAACACCGGAATGGAAAAATCCAACGTGCCTCGTCTGGTTTTGGTTTCCACCATCGGTGTACACAGCAGGTCGACCTGCCCGTTGCCCACGGCCCGAACAGCCTCTGGCTCTGCCAGTGAGTGCCAGCGCACCTGCAAGCCAGCGAGCCCTGGCAATTCCCGAATACGTGCGACGACTGCTTGGCAAAGGTCGATGGAATACCCCTCCGGAGCCTGATCGCTGCCTGATGAGAAGGGTGCGAACCCCTCCATGAATCCGAGGTTCAGCACCTGCTCCTGGCGTAACCGGCCCAACGTGTCGGCAGCGGCGACGGTGCTGTCCGCTGACGCGCACGACAGCAAACTGAAAAGACACCAACCGGTCACTTTCGATCCGCGCTTCATGGCGCACCTCCGATCATGTCCAGCGCCTTGACGAAACGTTTGGCAATGAAGCCGAACAGCAGGTAACCCAGCGCCATGATCAGTGCCGCACCGAATACGGCTTCCAGGCCCGAGGCGTACAGTGCGTAGAAGCAATAGCAAACCGCGACCACCATGATTGCGCTGTTACGGCGAAAAATGGCTGCCTGTACCTGGGCCTTGTACATGATCACCAACAGCCCGGTCAGCGAGGTGATGTAGGGGATGATGTTGGTCACGGCAGCCAGGTTCACCAGTTTGCTGAACTGGGCGCTGGCATTGGGCGAGAGCGTCGACAGGGCAATGAGGCTCTGCAGCACCGCGCAGGTCAGCATGCCCGCCAGTGGCACGCCACGGGCCGTGGTGCGTGTAAACAGCGTTGGGAAAAGCCCCTGCCCGGCGGTGACCCTGGCGGTTTCAGCCAAGGTGAACTGCCAGCCAAGCAACGAACCGACGCAAGCGATCACCGCCAATGCCATGATCACGTTGCCGACGGAGTCGTTGAACATCTGTGCATAGACCATGGCGAAGGGCGCGCTGGCGTTGGCAAGCTCCGGATTCGGCACGATGCCCTGGATGACACTGGTCGAGAGGATATAGATCACGGCCGCGCCAAGGGTGCCGAGCAAGCATGCCAGAGGCACATTGCGCTTCGGATTTTCCACCGCGTCGGAGTTCTGCGCAGCTGATTCCATACCCAGGAACGCCCACAAGGTCAGTGGAATGCTGTTGGTTATGGCCTGAGCCACCGGCATTTGACCTGGATTCCAGGCGTCCTGGAAGGTTGCGAGGCTGAACCAGTACCAGCCGATCAAGCTCAAGCCGGCAACCGGGACGATGACACCCCACACGCTGACCGCGCCAATACGACCGGTAACCTCGGCGCCACCCAGGTTGGACAAGGTGGTAAACCAGATCAACATCACCGCTCCTGCCAGTAGCGGCCCGCCGCCACTGCCAAGCCAGGGAATGAAAGGCGTGAGGTAGCCCACGGCGGAAATGGCGATGGCCACGTTGCCAATCATCAGTGACAGAAAGTAAAGGTAGGAGCACAGAAAGAAAGCAGACTTGCCATGGGCTTGTTCACTGTAGGCAGACATGCCACCCGATTGCGTGCAGTAGATGCCGCATTGCGCGAAACAGTAGGCGATAGCCATCGAGCCTATGGCCGTGATCACCCAGGACAACAGCGAGACAGCGCCGATCTGCGCCATGCTCGCCGGCAGCATGATGATGCCGGACCCCATCATGTTTACCGTGACCAGTGTCGTCAGTCCGACCAGGCCCATTTTCTTTGCTTTTTCACGCATGGCGGCAACCTCCGCGAAAGCCTGTCGAAGAACCGATCGTCACTTTCCAACGCTGCGTCCCAACCGACGGGCCCCAGGTGCAGCGCTTATGCCGTGCAATACCACGCTGAGCACGACGCAAGCGATAGTCGTGGCGATGATCGTGCTGCCCTCTTGCAACCGTGCATCGAGTACCAGCACAGCGAAAACGATAGACGCTAGACCACGCGGCCCGAACCAGCCAATGAACAGACGGCTATCGGCAGTCAGTTCGCTCCCGGCAAGGCTGACCCAGACAGGCACCATACGCACCAGCGACAGGCTCAGCAGCGCGTAGAACCATACCGAGGGCGACAGGATTTGCGAGGCCTTGGGCGCAACGTAGGCACCGAACACCACCCAGGTCAGCAGCGAAAGCGCTTCACCGCAGGATTCGCCGGTCTTGAGCAGCAGTTGCGTTTCCCGATTGAACAGGTACCCCGTAAGCAATCCTGCGCAGAATGCCGCGATGAAACCGCTTCCGCCCATTGCCTGGGCACTGGCGAAACTCAGCAACGCCAGGGCGGGCATTACCAGTTGTTGCCAAGACTCCACCTGCAGGCAGCGGCGCTGCGAAAGACGCAACAACCCTCCCACCATCAGCGCCAGCACAGCCCCCGTCAGTGCGCCGATACCCAACTCCTCAAACAAGAAGTATCCCCCCAGGGCAAAAGGCATCGTCGAGCGGCTCTCCATCAACAATGCCAGCAACAAGAGCAGCACCGGCACGCAAATGCCATCGTTCAACCCGCTTTCGACATTCAGGCTTTCACGCACGCTGGCTGGCACGAGGGGGTTGGTCACCACTGCCTTGCCAAGGGCGGCATCGGTGGGGGCCAGGATTGTCGACAACAGGGCCATTTCCAGCCAGGGCATGCGTGGAAACATCAGCCACGCAGCTAGCCAACCGGCGACCAGGGTCAGCGGCAAGCCGATCGCCAGCAGGCGCAGCGGCAGGCTCCGGTTGCGGCGTAACTGAGCCAGATCAGCATGGGCAGCATCGCTGAACAACACGATCGCCAGGGTAAGCTCGGCCAGTAGCCGAAGATCATGGCGGTCCAGGGAAAGGTTCAGTAACCCGAGCCCGGCCGGGCCGGCCACCAGGCCCGCCAGCAGGAACAACAGGGGCCCGTTGACGGGTCTGGATTCGAGCGCGCCGGCCAGGTTGGCGTAAAGCACCAGCAAGGCAGCCAGGACAGCCAGATTCTGATACATGACAACCCACCGTGATCGACACGACTGTATAAAAACGCTACCACTGCGTCCGTGGCGCGGCGATCCCAAAGGCGGCAGAAGTTATCTTAGGTCAACAGTTGAAGTAATTAACCTGCAAGACCGCTGCGCATCGGGCGGTGCCAGCCCCAATGCCCTCGACATCGACCGCAAGCATTGTCATGGAACTGACCTGTGCTTGGCTTTTATCAAGTCCAATTGGCGGTGGCAGCGTAATTTGCCAATGACCATTGGCCGGCTACGGACAAGAATCATGAACCGCCCCGCTCCCTCACGCGTTCGCCTGTATGACGAACAAGATCTCGATAGCGTGCTGCGTACAATGGCGTATCAGGCCCTGGCGCTGATGCCTGCGCAGCCCCTGGTACTGGTGGGAATTCAACGCCGAGGTGAGCCTTTGGCGCGGCGCTTGCAACTGCACTTGCAGCAACTGACCGGAAGTGCCGCGCCACTGCCGCTCTACCCGATCAAGGTCAAGCGCTACGCCGACGACCTCAGCCTCCTGCATGCCCATACGCAGCTCACCGAGAACCCTGAGCTGGCCAAACTGAATCTGGCCGAAACCACCTTGCTGGTGGTCGATGACGTGCTGTACGAAGGGCACTCCCTGCTGCGCACCTGCGCTTACCTGGCTGAGATTGGGGCGCGACGGGTACTCAGCGCGGTGCTCGTTGACCGTCACGCCTGCCGCCAACCCGTGCATGCACACATCGTGGGCATACACCTGCAAGTCGCCGAGCAGGACATCGTCGAATGTCATGTGCCGCCTTTCGAAGCGGATTTCAGCGTGGAAGTGATTCGCCACGGCCGAGCCGGCGATACCGCCTGAATCAATCGGCTGACGGGGGCCTGACTGCCAGAACGCTGCACGGGGCATGATTGACGAGCCGTTCGGTAGTATCGCCGATCAGCTTGGCCCAACGTCTGGGCTGCACCACGCCGACCACCACCACATCGATCTTCAGCGTGGGGACGAGAGACTGAATGACGCGCAGCGGCGCACCTTCGATAAAGTGGCGCTGCGCATAGGGAATGCCATGGATATCGGCCAGTTCATCGAATGGTAGCTGGAGTGACTCGCGCACTTGCTCCGCCCATGGCGCTGCCAGGTCGGGATTGGCCAGCATGGCCAACGGTAGATCGTAGACCGACAGCAGATGGACCTGGCCGTTGCATGGGCTCGCCAGTTGCCGGCCTGCCTCCACCAGCGCATGGTTCAGCGCTTGCTGCGCAAGGTCGGCCTTGGCCACATCCACGGCCACCAGTATGTTCGCGGGCATGGCCCTGGCCTCGGCAGGCACGAGCAGCAATGGCACCTTACTGGTATGCAGCAACACATGGTCAACCGAGGATTTGTCGTTCAGGCCAGGTACCGGACTGGCGGGTAGCCCCTTGATCACCAAGTCAGGCGCAAAGCGTGCAATGCACGCCGGTACGAGGTCACGCGCCATGGAGCTTTCCAGCGCTTCGAAGGTGGTGTGCAACCCTGCGGGCGCCTGCTCGTCGAGCAAAGCCTTTAGCCCGGCACTGAAGTGCGCGAACGCGGCTGAAGGTTGTGAAGCTTGCTGCCCTGGCTCGGGCAGGCCAGGCTCAGTGGTGGCGTGGATGCCCAGTACGTGCAACAAGGCACCTGACGCTCGAGCCAATGCCATGGCCCGATGCATCGCGGCATGGGCCTGGACCTTGGTCATGACCAGAAGAATCCGGCGGTACGGGCTCATCAGCCACCTCCTGGCGCGAATATGGGGTGCCGCACCGCTGTCATTATCGAAGCTGCCGCTCAGCCAATCTTGATAAATATCAAGGCCATCAAGCCCCAGTGCGTCACCCTTGGCCTGTACCGGTGGGCCTTCATCGAGGCTGCCATCGCCGTGGAGGCCATCATGAACGCTTACTCGCGACTGCTACTGATCTGCCATCCAGACCTGCACCCCTCGCCTGCCCTGACGCGTGCTCAGGCGCTGGCCAGTACGACAGGCGCCACCTTGCACCTGGTGGTGCTCAGTCAACTGCCCTCACGCCTGGCCACCCTGGACCAGGTGCTGCGCAGCAATGCCCGCAAGCAGGACGCCGAGCACCGCAAGGCTTGGCTCGCCGACCAGGTGAAGGCGCTGGGCGAACTGGGCATTACCGCCTACGCCGAGACACTGGACGATGAAGACCCGCTCAAGGACTTGATCCGGCTGGCCCAACTGCACCGGGTGGAGATGGTGATCAAGGACATCAGGCACGAAACCGCCTTGAGCCGTGCCCTGCTCACCCCCTTGGACTGGCAACTGCTGCGCCGTTGCCCGATCCCGATGCACCTGGTGGCCCAGGCTGAAACCAAGCTGCCAGCGCGCATCCTTGTCGCCGTGGATCTTGTCGAGCACGACCCGGTGATCGACAGGCTCAACGACCACATCCTGCAATCGGCACAGGCACTGGCACAGCGATGCAAGGCGCAACTGCACCTGCTGCAGGCCTATGAACCCAGCACCAGCTTCGTTGCCTATGCCGCCGCACCCGTGGCCTGGACTGACAAGCTGGTAGAGGAAATATCTGGTCGCGCGCGCGAGCGCATGGCGACGTTCGGCGGCCGCTACGGCATCAAGCCAGATCATCTGCACCTGGTGCGAGGCGCTGCCCGTAACGTGGTCAGCGACTACGCGAACAAGCATGGCTTCGATGTGGTAGTGATGGGTACGCTCTACCACGAGGGGGTGAGCAAGGTCGTTGGCAGTACTACAGAGCAAACCCTGTACAAGGTTCACTCCAGCATTCTGGCGATCCACGGTTGAACGATCACCTGCCTGGTTTCACCTTCTCCCTGGAGTGAAACCAGGCGAACTGACCTCAGTCGCGATGCCAGTCGATACTCAAGTACACATCGCTGTCGCTGTAACGGTAGCTGCAAGTTCCATCGTAGGCGGCCTCCAGCTCATGACCGATGCGGTTGGCCAGGTGGGTACCAGTGGTGGTTGCTACCAGTTGATCCTGCTGGTACTCGATGGCTATCAAGCGCTCAAGAACATGCCTTTGCCTTTCCTGTTGCTCCACGTTATGCATGAGTTTGCGAATCTCCTCTTCGTGCGCTGCCAGAAAACGGCCCGACACCCGCACTTGTCCGGCAGCGGCACGGTCCTCGATACGTCGGCATGCGGGGCAGACAATCGAATCCACCGGCCCAGGCCCCATCGCCCCATAGGCGTGCCACTCCCCTCCGTGGTAGACAACGCCACATTGCGGACAACGCGCGCTGCCGCCAGAACGAAGCGGCGTGGCATAGGGGTCGAACGGGTGTGGCTTGAACAGTTTGTCCTTGTGGCTTTTCTGGTATTTGTCCATTGGCGTACTCTCCGTGCAGGGTATAGGTGCGCAGGCCTTGGCATGCTCTGACCTGCCCAGTGTCCGCCTGCTGGCTATGCTCGACTTGATAAACGTCAAACCCCACAGTCCAACTCAGCTTATGTTGCTATGTACGACCAATGGAGCGCAGGGCATGAATGACACACCGCCGTTACTGTTCGCCCTGCGAGGCAGCCAGGCCTATGGGAATGCCGTGGCGCAACGCCTGGGGTGGACACTGTCAGCACATGAAGAGCGTGACTACGAGGACGGAGAACACAAATGCTGGCCTGGCGAATCGGTCGACGGTCGATCGGTCATCGTCTTTCACTCGCTCTATGGCGACGCGCACCACAGCGCACACGACAAGCTGTGCCGGTTGCTGTTCTTCTGTGGTGCGCTCAAGGACGCCGGTGCCAGCCAGGTGACAGCAATCACGCCTTACCTGTGTTATGGCCGCAAGGACCGCAAGGTGGAGTTTCAGGATGCGACCATCACCCGCCATGTGGCTTGCCTGATGGAAAGCATCGGTGTCGACCGCGTGGTGGCGCTGGACGTACACAACCCCAGCGCCTTCGACAACGCCTACCGAATCCCGAGCTGGAACCTGCAATGCACCGAGCTGTTCGCCCAACACTTGGCCCCGCTGCTCGGTGAGCAGACAGTCACGGTCGTGTCGCCGGATATTGGCGGCATCAAACGCGCCGAGCAGTTTCGCCAGGTTCTGGCGGACCTGCTCGGGCGCCCGGTATCTGTGGCCATGATGGAAAAGCACCGCCAGCAGGCGGGCCTGAGCGGTGAACACCTGGTGGGTGACGTGGCAGGTAGCACTGTCATCGTGTTCGACGACCTGATCAGCACGGGGCAGACGCTGCTGCGCGCAGCCCAGGCCTGCCGACAGGCCGGAGCCAGCCGCATGCTGGCCGCTGCCACCCATGGCCTGTTCACCACTGGTGGCGAGCTATTCGACAGCGGGGTATTCGAACGGGTACTGGTGGCCGACAGCATCGCGCCCTTTCGCCTGCCCGTGCGATGCCTGCAGCGGCTGGATATCGTCGATACCAGCGCCCTGGTCGCCGAGTTGCTTGCCAACCGCCGGGGCTGGGGAGCATGAACCCCAGACATCGCCCTACACCGCCAGGATATTGCAGGGTATCTGGTACAACACATGCTCCGTGGTGCTGCCGAACAGTCGGTCCAGCCCACGGGCAAGCGGCCTGCCCATGACGATGACGTCCACCGGGTGGGTCTCGACATATTCACTCAGCACCGCGACCGGGCGGCCCAGCAGGAAGTGCCTGCGTTCGGCCGGCGCACCGTAGCGGTCGGCCAGCGCCTTGAAATCGTCCTCCAGGGCGTGGCGCAAGGACTCGCCGACGTCGCCAATAGCCCAGGCGCCATATCCCATGTCGCCCATGTAGGCCATGGTCAGGTCACAGGCGAACAGCAGGTCCAGTTGCGCGCCGGTCTGCAAGGCCAGCGCATTGGCCTGCTGGACGATGCTGTTATTGCGCGCCTGGCCCTCGGGTGATTGATCGGCCACGTCCACCGCCGCGACGATCTGGCGAGGCAAGGCCGGCCTGGCGGCGCCCAACAGGTAGACCGGGATCGGGCAATGGCGCAGCAACTGCCAGTCCAACGGGGTAAAGAAGGCCCGCTTGAGCACCGGCTCGTGCTCGACCTGCTTGAGCAGTACATCCGGCTGCATCTCCAGGGCATGTTCGAGAATATCCGCCTGCAAATCGCTGCTCCAGGCGACTTCCGTCGTCACTTGCACACCCGAGGCTCGTAGCACCTTGGCCTGAGCCTCGAGCTGGTCTTGCTGGGATTGCAGGTAAGCCTGCCGCTCGCTCCGAGGGTCACCTGTCTCCAGGAACCTGAGCTTGTCCAGCGACTCCAGCAAACCCACTATGTGCAGGCTTGCCGAACTTGACCTGGCCAGGGCGGCAGCCTGTTCCAAGGCACAGGACTGGCACAATGCCGGGCGCAGGATCAGCAACAGGCGTTGATAGTGGCTCATGGTAGCCTCCAATGATCGGTTCGCCTGATCACTCAGGGATTGGGGGTTGCATCAAAGGTGCTGGTTTTTCCGGGATATCGGTCATGGTTGCCTCGGTCAGCAGCAGGATGCTGGCGACGGAAACAGCATTCTCGAGGGCGATGCGCACCACTTTGGTGGGGTCGATGATGCCGGCCTCGTACAGGTCGACATAGGTGTTGGCCGCCGCGTCGAACCCGATACTGCCCGTTTCGGCGAGCATGCGTGCCACCACCACACCCGCGTCCACCGCGGAATTATCGGCAATCATCCGCGCCGGGGCCTCCAGCGCACGGCGCAGTATCTGCAGGCCCGTACGCATATCGCCTTCGCTGTTCTCCTCTTCAGCGAGCAACACCGACACAGTCTTCAGCAAAGCCAGGCCGGCGCCAGGCACGATGCCTTCGGCGATGGCTGCACGGGTGGCGGCCAGGGCATCGTCCAATGCGTCCTTGCGCGCTTTCATCTCCGCCTCGGAGGGTGCCCCGACACGTATCACTGCCACACCGCCGGCAAGCCTGGCCAGGCGTTCGTGCAGTTTTTCCCGATCATAATCGCTGGTGCTGGCCTCGATCTGGGCGCGGATATGCGCAACGCGGGTAGCCACCGCTTGCTGCGTGCCACTGCCTCCAATCAACGCGGTGCTGTCCTTCAACACCACCGCACGGTGCACTTGGCCAAGCTGGGACAGCTGCAACTGATCGAGCGTGACGCCAAGCTCTGCCGACACCAGGGTCGCCCCCGTGAGCACCGCGATGTCCTGAAGTATTTCCTTGCGCCGGTCGCCATACCCAGGAGCCTTCACCGCCACCGCGCGCAGTACGCCGCGGATCTGGTTGACTACCAGCGTGGTCAGGGCCTCGCCGTCGATGTCCTCGGCAATAACCACCAGCGGCTGACCGCTTTTCGCCACCTGTTCCAGCAGGGGTAGCAGATCGTTGAGTGCGCCGATCTTGTGATCGCATAGCAAGACACAGGCATCGGTCAGTTCGACCTGCATCTTCTCGGTGTCGGTGACGAAGTAAGGCGACACATAGCCTCGGTCGAAGCGCATGCCATCCATGATCTCGACCTTGGTTTCGGTGGTCTTGGATTCCTCGATGCTGACCACACCTTCCACGCCAACCTTTTCCAGGGCATCGGCGACCAACTGGCCAATCAACGGATCGTTGTGCGCTGACAACGTCGCCACTTGTGCTTTTTCCTTGGCAGTGCAGACCTGTCGTGACTGCGCCAGCAACGATTTGATGACCAGCGCCAAGCCCTTGTCCAGGCCTCGCTTGAGATCGATGGCACTGGCTCCGGCCACCACGTTGCGCACGCCGTCGGCCAGGATCGCGTGAGCGAGCACAGTTGCGGTACTGGTGCCATCACCCACCGCTTCACCAGTGCGCTCGGCCGCCTGGCGCAGCATCTGTGCGCCGAGGTTTTCCTCCGGATCCTGCAGAAAGACGCGTTTGGCGATGGTCACGCCATCGTTGCAGACAGTCGGTTTACCCCAACTGCTTTGCATCAGTACCGATTTCGATTTGGGCCCTAGCGTAACGCGCACGGCATCGGCGAGCTGGGTGGCACCACTGAGGATTTTCTCCCGCGCTGCGGAGCGAAACAGGATTTTGCTGTGGGGCATGGTATTGCCTCCCGTTCAGGCCAGGGCAGAGAACAACTGCTGCCAGCATCCCGCTGCACCGTGTTGGGTGCTTGATTTTTATCAACCCTACAGGGCGCTGAACGCCGCGCTCAGCGTTGATCCAGGTACCGGTACAGGGCTTCTTCCTGGTCGAAATGCAACTTGGCCAAGGTGTCCAGGCGTATCAGCTGGTGCTGGATGTCGTCAGGGCTCGGGCTCGCTGCCGCCCGGTTGAAATCCTGGCTCATGCAGGAAAGAAGATGGATGAGGCGGAAGATTTCCCGGTGGGTATGGCTCATCGCCGAGAGCGGATCTTCGCCCTGCATGAAGCGGCTCAGCAGCGGATACAAACGACGCTCGTCATCGCGCTCGTGGCGTTCCAGAAGGTCATGCAGGCCGGTGACCAGTTTGCCCAGGTCGTCCCGCGCCTGCTCGATGGGACGTTTGGCGAAATCGCAGGCCATCTGGCTCAGCTCCGTCAGCAACCCGTCGAGTTGCCGATGCTCATCCTGCAACCGATCCAGGTCCTCGACGGCAAGCCCGCTGCGTCGTCCGGCCGTCAAGGGGCCCAGCGCACGCAAGGCGTTGACGATGATCAACAGGTCGATACCTTCCTGCAACACCGCCCCCAGCAACGCGGGCAGGTAGCCGGCGGCAGCAACCAGCATGGCCAGCAACGACAGGCTCATGCCCACCCATACCCCCTGACGGGCGATGTACACGGCGTACCGGGCGATATCCAAGGCATCGACCAATCGATCGAGACGATCGATCAGCAACACCACACCGGCCGCCTGGGCAGAGGCCGTGACGCCAGAAGCGCCCATGGCAACCCCGACATCGGCCGCCGCCAATGCTGGCGCATCGTTGATGCCATCGCCGACCATCAGCGAGGGCGCCATGCGGCAGCCGTCCTGCACCAGGCGAATCTTGTCGACTGGCGAGAGCCCCGAGCGAAGCTCATCGATACCCGCCGCCAGCGCAACCATTTCCGCCGTTTCCGGGCGGTCACCGGTGAGCATGACGACCTTTTCGATCCCGCGCGCCCGCAGGCGGCGCAGTGTCTGGGGGGTTTCCCGGCGCAGGTCATCGGCCAGCCGCAGTACCGCTTTCAACTCACCGTCAACCGCCACGAAACTGCCGCTGTTGGCCAGGTAGTCCAGTTGCTGCAAACGTGCCTGTGCCCACTGGCCATCGTCCTTCTCGTTCTGCACATAGGCCAGGGCGCCCAAGCGTACAGCCTTGCCTTGAACGATCCCGGCAAGCCCCTGGCCGGGGCTTTCCTGCACCTGCTCGGGCGCGGTCAGCGTCAGGTTGCGCAGGCGGGCAGCATGAACGATGGCCTGGGCAATCGGATGGGTCGATGACTGGGCTAACGAAGCGGCCAACTGCAGCATCTGCAACGGCGCGCCTTGCCCCTTCAGTTCGATCGACTGCAACTGGGCATGACCACTGGTCAAGGTACCGGTCTTGTCGAGGAACACCTGGCGGATGCCTGCCAGGGCTTCAAGCACCTCGCCGTCACGCACGAGTATGTTGCGCCGTGCAGCCCTCGAAATACCCGAGATGATGGCAATTGGCACCGCCAGTATCAGCGGGCAAGGCGTGGCGACCACAAGCACGGCAAGCACTCGCTGCACATCGCCACTGGCCCACCACGCCAGCGCAGCAATGAGCAATGTCAGCGGGATCAGCGCCAGCGCATAGCGGTCGGCCAGGCGCATGAAAGGTGCCCGTGACTGACGTGCCGCTTCGGCCAGCTTCACGATGCCAGCGTAAGTGCTTTGCGCCGCGGTATGCGTGGCCAGCAACAGCAGCGGCGCACCGGAGTTGGTCACACCACTGGCCACCGGCTCACCGGCATGGCGGGTAACCGGTAACGATTCGCCAGTCAGCGCAGCTTCGTCCAGGGTCGCCTGCTCGGATTGCAACCACCCGTCCACCGGCACGATCTCACCCAGGCGCACCAGTACACTCTGCCCAGCGCGGACTTCGTCCACCGGTACCTCACGCAAACCATCCTGCTCTTGAATCCAGGCCCGCTGAGGGGCCCGGTCGATCAGTGCCCGCAACTCGCGCTCGGCGTGACGCAAGCTGAGAGTCTCCAATGTACGGCCCGAGGCAAGCATCAGCGCAACCACGGCGCCTACCAGCATCTGCTCAAGGGCCAGGGCCGCGCCAATCGACATCAGCGCGATCAGGTCAATACCCGCCTCACGCCTGGCCAGGCGCCGGGCCATTTCCACCGCCAGCACCGCTGCCATGATCGCGCTGCCGGCGGCCCAGATCAGCGCAGCCCAGGTCGGCTGCTGCGCCGCATAGGCCAGCCCTCCGAGCAGCAAGGCCAGGACGCAGACCAGCAACAGGCTTGGGTCCAGCCATCGACGTGACATGGCGGTCACTTACGCTTGGCCTGCTGCAGCAACTGTTGGACCTGTTCCTGGGCCTGGGTCGCTCTGCGCAGTGCCTCGTTGGCGGTCTGCTCGACCAGGTCGATGCGGTAGCACACCTGGTCGGCCCGCAAACGGGCGGTAGCCGCGTTGTTCTCGGCCGACTCCAGGCGCGCGTCGTATTCTTCAGCGTGCCAAGGGGTACAGCCCGAAGCCGATGCCAGCAGCAGACTGGACAATCCGGCAAGCAGATAGCGTTGCATGTTGGTGCCCTCGCGCATGCCCAAGACACCCTCAGTATCGGCATCGCCACTCAGCGCAGCCTGACATTTATCAATCTCGCCCAGCGTGCGATAGCGCGCCGGTTTTGACCTTTGTCAATCACGTAATACCGCTGGGGGGTAGAAACATGGGCTGAGAACATCTCAGCCCACCTTTCCAATGGATAGCGGAGACCATCATGAACGACCTTGATTTGCGCGACCTGGTGCTCGAAGAGTTGGCGTTTCAACCTGACATCAATGCCGCCAGCATCGGTGTGACGGTGCAGGACGGTGTGGTCACACTGTCAGGCCATGTCAGCAGTTATGCCCAGAAGATCAGTGCCGAGCGCACCGTAAAAGCCATGAAAGGCGTGCGTGGGCTGGCCGAGGAAATCGAAGTCCGGCTGAACAAACTCGAAGGCACCGCCGACGATACCATTGCCAGCCGTGCCCTGAAGATCATCGCCTGGAGCTCGGATGCCAATGTCGAGGGCATCAAGGTCACCGTTCACAAAGGCACGGTGACCTTGGAAGGCGAACTGGACTGGCAATACCAGAAGGAAGTGATCGAACAGGCGGTGTGGCGTCTGTCGGGCGTGATCAGCGTGCAGAACCGCATCACTTTGAAGGCGCGGGCCGATGCCAGCGATATTCGCCACCACATCGAACAGGCACTCAAGCGCAGCGCCGAGATTCAGGCCGAAGGCATTCGCGTCACCGTCAACGGTGGTGTGGTCAGGCTGGAAGGCAAGGTGCATTTGCTTCGCGAACGGGAGTTGGTCGAGCGCGCCGCCTGGGCGGTGCCGGGCGTGAGCAAGGTCGAAGACTACTTGTTGATCGCCTGACCCGGCTACCCACCACGAGATATGGTCATGAACAAAGATCAGCCCTGGAAGCTGTACTTGCTGGCGATCGGGCTTTCCGTGCTGGCCGCCATTCAGTTCGGCCTATTCGACCGTGCGGCCGTGCAGACCATCTCCTATAGCCAGTTCCTGCAATTGCTGGAGCAGCAAAAGGTCAGCGACCTTCGGGTCGAACACGACCGTATCCTGGGCAAGCTGCAGGAACCCATCGCCGGCCGCTCGATGTTCTCCACGGTGCGGATCGACCCGCAACTGAGCGAGCAACTGGGCCGCACGGGCGTGACGTTCACCGGAGTTGCCGAGGACAGCAACCTGGCTGCCATGGTGGGTTGGCTCATGCCGCTGATAATGATGCTGGCGCTGTGGTTCTTCCTGTTTCGTGGGGTAACCGATAAACAAGGCCTGGGCGGTCTGATGGGTGTGGGGAAGTCGCGCGCCCGGGTCTACGTCGAGCGTGACATCAAGGTCACCTTCGCCGATGTGGCGGGCATAGACGACGTCAAGGGCGAACTCACCGAAGTGGTGTCCTTCCTCAAGAACCAGGCGTTCTATGCCCGTCTGGGGGCGCATGTGCCCAAGGGCACATTGCTGGTCGGCCCCCCGGGCACCGGCAAGACCCTGGTGGCCAAGGCGATCGCCGGCGAAGCGGCGGTACCCTTTTTCTCGATCTCCGGGTCCGAGTTCGTCGAGATGTTCGTCGGCGTGGGCGCGGCGCGGGTGCGCGACCTGTTCGACCAGGCCCGACGCGCCGCGCCCTGCATCATTTTCATCGACGAACTGGATGCCCTGGGCAAGATGCGTGGCATCGGCAGCCTGGGTGGCAATGACGAGAAGGAACAGACGCTCAATCAACTGCTGGCCGAACTGGATGGCTTCGACCCACGCGAAGGCGTCGTGCTGCTGGCGGCGACCAACCGCCCTGAGATACTGGACCCCGCGCTGCTGCGAGCCGGACGGTTCGACCGGCAGATCCTGATCGACCGGCCTGACCGCAAGGGTCGCCTGGCGATCCTCAAGGTGCACCTGCACAAGATCGTCTACAAGAACGACCTGGACTGCGAACGCATCGCCGACATCACCCCCGGCCTGACCGGCGCCGACCTGGCCAACCTGGTGAACGAGGCCGCCATCGTCGCCACCCGACGTGCCAGCCAATGGGTCGAGCTGCAGGACTTCACCGCTGCCGTCGAGCGCCTGGTGGCAGGCGTGGAGCGCAAGGGCAACGTGCTGCGCGACGATGAACGCCAGGTCGTGGCGTACCATGAGATGGGCCACGCGCTGGCCGCAAGCAGCCTGCCGGCGATGGACCCGGTGCACAAGGTGTCGATCATCCCCAGGGCCGCTGGCTCGCTGGGGTTCACCCTGCAACGGCCGACCGATGACCGCTACCTGATCAGCGCGCAGATGCTCCGCGACCGGATCGTCGTGCTGATGGCCGGGCGAGCCGCCGAAAGCCTGGTATTCGGCCAGGTGTCCACCGGGGCTGCCGACGATCTGCGACGCGCCACCGACATCGCCCGCCAGTTGATCACCCGATTCGGCATGAGCACGGAACTGGGCCAGGCAGTGCTGGAGCGCCAACAGGCCAGTTACCTGGGCGAATCGTTGTTGCGCCAGGAGCGCAAGGACTACTCAGAGCAGACCGCGCGCGAAATCGACCTGGGTATTCGAGGCCTGCTGGAAGACGCTTACGCCCGTGCCCGGACCTTGCTCGAGCAACGACGCGCCGACCTGGACACTGGGCACGCCTATTGTTGGCCAGGGAAACCATCACCCCGGAAGAATTCCCGGCGCTGCTGCCGGTGGCCAAGGACCCTGCCACCTATAATCTGGTCGATGCGGCCAAATGACACTCCGATCCAGTCCGAGTACCGACCATGCTCACCGTCACATTGATCAACATGCTGGTGGTGATCCTGGTGGTGATCATCCACTACGAATGCCTGCTGCGCCTGAACGACTGGCTACCGCGGCTGAAACTGTGGAGCCGATTCCGGATCGTAGCAGGCGTATTCGGCGCGCTGCTGGCTCATGCGCTGGAGGTCTGGTGTTTCGCCCTGGTGTATTACCTGATGATTCACGCCGAAGGCTGGGGCACGCTCAGTGGCAACTTCGACGGCAGCTTCCTGGATTGCGTGTACTTTTCCTTCACTACCTACACCACGATAGGCTTTGGCGACATCGCGCCTAACGGCCATCTGAAGTACCTCACCGGCCTGCAAGCGTTGACAGGCCTGGTGCTGATCACCTGGACCGCGTCGTTCCTGTTCCTCGAAATGCAGAAATACTGGAAAGCCAAATAGCGCCTGTTCAGGCGTCTGGGTGTGGCGTCCAGTGCCATTGCGCAACCTCAGGCATGTCTTCGCCATGCTCGATGAGGTACAGCTTGTGCCTTTCCATGGTCGACCAGTAGCGGGTTCGCGCCTGCTCCACCTGTGCTCGCAGGCGAGGCACGCGTTCGAACACATCGAGAACCAGCTGGTAGCGGTCGAGGTTGTTGATGACTGCCATGTCGAACGGCGTGGTGGTGGCCCCTTCTTCACGGAAACCATGCACATGGAAGCGCTGCGGGTTGGCACGCTTGTAGATCAGGCGGTGAATCAGGGCAGGATAACCATGGAAGGCGAAGATCACCGGCTGCTCTTCGGTAAACAGCGCGTTGAAGTCACTGTCGGGCAACCCGTGCGGATGCTGTTGCGGTGATTGCAGTGCCATCAGGTCAACCACGTTCACCACCCTCACCCGCAGGTCGCCAACGTAATCACGAAGCAGGGTCACGGCCGCCAGCACTTCCAGCGTCGGCACATCGCCTGCGCAGGCGAGGACCACCTCCGGCAGGTCATCATCATGGCTGGCCCATGCCCAACGCCCGATGCCGGCCTGGCAATGCAGATTCGCCGCCTGCCCATCCAGCCACTGCCATTCCAGCTGTTTTCCGACAACGATCACATTGATGTAGTCACGGCTGCGCAAGCAATGGTCAGCCACGGACAACAGGCAATTGGCGTCCGGTGGCAGGTAGATGCGCGCAAGGTCGGCCTTCTTGTTCGCCATAAGGTCGAGGAAACCTGGGTCTTGGTGCGAGAAGCCGTTGTGGTCCTGGCGCCAGACATGCGAAGTCAGGAGGATGTTCAGCGAGGCGATCGGCTTGCGCCAAGGCACTTCGGCGGCGGTCTTGAGCCATTTGGCATGCTGGTTGATCATCGAATCGACGATATGAATGAATGCTTCATAGCAGGAAAACAGGCCGTGCCGACCGGTCAACAGGTAACCTTCCAGCCAACCTTCGCATATATGTTCGCTGAGTATCTCCATTACCCTGCCGTCTGGCCCGAGGTGGTTATCTTCGACGCCGTGGGGATCCAGCCAGACCTTGCTGGTCGCCTCGAACACGGCGTCCAGCCGGTTGGACGCCGTCTCGTCAGGCCCGAACAGGCGGAAATCGCGGGACACCAGGCTGTTCTTCATGACATCGCGCAAGTAACTGCCAAGAACCCGCGTCGCCTCTGCACGCACCTGTCCAGGTGCGTCCATCTTCACGCTGTAATCGCTGAAGCGCGGAAGGTCGAGCGCCCGCAACAGCAGCCCGCCATTGGCATGAGGGTTTGCGCTCATGCGCCGCCGTCCGGTCGGGACCAGTGCGGCCAGTTCCGGCAACAACGCGCCCTGGGCATCGAACAGCTCATGAGGGCGGTAGCTTTCCAGCCATTGCTGCAATTGCTGCAAGTGCAGCGGCTTGCGAAGATCACCCAGGGGCAGTTGGTGGGAGCGCCAGGTCCCTTCTACCCGCTGCCCATCGACGAATTTCGGCCCCGTCCAGCCTTTGGGGGTGCGCAATACCAGCATTGGCCACAACGGCCGGTCGATGGCTACGCCCGATTCGGTGTGCCGGGCAAGGCGCTGGATCTGGCAGATTTTCTCGTAGATCACATCAAGCGTCCTGGCCAACGCCCGATGAACTTCCATCGGTTCGTCGCCCTCGACAAAATAGGGGTCATAGCCATAGCCATACATCAGGCTGGTCAGCTCGTCCTCGCTGATCCGCGCCAGCACCGTCGGGTTGGCGATCTTGTAGCCGTTCAGATGCAGGATCGGCAGTACCGCACCGTCGCGCGCGGCATTGAGGAACTTGTTGCAATGCCAACTTGCGGCCAGCGCGCCGGTTTCCGCTTCGCCGTCGCCTATGACGCAGGCCACGATCAACTGCGGGTTATCCAGGGCAGCGCCATAGGCATGGACCAGGGCATAGCCAAGCTCGCCACCCTCGTGCAGAGAACCCGGAACATGCGGGCCGACATGGCTGCCAATGCCATACGGCCATGAAAACTGACGAAACAACCGTGCCATCCCCTGCGCATTGCGTTCTATCGCAGGGTTCAGCTCGGTATAGGTACCATCCAGATACGCCTGGGCAACCATGGCCGGGCCGCCATGGCCAGGGCCGGTGACGAAGAGCATGTTGAGATCGTAATGGCGGATCAGCCGGTTCAGATGGGTGTAGATCAGGTTCAGCCCCGGCGATGTGCCCCAGTGCCCCAGCAACCGAGGCTTGATGTCGGCCAACTTCAGCGGGGTGGCCAGCAAGGGGTTGCCTTGGAGATAGATCTGGCCAACGGTAAGGTAGTTCGCGGCCCGCCAGTAGGCATCCAGCCATTCGAGTTCCTCGGTACCTGGATAATCGTTCATGATCGCCCTCTCTGTCGATGGCGCGCACGCGTATGTGTACGCGTTCAGATATCCCCGGCGCGGATATCTTCTTCCCGTCGGCTCTGCTGACGGATCAGCAAGGTCAGCTCGTGCAGGTGGTCGGCCAACAGCCCCACCAGGTCGTCTGCAGTGACAATGCCGACCAACAGGCCAAAGTCATCGACCACCGGGATCCGCCTGATGTTGGCCCGTCGCATGTTCAGAATCACATCGAACAGGTCTTCATTCTGGTTTGCGGTAATCAATGGGCGTGGCAGGACATCGATGGCCTGGAGGTCTTCCTGGTCAGGAGGGTTGCAGGCGATGATCCTCAGCGCAAGGTCACGGTCGGTGATCAGGCCGATAGGCCGGTAACGGTCTCGATCGACAGGCTCGGCCAGCACCAGGTCACCGACGTGGTACCGACTCATCATCCGCGCTGCGGCGAAGATCGAAATGCTGGGGAGCGCAGTGACCACATCCCGGTTGCAGTATTTGCCGATGGACATGATGCTTCACCTTTTTGGAATGCGAAGACGGAGCGTCCCTGCTCCTGAAATCGGTCAGGTCAATCACTTGCTGCTTTTGATAGGAATCACTTTCTCAGGGTGAATCGCTTCTGCACGCTTGGGCAGATGCACCAGCAGCACGCCCTTGGCGAATTGTGCATTAATCTTTTCCGCATCTACTTCACGGGGTAGCTGGAAAACCCGCTCGAAGCTGCCGTAGTGCCGCTCTGACAAGTGGTACTCCTTGCGTTTTTCGTCAACCTCTTCCTGCTTCTCGCCGCGGATCACAACGTTGCCATTGACCAGCTTGATCTCGATGTCCTTGTCGTCCACACCAGGCAGTTCGGCGCTGATGCGAAACTCATCGGCCAGTTCGCTGATATCCATCGCCGGCATGCCATGGCTGAACAGTTCACGGCGCCAGAATGGCTCGACATCGAACGGGGTATGGCTGAACGGCATGCGCAATGGCCGGCGACCGAAATCGTCGAACAGGCTGTCGATCTGACGCCGCAACTGCTGGAATGGGCGCCACAGGTCCGATGGCTCGGTACTTGGCGGCGTAGCCTTGGCAGGTTGGGTGGTTGCGGAAGTGACAGGTACTTTCTTCGCTGTTTCGGACATGGCGACCTCCTCTAATGAGTAATGCCTCCCTGGGAGACGCCTCGATATTGCGCTGGCAGGCAAGCCCCCGTTTGACCTTTATCAATCAGGATGCGGCCACCATCCTCTGTCGGTTTGATCCTGATCAAAGTGTTGCCATCGCAGGGGCTTAGCTTATATGGAACGTGGCCCGCCCAAACCTGTTCGAGACGCATATGGACCAGGATGACAGTGAGTGTGTCCGTTTGCTGGAAACATTGCCGGGGCCCGGCATACAGTACCTTCGCCTGATGCTGTGCAACCCGCAACGCAGCGAGGCGATGCCAGGCCAGTATTGCCAACTGACGAATCAAACCCAGCGCTGGACCTGCAACTACATCAGCATGCCTGGCGCAGCAGGTCGGTTCATGGTCGCCACCCGCAGCGTCCTGGCATTGAAGGTCGGAGATCTGCTCGAGTACTCAGGCCCTCTGGGCAGCGCATGGCCGGTGCCCTTGCAGACTGTGCGACTGCTGGCTATCACTCACGGTGAGGGGGTTTTGGCGCTACTTTGCACACTGGATGAGGTTCGCTGTTGGCTACCTTGGGTAGAGGTGAGGCTGTTGCACGAAAGCTTTGAGCAGGAGCACCTGCCCGCTGAATGTAAGCCATGGATCTCAGCGTTTACCTCGGTGCCGCGCAACAGCAGAAGCGTTTGGAGTCAACTGACTGAACAGCTGGAGGATTTCAAGCCGGACACTGTCTACTGCTGCGCGCCATCCTTGGTGGCAAGGCATGCCGCGCGCATCTGTTGGCAAAAAGGTGTCCCGATACAGCGTATCTGGTTGCGGGCAGACCATGTGTCGCGTCCATTCTGGAATTGTCAATTTCCTCTGAATGGGCCTGTGCAACGTTATGACAGGATTCTCGAGGCCCTCAATTCGGCTCCTCCATCCGACTGAGCTTGAGCAGGCCCTGTTGATCGATGAGTCGGACTTCCCGGCCAACGCATTGCAGGAGCCCAGCCTGATTGAACCGGCTGAACAGCCGGGAGACAGTTTCCAGGGTAAGGTCCAGGTAGTTTGCGATATCTCCTCGCGACATGGGCAGATTAAGGACGTCTGCACGCAAACCTCTTTCTTGATAACGCGCCGCCATGCCCAACAGGAAAAGCGAAAGGCGCTGCTCGGCTCGCCCGTGGCAGCAGCGCAGGTGTTCGTCCTTGCCTTGAATACCCAGGCTGAGCATGTGCAACAGTTGATAGCGCAATCCGGGTATCTGCCCCGACAGATCAACCAACTGGTCCAGCCGGATCGAGCAGACCAGCGAAACGTCCAGCGCCAACGCATAGCTCCGATAATGACTTGCCCCGATAGCGTCCAGCCCCAAGATTTCGCCCGGCAGAACGAAGCCGGTGACCCGCTCGTTGCCCTCGGAATCAATCAGAAAATTCTTGATGACCCCTGAGCGCAGGGCAAACACATGCCCCATGGGCTCATCGGCCTTGAACAGATACTCGCCCTTCTTCAAAGGGCGGTTACGGCGAATGATACGCTCCAGCTTTTCCACTTCATCGACGCTTAGGCTGGCGGGCAGGCACAGTCGGCTCAAAGAGCACGCAAGGCACTTTACCTGGGGCTTTATACCCATATCTTCAGGGCCTGACATGACGATGTCTCCGCTTTTTCTTGCGGGCTCTATAAACGCTAGCCGCTTCGCCCGAGGTTTCTGAGGCAACTGACCAAGGGTCATGGTGGTGCCCCACTAAAGCTTGATCAAGATCAAGTCAGGCCAATGCGCTGCCCTCATGCTCGACTTAGACAGCCTTCAACCCGTGTTCCTGTCTGAAGGCCCCTGGGCCTTATAAATCTGCATTGTCTGGTAACGTGAAGAGGATGTGTCATGAATACCTTACTGAACGAACTTCACGCCTATCATCATGACATGGCCAATAAGATAAGCCAGATCAGGAAGTTGCTGAAAAAGCTAAAGCATGAACCCGATGCCACTGATGACTGTAAGCTTTTGTTCGAAATGTTGGAGGCCTTGCACAGCAACGCAGAGCGGCACCACCATGAGAATGAAGAAATCATTCGGCGAGCCTTGCTGGCCACGGAGGCGCCGATCCACCCGCGGATCCTGGATATCGAGCGAGATCACCAGGCATTTGCGCGCATTGCTGGGCAATTGAAGACATTAGCGGCTACGGCAAAAGACACGAAAGTTATCGCTGACACTGTCGATGACTATATCGAAAAATATTACGACCACATGGAGTCGGAGGAAAACATATTCTTTCCAGCTGCAGACAAATGGCTTTCAAACAGTCAATGGCTGGAAATAAAACATCAATGGCATTAACCGGATTGCAAATTCAAGCGCCCAACCGCCCCATCTCAATCACACGAGGATACTGCCATGGCTTCTGCTGATACTTCCCGTCAACATACCGCGCCCTCGTTTCCCAAGCCTGCGGGCGAACATTGGATCGAAGCCCTCGACAATGGCACCCATGTACTGATCAGGCCGCTGCAAGCCAAGGACCGGGAGCGCGAGAGGGCCTTCATCGAACGGCTGTCACCGCAGTCGCGGCATTTTCGCTTCCTGTGCCAGATCAAAGAGCCCGGTGAGGCGATGCTCGACCAGTTGATGGCGGTCGACCAGGACCGACAAGCGGCTTATGTCGCCCTCGCCCATGTGGACGGCGAGCTGCAGGAGGTGGGCATATCGCGTTATGCCGCCATTGCCGGCAAGGATGAATGCGAATGCGCCGTGACAGTACTCGACAGCTGGCAGCACCATGGCCTGGGCCGCCTGCTGCTCAAGCACCTGACCGATCATGCCCGGGCAAAAGGCCTGCGGCAGATGTACTCGATCGACTCAGCCGCCAACCTGGCGATGCGCGACCTGGCCAAGGCGGCAGGATTCACCACCACTACCGATCCGGATGATCCGGCCCAGGTCATCCATCGCCTCAACCTGACCTGAAGCGCCGCTGCGCCAGCGCCTGGGGCAGCCACCGTGCTGCCCCGCCCGCTGCAAGCCCCACGACCTCCGGCCCTATCCGCACGAGGAGGGTATCCATGAACGGTAATTCGCGGAAACTGATGGAAAAGCTCTACGGCAAGCAATACCAGGTCGACAGCGCTGAGATCGCCCCCCTGCTGCATCAATTCGCCGAACCCTTGCCTGACCTGGACTCCCCCGCTTTCGCTGCGCTGTTCGACCGCTACGCCGACGCCCGTGTGGTGATGCTGGGCGAGGCAAGCCATGGCACCAGCGAGTTCTATCGCGCCCGCGCGGCAATTACCCGCCGGTTGATCGAACAGCACGGCTTCAACATCGTGGCCGTCGAAGCCGACTGGCCGGATGCCGGGCACGTCGACCAGTACGTGCGGGGCTTGGCCCATTCGGCATGGAAGCGCCATATTTTCAGCCGTTTCCCAACCTGGATGTGGCGCAACAGCGAGGTCAAGGCATTCGCCCACTGGCTGCATGGACACAATCGCCTGCTGGCCGTCGAGCGCCGCGTGGAGTTCAGAGGCCTGGACGTCTACAGCCTGCGCAACTCCATTCATGAAGTGCTGGCCTTTCTGGACCGGGCAGATCCGCACCTGGCCCGCGAAGCGCGCCACCGTTATGGTTGCCTGACGCCCTGGCAGGATGACCCGGCCCTGTACGGCCACTTCGTCGAGCGCGGTGGCGTCATGCCGTGCGAGCAGCCTGTGGTAGAACAACTGAATGTGATGCTGGCCGAACAGCTGTCGGGCCTGATCCGCAATGACGAAGCGTTCTTCAATGCCACCCAGAACGCACGGGTGATCATCGCTGCGGAGCAATATTACCGCGCGATCTACCGAGGCTCGACCGCCTCCTGGAACCTGCGCGACCGGCATATGTTCGATACCCTGCGCGCACTGCTGGAACATCGCGGACCACACGCCAAAGCCGTGGTCTGGGCACACAATTCCCACATCGGCAACGCAGATGCCACGGAAATGGGTTGGAAAGGCCAGTTCAACATCGGCCAACTGTGCCGTAAAGCCTTTGGCCGGGAGGCCGTGCTGATCGGCATGACCACTGACCGCGGTCAAGTGGCCGCCGCCAGTGACTGGGATGGCGACATGCTGATCAAGGACGTCCGCCCTTCGCGGTCGGACAGCTGGGAGCACCAGTTCCGCCTGGCAGGCGTACCGGCTTCTTTGACCGACTGGCGAGACCCACAGCGCAAGGAGTTGCGTCGCATCTTGTCCATGCCACTGCTCGAGCGCGCGATCGGCGTCATCTACCGACCGGAAAGCGAACGGCTGAGCCATTACTTCGAAGCAGTGCTGGCCGAGCAATTCGATGCCATGCTCTGGATCGAACAGACCCAGCCGGTCAACGCCCTGCCACTACCGAAACAACAGCACCTCGAACCGGAAGACGAAACCTATCCGTTCGGTGTCTGAATATCCGGCCTGCAAGCCTCAGGGGGAAGAGGCTTGCAGGTGGGTGACGAACCAGTCGCCTGCCAGGACGGCAACTTCGGTCAGGGTACCTGGCTCTTCAAACAGATGCGAAGCGCCCGCCACCACCTCCAGGCGATGCTCGCAACGCAGCATCTCGCTGGCCAGGCGATTCAACTCCAGGACCTGCACGTCCCTGCCACCGACGATCTGCAGGGTTGGGGCTTGCACACGACTTAGCGCTTCACCTGCCAGATCGGCACGCCCTCCCCGGCTGACCAGCGCTGCCACCACCTCCGGGCGGTCAGCCGCCGCACACAGTGCCGCCGCCGCACCCGTGCTGGCGCCGAACACGCCGATTCGCAATGAGCGAAGCTCGGGGTCCTGCTCCACCCAGTCGATGACATCCGTAAGCCGCTTCGTCAGCAGCGGGATATCAAAGCGCAGCGCTGCAGTCTGGTTGTCCAGCCTCAGCTCCTGCTCGGTCAACAGGTCGAACAGCAACGAGCCGAGGCCGCGACTGGCGAGCACGTCCGCCACATACTGGTTTCTGGCGCTCAGCCGGCCGCTGCCGCTGCCATGGGCAAAAATGACCAAGGCACGGGTGTCGGTAGGTAACCGTAGGTCCGCCAGCAGTTCTACGCCCGGCCATTTCATCGAACGCAGCTGCACCTCAGTCATCTTCAGCCTCCCCGGCACGCGCCCTGGAGGACTCCGCGAGCCCGGCCTTGTCCATCAGCGCGATGACTTCTTCGTCCGACGTCTGGGGAAAGTCCTGGTACCAGTAGCCGACCGAAACCATCCGCTCAGGCACCAGCGGGCAGACCACCTCGTCTACTTCGCCCCACATGGCCTCCAGCGTTTCCGGTGGCGCGACTGGCACCGCGACTACGATACGCAAAGGGGACAACGCTCGTGTCGCCTGAATGGCCGCCATCATCGAGGCCCCGGTTGCCAGGCCATCATCAACCAGGATTACGGTCTGGTCCTTGAGCCGAAGCGGTGGTCGGGTACCTCGATAAGCGCGCTCGCGACGTATCAGTTCCTGGGTTTCCCTGGCAACCACGCTTTCCAGCAAGGTGCGATCGACCGGGTAAGCCCGCAGTGCATCGTCGTTGAGAATCTTCACCCCGCCCCCGGCGATCGCACCCATGGCATATTCAGGGTGCGACGGTATTCCAAGCTTGCGCACTACCAGCAGGTCAAGGCGAACCTTGAGGGCGGTAGCGACCTCGTAAGCCACCGGCACGCCGCCTCGTGGCAAGGCGAGCACGATCACATCAGCCCGTCCGGCATATCGGCTCAACGACGCCACCAGGCAGCGACCGGCTTCAGCACGGTCGGGGTACAGGGTGCGACGAGCAAGATCATGCGACATGGAAACCTCCCGCGCCGCGACGGGCGCCTGTCGTTTCAGCTACTGGCAAGCACTACCGCCATTCAAGGCAGCGTCGCCCGGGCCTCTTCAGGCAGCAGGTCGAACTGCTCGAGGCAGCGCTGTTCATCGTCTGCCGTCAACGCCTTGTATGCGCTCACTTCCCGCATCGGCGTATCGAACAAGGCCAGGCGTATCACCCCATTACGGTCCAGAAACGTTTGCGCCAGGCAGGTACACACCGGCTTGCCGACCAATGCCGTGAGCTTTTCATCCTCAGGGGTGTTCACCCGGGCCTGCAGGCTGTCTGTGCAATTCTCCACGATTCGGTCCACCGAGCGCCCCGCCAGCCAAACCGTGCCGCCAGCGAGCAACGCCAGGAACAGCAACATGCCCAAGAGCACGTTCGACTCCTGGGTGACCGAGCGCAGGAAGGCAAGCCGAGCCTGCCAGCCCGTGGCCTGGCCGTTGAATATGGTCTTGCCTACCGTGCGTTTCACGCCACGCTGCACCACCCACCCCAACGCCACGCACAGGGCGAGCAAGGCCAGCAGCATAAGTGGATGTTGCATCGGCAGGCGCCAGTTCGGGTTCAACGACCGGTAGGCAGCGATCACGACGAGCAGTGCGAAGATTGCCACGATAAACCCCAGGCTACCCCGTGGCCGATGCATCCAGGCCCGGAGTTTCGCCCTTGCTTGTGTATCCATGACAGCCTCCCGGCCCAGGCTAGCGCACTGGGTCAATAGCAACCGTTTCGTGGTACTCGGGTACGTACACCTGCCAACCGAGCTCGATGCTGATCCGCCGCCGCAACGTGTCGGCGGCGTGCGGCTCACCGTGGATGACATAGGTCTGGCGTGGCGGGCGGGCGAAACCGCGCAACCACTCCATGATCTCGTCGGCATCGGCGTGCGCAGAGAGATTATCCATCGCATGCACCTGGGCCCGGATAGGCACGTCTTCACCGTGCAGGCGGACACTGCGCGCACCGGCGACGATGTCGGCACCGCGCGTACCACCGGCCTGGAAACCAGAGAACAGAATGCTGTTGCGCGGGTTGGGTGCCAGTGCCTTGAGATGGTGCAAGACTCGTCCACCGGTCGCCATGCCACTGGCGGCGATAATGACCGCGGGCTCACGCAGCTGATCCAGATGCCGGGATTCATCGACGGTACGGATGATATGCGTGCCCCTGCACATTTCGGCGCATTCCGCCAACGTCAGGCGATGCTCGCTCCGGAACTGCTGGTAAAGGGTGGTTGCGTCTGTAGCCATCGGGCTGTTGAGGTAGACCGGAATGTCGGGTATCAGGCCATCGCGCTTGAGCTTGTACAGGTAATACATCAGCAACTGGGCCCGGCCAACCGCGAATGAGGGCACCAAGGTGATGCCGTGGCGCAGGAGAGTCTGGTTGATGACCTGGGCCAGAAACTGCTCGGTCGATTCGCTTGGATGCTGGCGATCGCCATAGGTGGACTCCACCAGCAGCACGTCTGCCGTCCTGATCAGTTCCGGCGCGCGCATGATCGGGTCTTGTGGCCGGCCCAGGTCGCCAGAGAAGACCAAGGTCTGGCCGTCGACCTTGATCTGTACCGTCGCCGCGCCGAGTATGTGCCCAGCCGTGCGCAACAGCAGCTCCATCCCCGGCGCAATCATGGTCGGGTGACGCAACTCCACAGGGCGCAACAATGCCAAGGCACGCTTTGCATCCTGTTCGGTGTAAAGCGGGCGTGCCGGCGAATGCTTCGAGTAGCCGTGCCGGTTGGCATGCTCTGCCTGCTCTTCTTGCAGCCGGGCACTGTCGAGCAACAGGATTTCGGCCAAGGCACAGGTGGCCGGTGTTGCGTAGATCGGCCCGGTATAGCCTTCCTTGGCGAGCACCGGAAGATAACCGCTGTGGTCGAGGTGGGCGTGGGTCAGCACCACGGCATCGAGCGCGCGCAGCGCCGCCGATAACGGTTCCCAGTTGCGCAGGCGCAGTTGCTTGTAGCCTTGGAACAGCCCACAGTCGATCAGCACGCGGCTGCTGTCGCGGGTCAACAGGAACTTGCTGCCCGTCACGGTCCCGGTACCACCGAGGAATGTCAGTTGCATGGCTAGGGCTCCAAGGTTTCGGCCGCTTGAGGGTGAACCGCAAGGACGCTGCACGGCGGGCGGCTGACGATGCGTTCAGTGGTGTCGCCGAGCAGTTTGTCCAGGCCCTTTGGCTGCACGACGCCCATGACCACCGCGTCGATATCCAGCGCAGCGACTTGCTCGCGAATCACCTGAACCGGGCCACCTTCCAGGAAGTGGCGGCAATCGGCCGGGACCCCCTCGGCATCCGCCAAGGTGTCGAACGGCTCCTTCAAGGCATTGCGCATCTCATCGATCCACGCCTGGGTAACGTTCATGTCCGAGGCGAACACGCCCGCCAGGTTGTAGGCCGAGAGCAGGTGCAGCTGTGCATCACATTGCAGTGCCAGCGCCTGCGCGGCACGAATCAGCCTGCGGTTGAAGGACGCCTGGTCCTCGGGGGTTTCGCTGAAGGAGGTGTCCACGGCGACCAGCACGCGCCGGGGCAGCGACACCGCCGCCTCCGGTACGAAGTGCGTGATGCCCTTCAAGCCCCGCATCAACGCGCAATCCAGAGGCGTGCTGAACAGGCGCACCATGGTTGGCGTCACTTCGCTGTCCTTGATGACCATATCGGGGTGCAGTTCGCTGATGTAGTCGATGGCCTGGCTGCGGATGTCATCTGCCTGCAAGGTGTCGACCGTCAGAGCGATGCCGCTGCCACGGTGACGCTCGACCAACCCCGCCAGCCGCAAACCGTAGTGGTCGAACTGACGCCGGATATCGGCCTCGTTCAATCGCTCTTCGCGCAGCAGGTGCTCCTGCGTCGGTTCGAACAAGCCCAGTACATGCACACTGGCACCACTGACATGCGCCAGCGCCAGGGCCCGGCGCAGCGCGGCCGAATGCGGATCGAGCTCGGTGAGCAGCACCAGCAGTTGTCGATATTGACCCATGGCGAACCTCCGGGCTTGCGCGGCTGGCGTGATGATGTAGGCGATTGTCCGAAAGCAGGCCTGTTCGCGCTTGATGCAGATCAGAAAACCACCATCCGAGCCGGAACTTGACGATTGTCAGAACCGGCGCCGCCCAGCACGGTACAACAGCTCTGGCAAGCATCGACCAGGTGTCCGGGAGGCGACATGAACAGGCAGCAGACTGAAAAGCCAGACGCGTGCGAGTATTGGATCGAAAAGCTTTCTGATGGCTCTGCCGTACTGATCCGCCCCCTGCGCGAGGAAGACCGCGAAAGGGACCGCCGCTTTCTCAGCACGATCGCCTACGAGGCCCGGCGTTTCCGCTTCATTGCCGGCCTCAGTGGCGGTGTGCCGAGCCTGGATGCGCAGCATATGCCAGTGGATCATCACCAGTGCGAAGCCTACGTTGCCCTGGTCCATGCAGATGGCCAGTTGCGCCAGATCGGGGTCAGCCGGTATGCCAGTGTTCCCGGCAGCCTCCAGTGCGAATGCGCGGTAGCCGTAAATGAAGAATGGCAACGCAAGGGGCTGGGCCGGCTGCTGATGCAGCACCTGATTGCGGCCGCGAAGCGCAATGGCTTCCACTGCATGATCTCCAGGGACCTGGCGAACAACTACGCCATGCACCGGCTGACCAAGACCCTGGGGTTCACCTCCCGCTACCTGGGTGGCGATGTCAGCGAAATCCTTCACGAGCTCGATCTTCACGCCTGAAAGCAAGGCCCTTTCGGGCCTTGTCTCTCAGCCTTGGGAATGCTCTGGTGATATCACCAGCACGCTGCTGGACAACCGATGCAATACCCGCTCCGCAGTGCTACCGATGAACCAGCCAATGCCGCGATGGTGGTAACTGCCCATGACCAGCACATCGATATCATTGTTCTCCATGAACAGCGCCAGCACCTTGGCAGGGTCTCCCAGCCGCAGGTGGCGGTGTTCGGCGGCGATACCGTTACGTTCGGCCAGTGCCTGGAATGCCTCGCTTTGCGCCTCGTGCAGCGTCTGGGCGAGGTTGGAGTCGAACAGAAACGAATGCTCGCGGCTGCCGCCTGAGTCCAGGTACATGGACCCCAGGTCGTAGGCATATAGCAGTTCGATCTGGGCGTTGCACTGTAATGCCAGTTTCAGCGCTTCACTGATGATCTGGTCGTTGAACCCCTCGAACTGGTCCTCGGGGCGGGACAGGTCCACGGCAGCCAGAATCTTGCGCGGCAGCGCGTGGCTGGCCTGATGCACCAGGTGCAGGGGGATGCGGGTTTCCCGCAGCAACTGAATGTCGAGCGAGGTGAACATCGCCCGCGCCCACCAGGGCTCATGCTCGAAGGCCTTGATCAGCATGGCGAACGGCTGCTCGCGCAGGTGGACGAGGATCTCGTCCAGCGGATGCTGCACCCATACCACTTCGGTGGTGACCGTGACCCCGTTACGGCGCATCGAAAGCGCTTGGGTTTCCAGCCATCCACGGTGTTGCTGTACATAACCTTCACGCATCACAGCCAGTGCCTTGTCGTTGACCAGGCCCGCCGTGGCAAGGCCTTCGAGATAGTCGAAAGCAACGATATGCAGGGCCATGCCCTTGGCCTTGGCCAGCGCAGCCGCACGGTCGTAGACCGGGGTGCGCCGCATCAGAGGCGAGGCGATCAGCAGGAGTCTTTGCGGGTTGTCCATGGCGCACCTCAGCGGTTGGGAAGTGTTCCTGGATCATCCATCACCCGCACCTGGCGGATTTGATGTTTATCAACTGAACCACTGGGCGGACAAACGGCAACGCCCGCTGGGCGAAAATTTGATGCTGGTCAAAGCTCCTGGCCCTTAACGGCGCAATCTGACCCTACACCAACAACAATCATCGAATGCCCCGGAGGCGTGCCATGGCGCTCATGAAAACCATCGAGTGTCGCCTATGGTCGTTCGCCAACCGGCGCGATAGTGCGATGAAAATGGCCATCACGCCCTGAACACCCCTGTTGCCGGCAGGGATGCCTTCGTTTTCGCATGGATTTGCAGTTGGTTTGCTCATGCATGCTTTTGGAGGCTTCCATGAACATCTACGTCGAAAATAGCCCTCAGCAGAACCGCTGGTGGGTCCGCATGGACGACTGCCGGGTGAGCTTCGTTACGTCCGCCGAAGCGCAAGCCTTTGTCGACCGGTTGAATGCGCGCCTCAACGCGCCCCACTCGCGGGACATGCTCGCCGACTGGTCACCACGCCCAGGTATGGGCAGCGTTGGCAAAACCAATGCAGGGATGGCAGCCCAGGCAGGTCTCCGATGCGCGAAGGAGGCCTGAAAATGACTGGCCTACTGAAAGTGACCTTGCTCGACCAACCTGCAGCGTCGAGCCCGGCAACACCGATTCACCTGAAACCGCTGACGACCCTGTGCACAGAGTGCCGTGTCAGCGGGCTGTGCCTGCCCACCGGTTTACCCGTGCATGACAACAGTTGCCTGGGCGCACTGATCGGCCCGCGCATGCGTATTCGCAAAGGCGCCGCGCTGTTCAACGCCAACGATCCGCTGACGACGCTTTATGCCGTGCGCTGTGGCAGCTTCAAGACCAGCCTGAACAGCGCCGAAGGCCAGGGAGTGGTGATCAATTTCTGGATGCCGGGCGATGTACTTGGGCTCGACGCCATCGCCACCGAACATCACGTATGCGATGCCATTGCCCTGGAAGACAGCGAGGTGTGCCCTGTCCCCTATCGCCGGCTGCAGGCATTGGCGCGTAACTTTCCCGTCCTGCAGCAAAGCCTGAACCGTTTGATGAGCCGAGAAATCGTGCGTGAGCATGAGCGGGTGCTGATGCTGTGCAACCTCACCGCCGAACAGCGCCTGGCAAGCTTCCTGGTTGGGTTGTCACAGCGCTTCGTCAGCCGCGGTTACTCTGCCCACGGCTTCATGCTGCGCATGTCCCGGGAAGACATGGCTTCGTACCTGGGCCTGCGCCTGGAAACCGTGTGTCGCTCGGTCGCCCGCTTGCGCGCGCTGGGCATCGTCAGCATGCGTGGCAGGCTTGTCGAGATACTCGATTTGCCAGCCTTGATAGCCCTCGAGCAAGGCAGCGCGGAAGTCACCCCCAAGGACACCCCGAAGGCGCCATGCTCGACGCGGTGAATGTCGGCCACGGTGCCATCGCGCTGGGCATCGGCATGCTGGTGGGGCTTGAGCGCGAGCGCAAGAAAGGCCGCAATGAAGATCATGCCGCTGCTGGCCTTAGGACCTTCGCCATCACCGCCCTGCTGGGCTACGTCAGCATGTTGCTGGCCGGGCCGGTGCTGGTCGGGGTCGCCAGCCTGGGCCTGGTTCTGATGCTGTGCATGCATTACCGCAAACACGCCGACAAAGACCCTGAAGTCACCAGCGAAATCGCTCTGCTACTGGTGCTGACGCTGGGCGCACTGAGCCTTGACGAGCCAGAACTTGCCACGGCGGTCGGCGTGGTGTTGACCGTGCTGCTGGCACTGCGCCGCGAGCTGCACCATTTCGTGCTCCAGCAGCTGAGCGAGGAAGAGCTGCGCGATGGTTTGATGCTGCTGACGGTAGCGCTGGTGGTGCTACCGTTGACACCGGACAGGTTCATGGGGCCGTATGGCGCACTCAACCCTCGCACCATCTGTACGCTGGTCGTCCTGCTGATGACCGTCGGTGCACTGGGGCATATCGCAATGCGTCTGGTGGGCCCACGCTACGGCTTGCCCCTGAGCGCGATCGCCTCAGGTTTCGCCTCCGGCACGGCAACCATTGCGCTGCTTGCCCATGAGGCACGTCGGCAAGTCACAGCCGTGAGGCCCTTGGCCGCCGCTGCCGTACTGTCGAACCTCGCCAGCATCGCGCAATTCGCCCTGGTGCTAGGCATCGTCGACCGACACCTGTTGAAGCCTTTCGTGGCCTCGATCGGGCTCGGTACCGTGGGTACGGTGGTTTACGGCACTTTGTTGCTTGCGCCCTGGCGCAGCGACCAAGGCACTTCAACAGCGCATCAGGGCGATGGTGCCTTCGATCTCTTCACAGCCCTGATCATCACCGTCGCGCTGACCGGAATCGCCTTGTTCTGTGCATTTCTACTTCACCATCTGGGCCACAACGGGGTCAGTATCGCGGCCTTCATCAGCGGATTGGCCGATGCTCACGTAGCGACAGCGTCGGTCGCCTCACTGGTCGTTGCCGGTAGACTCGGTGTAGATGGCCTGGTAGTACCCGGTTTACTGGCATTGACCGGCAATACATTGACCAAATGTATTCTGTCCCTCGGTAGCGGCGGCTGCAGCTTCGGGAGATACCTTGTTCCCGGCCAACTGGTCATCCTCGGCGCAATGTGGCTGGGGCTTTTGATATGAGGTTGTATCAGCAACCTGAAGAGGCGTGCCCGCAACGAAGCCGGCCAGGAAGGCAACGGCCTGGCCAACGCGGGTTCGGGAGCACCGTCGGCAGCATGGCGACCCCGTGATCGCCGGTTATGACGCTATTCCCCCTGCTGGCCAACATCAGGTTTCCGCGCAGGTGCCGTGAACCAGCGCTCGTGCGGCACCCACTTTTCCTGCGCGGGGTCGCCCAGGTAATGCGGCGACATGATCTGCACCCCGTACTCGTTGAACACATCCTGAATATTGCCGTGCAACAGGCTCAGCAGTTCTGCCCGAGGCCGTGGCTCACTCGGCACCGCCTGCGCCACCAGGCGATACTCGGGGTAGAAATCCGAAAGCCCGGTCTGAAACACCTGCGGCCTGGGTTTTTCCAGTATGCCGTCGGTACGCTTGGCCGCCTCCACCAGCATCGCCTCCACTTGGCGCCACGGCGTGTCGTAACCGATGGTGACCACAGTATCGACGATGTAGCCCTGCCCCTGTACAACACGTGAAAAATTGCGTGTCACCGAGCCGGTGATCATCGAGTTGGGCAAGGTCAAGACTTCGCCCAGTCCAGTGCGGATCGTGGTGTTGAACATGCCGACTTCGGTCACCGTGCCCTCGTGGTCACCTACCCGCACATACTCGCCAGCCTTCAAGGTGCGTGAATAGGTCAGGATCAGGCCCGCTGCCGCCTGCCCGACAATGCTGGAGGCGCCGAGAGAAATCATCAGACCGAGCAGCACTGACAGCCCCTTGAAGGCGTCGGTGCC
The DNA here is from genome assembly GCF_023093815.1 of Pseudomonas sp. PNPG3. NCBI lineage: Bacteria > Pseudomonadati > Pseudomonadota > Gammaproteobacteria > Pseudomonadales > Pseudomonadaceae > Pseudomonas > Pseudomonas sp. PNPG3. Next base: position 221,477 of record NZ_JALLKV010000001.1, read on the forward strand.
GGAACCCGGCAGGTACGGGTACGCCATCACCAGGGCGAACAGCCAGATGGCAAGTGAGGTCAGGCGTGTGGTTGGCTGCAGGGTTTCCTCGGTCAGCCACTTGAGGGTGCCCGGCCGGGCCATGCGCTCCAGCAGGCGCCGACTGAAGCCACTGATACCGCGGGCGATGAAAAAAATGATGATGGCCACGGCGATGCCGGGAATTGCCTGCAAAATGCCGTCGAGCAGATAACGTAACAGGTCGATCAAGTGGACGTTGAGGCTTTCCCCCCAAGGCCGGGTGTAGGGGAATTGCGACAGCACGAAGCTCAGCCACTGGTAGCTCAGCAACAGTACTACGCCCCAGTGCAGCAGCCGCAACAGGCGTTCGATCACGGTGTAGACCAGCTGCATGTCCAACAGCGGCATCTGCCCGAGCCGTATCTGCCGGGCGCGCTCGCGCATCAGCTGCGGCAACAGGCCTTGGAGCCTGCGCCGAGCCAGGTTGGTGCCCTTGATGAGCACCACGTAGATCAACGTGGCCAGCACCGAGTAGCCTGCTGCCTTGAGCAGAAAGCGCAGGCTGCGGGCCTGACCGGTCTCGTCGACCACCAGGCGCAGCATAGCGGCTGCCTGCTCGGCGGCTTCGCGAGTATCGCCACCGGCCAGGCCCAGGTCCTGCGGCGCAATGATGAAGGCACGCCGCTCTCCCAATAGCACCAGGTGGCTATTCAGGATGGGGTCGACGCTGACCTTCAGCTCATCAGTCCCGCGCAATGCCTCTTCGATCACGGCTGTGGCCCGTTGCACCCGCGCCGCCGGCGTTTCCCCCAGCAAGGTGGCGTGGAAGATGAAGATGCTGCGATTGGCGATGGTCAGCTCGGCCGGTTCACCGGGTACGCCATCTGTGGCACTGCCTGCAACGTCGATACCGTGCCCGGCCAAGGGCTGCAGGGTGAAAAGAATCAACAGCAGGCAATAAAGGCGCTTCATCATGAAATCCCCGGGCCCCTATGGCGAAAACCATGCAGGTAGTGATAGCACAGCGTTTACTGCCCAGGGCCGAGGAACCAGCGGAAATACGGGCGCGGCGGTTCAGGACATCATCCAGTGACACACGGATGCAACGAAGCACCGTTTGGTACCACCGGACTTGTTGGTCTGAACTTTGCCGTCCGCCCTGGCTTCCCCTGCATATCCAACACGCAAAGATGCGCCTGCCGGGCAGGTGCCAACGAGCGCGTTGGTATCCGGAGCGTTGCTGGCCCGCGCGGCGTCAAGCGCACCGGGCCTGCTTCTGACTAGCACAGCAAAGGCTGGCATTTCCGAGGTCCAACTACAGGGGTTTGCAAAATGATCGATCAAGCGACAGGTATGAAACCAGGAGAACGCTATCGCGTGGAAAACGTGGAGCGGGCTCATCAGTTCCCTGGCTTCTTTCAAGACGGGAAGTATTATCTCGGCCCTGAGCTTTTGACCGCCGTGGGGTGGATCGAAGGCACGCGCTTCATCTACGACAGCGTGGATGCCGAGGGTGAACCCGTGTTTCCGAACCGGGAGGCTGGCACGATTGAAGGGCTGAGGTTGACCCTGGTCGATGGCACCGCTCTTGAGCTTTCTCGGATCGAGGCCAGCGAAACGATCGCGCCACTTGACGACCACAAGAAATCTGGCACAGAACAGGAAGCGCCCCGCGGGGGCGTTCAGAGCAGAGGTCCACTGCGCGGCAAAGTCGTGGTGATCACTGGCGCTTCCAGCGGTATCGGCCGGGCCGCCGCGCACGCATTTGCCTGCAAGGGTGCTCGCCTGGTGCTCGCTGCGCGCGATGAAGAGGCGTTGTTCGACGTGCTGGATGAATGCACCGACTGCGGTACCGATGCCATCGCGATCACGACCGACGTCACCCGCAACGACCAGGTGCAAGCGCTGGCCGCACAGGCAGCAGAGTTCGGCCACGGGCGAATCGATATCTGGATCAACAACGCCGGCGTTGGGGCGGTCGGCAATTTCGAGGAAACACCGCTGGAGGCCCACGAGCAGGTCATTCAGACCGACCTGATGGGTTACCTGCGCGGTGCGTTCGTAGCCCTCCCCCTCTTCAAAGCCCAGGGCAGCGGCATCCTGATCAACACGCTGTCACTGGGCAGCTGGGTGGCCCAACCCTATGCAGCCGCGTACTCGGCGAGCAAGTTCGGCTTGCGCGGCCTGACCGAGGCGCTGCGGGGGGAACTGACGGAGTTTCCCGATATCCACGTGTGCGATATCTATCCGGCCGTCATGGACACACCGGGCTTCCGAGACGGCGGCAACTACACAGGCCATGCGCTGACGCCTCCGGGCCCTGTATATGATCCCGAACTTGTGGCGAAGGCGATGGTGGCCTGTGCAATTTCACCACGCGCTCACACCACGGTCGGTGCCACAGCCCGCCTGGCGCATCTGGCCAGCTACCTGGTACCGGGCCTGCCTCTGTTATCGGGGTGGCTGACGCGTCGGGGGATAAACCGCAGTCCCAAAGCCGAAACATCATCTGGCAACCTCTTTGAGCCGCCGAGCGGCAGGAGGAGTGTCGACGGAGGCTGGAGGAAGCCAAAGGACAAGACGCCTCTCCTGATCGGCGCCGCGGCGCTTGGAATGATCGTAGGCTTTGCAATCACCCATTCACGACGCAGGAGCTGAACAACCGTGCCGTCAAAGTCGATGCAAGCCAGGTCCTTCCCAAAGGTTGGCGAACAAAGCTCTGCTGCACCACAGGCGCCCGCACGGGTTCTTTCGCGCAACCCGTCGGGCCGAACAAAATGCAGTAGAGCAAACGCCCCTCTGCCTGACGTCCGAATTGAACACAGACTTTCCTGTGTGACGACATGAGGTGAAAGATCATGGCTGACAACCAAAGCAATCGTGGCAACCAAGGTGGTAACGCACAGAACAACCCAGGCAACTTTGCCAATGACCGTGAGAAGGCATCGGAGGCAGGTCGCAAAGGCGGTCAGAGCTCTGGGGGCAACTTTGCCAACGACCGTGAACGCGCCTCCGAGGCTGGACGTAAAGGCGGACAGAACAGCCACGGCGGCGGTCGTGGTAGCGAAAATCGCTAACTTGAAATGAGCTCGGCCAGGGTGCATGGCACCCTGGCCTTTTTTCTGAATATTGGTCGTTCACAATCAAGGGGGCATTTGCCCCCCCCCCGATTGCACAGGTCCTGCCCCTCACGAGCCGAAGCCATGAGTGGCCCTTGCATTGGTCATAGCAGCTCGGGGAATGCAGCGCCAAGCAGGCCCGGATCCTTCAGGATCGATGCGCTGCTGGCGATATCCGGGGCCAGCCAACGGTCCTGGGCATACGCCGGGACCCGTTCGCGCAACAACCGCCAGGCAACGTTGGTACCCGCGCCAAAGCGCTGCTCCTTGAGGAACTCGAATGCCTGGGCCGCCAACAGGTATTCGATGGCGAGGATCTGCGTGCAGTTCTCCAGGGCGCGGTGCAGCTTCAACCCGGCATTGGTGCCCATGCTCAGATGATCCTCCTGCAGGCCGGAGGTGACGTAGTTGTCGACGACTGCCGGTTGTGCCAGCTGACGGTTTTCTGCACACAGTGAAGCAGCCACGTACTGGACAATCATCATCCCCGAATTAACTCCCGGCTGGCTGACCAGGAAAGCCGGCAAACCGCTGACCAACGGGTTGATCAGGCGATCGAGACGACGCTCGGCAATCGCCCCGATCTCGGCCACCGCGATGGCCAGCAAGTCAGCCGCCATGGCCACCGACTGGCCGTGCGGATTCGCCTGGGAAACCACCCGATACGACTCGGGCGTACCCAGCAGCATCGGGTTGTCGGTGGTGGAGTTGAGTTCGGTTTCGATCTGCCGCGCAGCGTGGTCCAGCTGGTCGCGGGCGGCGCCATGAACCTGCGGAATCGAGCGAATGCTCAACGCGTCCTGGGTGCGAATGCCTTGGCTGCTGGCAATGATTTCGCTGCCGTCGAGCAGGCGCCGCAGGTTACTGCCCACGCGCTGCATGCCGGGGTGCGGTTTCATCGCGATGATTTCAGGGTCGAAGGCATCGAGCTGGCCGCGCAGGGCCTCGAAGCTCATGGCACTGATAACATCCGCCCATTGGCTCAACCGCGTGGCATCGTCCAGGGACAGGCAGCTAAGGCCGGTCATGCAAGGGGTACCGTTGACCAGGCACAGGCCATCCTTGGCACCCAGTTTGACCGGCGCCAGGCCGACCTCGGCCAAGGCCTGCTGCGCCGGCATGATCTGGCCGCGATAGCTGACCTGGCCGACGCCCAGCAAGCTGATGCTGATATGCGCCATGTGGGTCAGGTACCCCACCGACCCCTGCTTCGGCACCTGCGGTGTGATGTGCTGGTTGAGCAAGGTCAGCAGCGCCTCGACCACCTTGCGCTGCAGGCCGGAACGGCCCTGGCAGAAATTGATGATCGCCGCGCACATGATCGCCCGGGTCTGTTCGTCCGACAGCGCCGTACCCACGCCACAGGCATGGCTGAGCAAGGTGTTGTGCGACAGCTGGCTGAGTTGTTCGTCCTGCAACGAGACATTGCACAAGGCGCCAAGCCCGGTGTTGACGCCATAGGCGCGGTCACCGCTGGAAACGATGCGCTGGACAATCGCCTGGGCGTTCTCGATCCGTGCCCAGGCCGATGGGGCCAGCTCAAGCTTCGCGCCATGCCGGGCCACTGCCACCACGTCCTGCCAACGCACTGGCGCGTCGGCGATGATGATTCTTTCGGCAAACGACATACACCCGGTTCCTTAAAGCGAAGCTACGCGACGCTGCACGAAACGATCTACATATTCGTCCGCAGGTTGGTAGAGGATTTCTTTCGGCGTACCGACCTGGACCAGGCGACCGTCCTTGAGAATGGCAATCCGGTTGCCGATACGCACCGCCTCGTCCAGGTCGTGGGTGATGAACACGATGGTCTTGTGCAGTGTCTTCTGCAGCTCCAGCAACTGGTCCTGCATTTCGGCGCGAATCAGTGGGTCGAGCGCACTGAAGGCTTCGTCCATCAGGATGATGTCGGTGTCGGCTGCCAGAGCGCGGGCCAGGCCGACGCGCTGACGCCTGCCGCCCGACAACTGGTGCGGGTACGACTTTTCGTAACCCTTGAGGCCCACGGTGTTGATCCAGTGCAGGGCACGCTCTGCGCACCTGGCCTTGCTCTCGCCACGGACTTTCAGGCCGTAGGCGACGTTATCCAGCACGCTGCGGTGCGGCAACAGGCCGAAGCTCTGGAATACCATGCTGATCTTGTGCCGGCGGAATTCGCGCAGGGCGTCCATGTCGTACTGCAGAATGTCTTCGCCATCGACCAGGATCTGGCCGCTGGTCGGGTCGATCAGGCGGTTGAAGTGGCGCACCAGGGTCGACTTGCCCGAGCCCGACAGCCCCATGATCACGAAGATCTCGCCGCTGCCGATGGACAACGAGAGATCGTTGACCCCGACCACGCAGCCGGTTTCGGCCAGGACCTGATCCTTGGCTTTTTGCTGGCGGATCAGTTTCAGGGCATCTTCGGCGCGAGCACCGAATATCTTGAAGACATTCTTGACTTCGATCTTGTTCATTGTCTGTTTGGCGCTCATTTGCCCACCCCATGCCGTGGTCGGCCATAGGCCTGGGTAATGCGGTCGATCACGACCGCCAGAATCACGATGGCCAGGCCCGCTTCGAGGCCGCGGCCCACATTCAGGGTCTGGATGCCGACCAGGACGTCTTCACCCAGGCCGCGGGCACCGATCATCGAGGCGATGACCACCATCGACAGGGCCATCATGGTGGTCTGGTTGATACCGGCCATGATGCTCGGCAACGCCAGTGGCAGCTGCACACCGAACAGTTGTTGCATGCGATTGGCACCGAAAGCGTTGATCGCCTCCATGACCTCGCCATCCACCTGGCGAATGCCCAGGTCAGTCAGGCGAATCAGCGGCGGCGCGGCATAGATGACGGTGGCAAAGATCGCCGGCACCTTGCCCAGGCCGAACAGCATCAGCACCGGGATCAGGTACACGAAGCTGGGCATGGTCTGCATAATGTCGAGCAGCGGCATCAACACCGCCCGCAGGCGATCGTTGCGCGCCGACAGCACGCCCAGCGGAATGCCGACCAGGACCGATATCAGCGTTGCGACCAGCATCAGCGCCAGGGTCTGCATCAGCTTGTCCCAGAGGCCGACCGCGCCGACCAAAAAGAGCAAGCCGACGATCACGGCAGTGGTCACGACTTTACGGGTGGCGTGCCAGGCGATACCGGCAACAACGGCCAGCATCAGCCACCAGGGTACTGCGCGCAGCAGGCCTTCGAGGTTGACGATGGCCCACAGCAGGGTGTCGGAGATGTGCCGGAACACGTCACCGTAGTTGGTTACAAGCGCATCGACCCAGCCATTTACCCAGTCGGCAATGGAAAACGTGAAGTTCTTGGGAAACATGGAATTCTCTCGAGCAAGTGCATGAAACGGACTGTCGCGTGCCTTGTCCGGCAGGAGCCGGACGAACCCATACGCTCAGAGTGCCGCGTCCACCTTTTTGGCTGCGTCTTCGCTGACCCAGCTGTGCCAGACCTCGGGGTGCTCCTTGAGGAACAACTTGGCCAGTTCCGGCGACTCGATGCGATCTTTGCTCATGCGCGCCAGGTTCTGGTTCAGCAGGTCGATCGGCAGATTGACCTTTTCCAGCACCGCCACCAGTTCCGGCGCCTGCTCGTGGAAGGCCTTCGACAGGCCCACTTTGATGGTCAGGGATTTATCCACGCCTGGCTTCTCGTCCAGCTTGACCAGGTCGACCAGGCCCATCAGCGGCGTCGGCGACCAGTAGTAGAACAGGATCGGCTCGCCACGCTTGTAGCTCGACAGCACGGCGGCATCCAGTGCCGGGCCGGTGCCCGGGCGGAAGTTGGTGTAGCTGCTTTCCAGGCCGTAGTGCTTGAGCATCTCGCTGTTGTCCAGCTCGCAGGTCCAGCCGGCCGGGCAATTGTAGAAGCGCCCCTTGTCCGGCTCTTCCGGGTCCTTGAATACCTGGGCGTATTGCCCAAGATCAGCGATGGTCTTGAGGTTCGGTGCCTTGGCTTCGAGTTTGCGCTTGGGGTCGCCTTCGATCACGTAACGCGGCACATACCAGCCTTCGACTGCGCCAACGACCGGCGCGCCGACGCCAACGACCTTGCCGGCGGCCGCAGCCTTGTTCCAGACCTCGCTGCGCCCTACCCACTCTTCGGCAAACACCTGAATGTCGTTGCTGCTCAGGGCGTTTTCCATGGAGATGGAGTTACCCGGCAGGCTGTCGGTTTCACAGCCATAACCATTTTTCAGCACGAACTGCATCACGTCGGTGAGCAGCATCCCGCTTTCCCAGTTCAATCCGGCGAATTTCACCGGTTTGCCAGACTCGCACCAGCCGGCCGCCTGGCTGGCACCAGCGGCCGCCAGCAGCCCGAAAGATAGTGTGGTGGTCAGCAGAGCCTTTGTAATTTTCATTGTGACGCTCCCAAACAAGAACATGGATTGCAGTAGTCGAGGGCATCCGGCCCAAAGAGGGTCGCCAAACTGGCTGATCAGCCTTGCAATCGGCATCGGCGTGGCACCTGTGATCGGTTGCCACTACACAGAGGAAATATTTCACAACCTCAAAAAAGGATAAAATAATATGTCCTGATGTATCACAACGGAAAAACCTATGAAGTTCACACTGCGACAACTGCGCTACGCGCTCGCAGCGGCCAAGCACGGGAACCTCACGACTGCCGCCATGGAGCTTCATGTTTCGCAGCCCTCCATTTCGGCGGCCATCAGCGAATTGGAAGAGGTGCTGGGCCAATCGATTTTCGTGCGCCAACGTGGCCTCGGCATATCGCTGACCCCGTTCGGGCGTACCGTCATGGTCCAGGCCCGCCGCGTTCTGAGCGAGGCTCGGACCTTTGCCGAGATCAATGCCAATGCGGGAGAGTGTGTCGGAGAGTTGGTGGTCGGGTGTTTTGAAGACCTGGCGCCCTATTGCCTGCCACAGATCGTGCGCCGGATGCAGGAGTCCTGCCCGAGGGTCACGGTCGATATGCGCGAAGGCAGCTTCGATTATGTTGGCAAGCGGCTGAGTGAGGGTGCGATAGAGCTGGCGATCACCTACGATCTGGGCCTGCCGCCGAACACTCAATGCACCCAGCTGTGTCAGCTGACCGCTCAGGTACTGCTGGCTGCCGATCACCCGTTGGCCAAGGAATCGCGCGTCAGCCTCAAAGCGCTATCCGAATACACATTGGTAGTCACCGATCAGGTCCACAGCTGGCAGCATGTGCTGGATCTGTTCAGCTTCTACGATCTTTCGCCCGCCGCTGTACACCGTGTGCGCACCTTCGAGATGCAGCGTAGCCTGGTCGCCAACGGGTTTGGCGTGGCGCTGATCTACACCCGGCCGTTTGGTGACCGCAGTTATGATGGTCAAGCGCTGGTGTGTCGGCCGACCGAGGAGAAATTGCCAACGCACAGCATCGTGCTGGCGCATGATCAACGCTATCCGCTGACGCCTTCGGCTGAGGCGTTCAAGGAGCTGGCGGTGGCATGGTTCGCGGAACGGCCGTCGTTTGCATCCGAATGAAACTGCCCTCCTCTGCGAAGCGTCATTGCGCTAACGACACCTGGTCTTTCATCATCCCCATCAGTGCCTCGTTTTCCAGCGGTTTGCTGAGCAGGAAGCCTTGTACTTCATGGCATTGGTCATCGCTGAGCAAGGCCAATTGCTCGGCGGTCTCGACACCTTCGGCAGTCACCGTCATGCCCATTGCATTGCCAAGGTTGATGATGGCCTGGACCACGCTACGGTCGCTGCCGCTCTTGCCCAGGTGCTGCACGAAGCGCTTGTCGATCTTGATGCTGTCAAACGGGTAGGTACGCAGGTAGCCCAGCGAGGAGTAACCGGTCCCGAAGTCGTCCATGTTCAGGCGCACGCCCAGCTCCTTCAGTGCAAGCATGGTGTGCAGTGCGCCTTCGACATCGTTGAGCATGACGTTTTCGGTAATTTCCAGCTCCAGGCGGTGGGCTGGCAGCCCGGTGGCGCGCAACGCGTTACCGACGTCGCGGACCACATCACTGCGGCTGAACTGGGCCGGCGACATGTTGACCGAAACCATCACCGCCTGCGGCCAGCCCCGCGCCTTGATGCAGGCGTCATGCAGCACCCAGTTGCCAAGCAGCACGATAAGGTCGGACTCTTCGGCAAGTGGAATGAAACGGTCCGGGCGCAGCAGGCCCAAGCGAGGGTGTTGCCAGCGCACCAGGGCCTCGGCCGATGCGATCGAGACCCCATCGACCTTGAAGCGCGGCTGAAAATGCAGCACCAGTTCGCCACGCGGTATACCCTCGCGCAACTCGCTTTCCAGCACACGTTTCTCCATCAATGCTGCGTTCATCTGTGCCGAAAAGAAGCGCCAGGTGTTCTTGCCCGCCTGCTTGGCGCTGTAAAGGGCCACGTCGGCGTGCCGGATCAGGTCGCTCGGTGTACCGGGGTATTCGGCCGACAGCACTACACCCAGGCTCACCCCCACTTGCACGACATGCCCTTCGACCTGAATGGGGCGCTTGATCGCCTCGATCACGCGCATGCAGAACCGGTCCATGTCTTCGTGATCGCCCGGCCGGGTAAGTACGACGATGAATTCATCACCTCCCAGACGGGCGACCAGATCACTGTCACGGGTAGCTTGACCGAGGCGGCTCGCTACCTCGAGCAGCACCGCGTCGCCGGCTGGATGCCCAAGGCTGTCGTTGATGGGCTTGAAGTTGTCCAGGTCCAGCATCAACAGCGCCAGCTGGGCGCCAGGCGTTGATTGTTCGAGAAAACGGAACAGCTTGTTGCGATTCGGCAGGCCGGTCAGGGCGTCGTGCAAAGACAGGTGCTGAATCTGGGCATGGGCGGCCACTTCGTCGGTGATGTCGCTGCACGTGCCACGAAAGCCGGTACAGACGCCCTCTGCCACGATCGCACGAGATGCGATCCTGCAGATACGCTGTTGACCGAGATGGTCCTGGTACTGGCAACGCAGCGTGCCGGAAGAGCCTGTCGCGGCCAGGCTGTGCAGCGAGGTCCGCAGGTTACTGGTGTCACACGACAGCAACTTGGTAATCGGGCGCTGTCGCCACGCCTCGACCGGGTGCCCGGTGAGTGCGGTGAACCGGTCCGACAGGTAGGTCAGCCGAAGGAGTACATCAGTTTCCCATATCCAGTCCGACGCGGCTTCGGCCACGGCCTTGAAGCGCTCTTCACTCGATTGCAGGGCAGCCCTGGAAGTCACCAGAGCACGGTGGCTACGATCGATCCTGGTGCTGGCCCGAATCGCATAGCGTGCAAACAATGCCATGCTCAACGCGATGAATAGAACAGCGATAGCCAAGGGCGCGATAACCGTCTGGGTCAGTTCGGTGCCAGGCTGCGGTATATCCCATGTCAAGGCGTGGCCGCTGCCTTCGAGTGGCAGGGCACCGCGCCCTTGGCGCTGATCGGCCGAATCGTCCACGGCCAGGCCGGACAACCCCGCCGCCTGGCCCAGCGGCAAAAGCACCTGTGGCGATAGAACCCGAATGAACACCAACACCGCAGTTGGTCCCGGCGGGCGGGCCGGCTGGGTCTGCGGGCGGATCAGTGCAGCGACGTACACCGCCGGCTGGCCACGAAAGACCAGGTAGCCTGAAGACGCCTGATCGTGCTGAGCTGCTTGCCGAGCCTCCTGCAGGATCTTGCCAGCACTGACAGTATGATGCTCCAGGCCCTGCTGGCTGAGCTTACCGTCCAGTATTGCGTACCGAGTGCCGTCGTCATCGAGCACATATACGCCTTCGTACCCATCGGAGGTATAGAGCGTGGCGCCGACGTTGTCCTCGTCGTATGCCCAATGTGCATCGACCTGCCCGCCCAAGTGATCATAGGCGGCCTGCCAGTTGGCATGGGTCAGCAGGAACGTCTTGTCGTTTTTCTGCAACTGGGCCATGGCGGATTCAGCATAGAAGCGGCTTTGCTGCACTTGCCGGGCATCCAGCGCCTCGGCGAGGCGGTAGAGGGAGAACAGCCCCAGTAACAAGGCCAGCAGCAGAATCAAGGAAAACACCACGATCAGTTGCCCGACCACATGACTACGGGTCGACATTTCATTGTCAGCAAGGACGTCCATTGGTTCACCATCGCGGCCTAGGGTCTCCCGGTTGACCGGGCGGCAGGCTTGGAGGTCGATGGAGCTGACGATCGGTGGTTGGCGAAAGGCAACCTAGAGCCTGATACGGGGCTATGGTCAGTACAGCGCGGGGGCCTGCCAGCGGTGAACGACCGCCAGGTTGGATAACGGTTCTGGTGCGTACCGCGGATAACGACCCATAGCTGTCGTTTTGCCCAACGGCGATCATTGTGGGAGCGGGTTTACCCGCGAACACCGGCATAGCCGGTGCCATGCACCATGTCGCATTCTTCGCGGGTAAACCCGCTCCCACAGGGCCGGCGTCGCACTTGAGATCACACGGTACCTGTGGGAGCGGGCATGCCCGCGAACACCGGCAAAGCCGGTGCCATTCACCGCGTCGTCTGCTTCGCGGGCGCGCCCGCTCCCACAGATACTGCGCGGGCTTCGAGTTGGCGCTGAACCTGTGGGAGCGGGCTTGCCCGCGAACACCGGCAAAGCCGGTGCCATCCACCGCGTCGCCTGCTTCGCGGGCGCGCCCGCTCCCACAGATACTGCGCGGGCTTCGAGTTGGCGCTGAACCTGTGGGAGCGGGTTCACCCGCGAAGGGGCCCTCGAGGTCAATCACGGCTGCCGCTTGAGTCAAACAAAGCCCAAACGCTCGTCAGACACCCGGTACCGTCTTCCGCCCAACCAGTTGCTGTCTCTCCACCCCATCCAGCAACGCCTCCACCACCGCCTTGGCCGAATCCAGCCCATGGTCATTGCTCAACAACAGATCACGACAGGTTCCCTTGGCCAGCTCCAGTGCCTTGAGATTGGTCGCAAAAGCGCCTTTGAGCAGCGTGGACAGATGCACCAGCGCATCTTCGTAGTCCACCCCAGAACGCACGGCAAACAACGGCGGATGGCTGCATTCGCACGTGGAGAAACTGGAGGACGCCGTGGTGGCGCGTACGGGAGGATCGGGTAAGCCTTTTGTCATTGTGTCGCTCCTTGATTCACTGGAGCCGCCACACAACGTGACCAAACGAATGGGTGGCGACTGTACGCGGGTTGGTCAACCGGGAATCAAGGAAACCGGCGCGCACGGAGGCGCCCCACGCACAGCCGCCATAAAACGAAACAGCGGGCACAAAAAAGCGCCAACTGTATCGCAGAGCGGGCGCTTGTGCGCCTTGATGATTGCGGGTGACCAAACCCGGCCGCTGGACTTACAGCAGCGGGCAAAGACTACCGGTGTCAGGGAAGCGTTTCAAGCGAAGGGAATGTGCAGTAACACTTCCATTGGCGCCTCTCACTCATCACCGGCCGGCGAGTCAGCAGTGATCACCATGTTGTGTCGCCTGCACCGGCCTCTTCGCGGGTAAACCCGCTCCCACAGGAGCGGCGTCGCGCTTACGAAACCAGTTATCCTTTAGCGTCCGCTTTGGGCCAAAAGCGATCGACCGCGAATGGCGGCTAACGACCCACGGCGGACACTGATCCAAAGCTCTGTAGTCAGTACCGGCCTCATCGCCGGCAAGCCGGCTCCCACAGGAATATCACCAACTTTCAGGCATGCGCTGTACCTGTGGGAGCCGCGCTTGCCGGCGATGGGCCGCGAAGCGGCCCCGGTTACAGGTGTCCGCAATGGATCGTTAGCAGCCATTCGCGACTGAGCGTCAACGACCCAAAGCGGACGCTTTATTCGGTCTTTTCTGCAGTATCCAGCCATCAAACTGCACCGGACATCAAAGCCGGACGGATGACTTATCGGGTATCGCTCGCTACCCTGAAAGCCCCGTCGCCTGACGGTTTCCAGGTCAAGTCCCATTTCACCAGACGAGCATGTCATGAAATCCCCCACAGGTTTGCTGCTGTCGGCTATCGAACTGGACCGTGCCAGTGCCATACCTCTGTACCGTCAACTGTATCTGCAAATTCGCAAACAGATACTCAACGGCAGAATTCAGGGGGGCGTGCGCCTGCCGTCGACGCGGACCTTGAGCATCGAGTTGGGGCTGTCGCGGATCACCATCCTCAATGCTTTCGATCAGTTGATTGCCGAAGGTTTCCTGGCCTCGCGCACGGGTGCAGGTACGTATGTCGGTACTGAGTGGGAAAACCGGAGTATCGAGGACGAGCAACCGCGCCAGCCACCGCGCCTGTCCGAACTGAGCCAGTCGATGCTGTCGCTGCGCAGCGATCATTTTCGCGGGGTGTCCTATGCCGACTGGGATCCGGCGACGCCGACCTCCTTCCTGCCCAGTCACAGCACCTATGAAGGGTTTCCGCAAGCAATCTGGCGGCGCCTGATGAACCGACATTTGCTAAAGCCAACCAAGGCGATCCTGGGTTATGGCGAGTTGCAAGGCTTGCAGGCGTTTCGCACAGCGATTGCCGAGTATGTCTTCGATGCGCGAGGTATCGACTGCAATGCCGGGCAGGTAGTGATCGTTTCCGGCGCGCAGCAAGCATTCAACCTGCTGGGCATGCTGCTGCTCAATCCGCAGGACAGTGTCTGGATGGAAGACCCTGGGCACATCGCCGCGCGAATTGCGTTGCAAGCCCAGGGGGCCCGGATCATTCCGTTGCGTATTGATGAACAGGGGATCGATGTCCAGCAAGGCCTTGCCGAGTGCCCTGATGCGCGCCTGGTATTCTGTACGCCTTCGCGTCAGCATCCTTTGGGTGTCACCCTGAGTTATGTGCGGCGCCAGGCACTCATCGACTGGGCTGCGAAGCATCAGAGCTGGATCATCGAGGACGATTGCGACAGCGAGTTTCGCTACAGTGGTCGACTTCTTCCGGCACTGTATGCCATGGACCAGATGGCCAGAGTGATCTACGTCGGCACGTTCAGCAAAGTGCTCTTCCCGTCACTGAGACTGGGCTATGTGATTCTGCCGCAGGCTCTGGTCGAGCCCTTCTGCACCCTGCGCGCGGTCATGGATCGCAGCCCGCCCACACTGCTTCAGGCCACAACGGCCGACTTCATGAGCGAAGGCCACTTCCTGGGGCACATCCGCCGCATGCGTGCACTGTACAAGGCGCGCCAGCAGGCGTTGATCGAACAACTTGAAAAGCAGATCGGCAGCTTTTTCAGGATCACTCCGACGGATGCTGGCATGCACCTGATCGCCTGGCTGCCCCCCGAACTCAGTGACACTGAAATCGCCCGGCAACTGGCCCGACACAACATCCACACCTACGCCTTGAGCGACTACCGCATCAAGCGTGACCTGCCGCCTGCCCTGTTGATCGGTTTTGCCGGCACGCCTGAAAAGCAGGCCCGGGAGCGTGTCGAGGAGCTGGCCCAGGCTTTGCACACGCTGGGTTATCTTCCGCCGACCACTTGATGCGTGGAAAGTGGCCTTATCAATTAATTGATAATGGATCTATCGAGAGTTCCTGGCTGGCGCGATAAAGGCTGCGCCGGTAGACCGGTGCCTGAACCAGGAACAACTCTAATGAACAACAAGATCCAGGAACGATTCAACGCCTTGCTGAGCCACAAGGTGGTCGAACACGTGGCTGCTCCAGTGCTGACAGAGGCACTGGCCCAGCGGTTGCTTGAGCGTCTCGGGCAATTGCGCCTGTTTGCCCACGCCTACCCGCTACTGACCAACCTCACCCACGGTCGTGTCACACCCGCGGACATGCTGGACTTCGCCTATCGCCACGAGCTGCAAGGCCTGAGCCTGCACTTGCTCGACGGCGAGGAAAACAGCCTGAGCCAGATGTCGCCAGAGCAGCTCCAGGTGTTTGCCAGCAAGGCCAAGGCGCTGGGGCTGGATGTGCATCTGGAAATCAGCAGCACGCTGAAAAAGGATGTCGACCAGGTGATCGCCATCGCCAACGCACTGGGCGTGCGCAACATCCGTGTCTACTCACGTTACGAGGGTCCGCTGTCGCGGGTCATGGACGTGATCGAGACCGACCTGCACTACCTCGCACAACAGGCCGATGCCAACGATCTGTACTTTGACTTCGAGCAGCATGAAGAACTCAAGAGCAGCGAAATCGCGCAGCTGCTCAACCGTGTCAACCACCCTCGCCTGCATGCCCTGTTCGACTTCGGCAACATGATCAATGCCTGCGAACAGCCCCTGCAGGCCCTGCACAACCTGGCGCCGCACATCCGCCAGGCTCACCTCAAGGGCGTACGCATCGTCCCCGAACAAAACGGCTTCGGCCATTACGGCGTGTTGCAAGGCAGCGACGAAGACGATCTGCCCAGCGCCCGCATGCTGTTCGAACTGTTGATGCTGGGCGAAGCAACCCCGCAAGTGATCGCGTTCATTCTCGAGCAGGAAAATCACTACGTGGCCCCGGCCTTCCGCCAGAGCCTCGAAGCAGCCGATCCATTCATTGCTTACCGGGAGATGAGCGAAACGCCGCTCCCGAAAGGCTACTCGCTCGAGCGCATGCTGGCCGACGAACACCGCTGGGCGAACAATCAGGTGGCCTATGTCCGAGGTTTGCTGGGCGAACTGCGCACCTTGGCTGAACTGACCCTGGCCGCTCCTTCCAACGCCTGAACCTGACGACCCGATTACGCCCGGAGAACAATAATGACAACTCAAAACAAGGCCAAATGGCTCAGATTCCTGATTCTCATCCTTGGTGGCGGCACCATTTACAAGCTGGCGAATCTCAAGGACGCCTTCTATGTCCCCATGCAGGAATTCATGGGCCTGAGCCACACTGAAATCGGCATGCTGTTGAGTGCCAACGCGATCATCGCGACTGCACTGTTCGTGGTTGGTGGCCTGCTCGCCGATCGCTACGACACGCGCAAACTGATCCCCCTCGGCCTGATCGGGACCGGGAGCCTGGGGTTGTACCTGGCGACCTTTCCGCCCTTCAGCAGTTTGCTGATCGTGTTCAGTCTGTTGGCCGTCTGTGCCGACTGCCTGTTCTGGCCATCGCTGCTCAAGGCCATCCGCAATCTGGGTGACGATCAGGAGCAAGGCCGGTTGTTCGGCCTGCTGGAAGGCGGGCGCGGCGTGGTTGATACGCTGGTGGCCTTTTCCGCACTGGGCGTGTTCGTCGCCATGGGCTCGGGGGAAGCCGGCCTGAAATCGGCGATCCTGTTCTACTCGGTCATCGACATTCTGGCTGGCACCCTGACCTGGGTCCTGCTCAAGGGCGGTAATGCGCAATCGGCCACCAAGCCGAAAAACGGTCTGGCAAACCTGATGGAGGCTATCAAGGTACCCGGTATCTGGTTGGTCAGCCTCAATGTGTTCATGGTCTACATCGTCTACTGCGGCCTGACCTATTTCATCCCCTACCTCAAGGAAATGTACGGGTTGCCAGTAGCGTTGGTAGGCGCCTACGGCATCATCAATCAATACTTCCTGAAAATCCTCGGCGGGCCTGCCGGCGGTTTCATTGCCGACAAGCAGTTCAAGAGCACCAGCCGTTATCTGAAGTGGGCATTTCTGGCGCTATTGCCGCTGATGGCCGTGATCATGCTGATTCCTAAAAGCCCGGGCTTCATCTATGCGGGGATGGCGGCCACCCTATCCTTCGCCCTGATTGTTTTCTCGATGCGCGGCGTGTTCTGGGCACCCATGGGCGAAGTCGGCATTCCCCAGCACATCACCGGCTCGGCCTTCGGCATCGGTTGCCTGATCGGCTATGCCCCTGGCATGTTTGCCTACGTCATCTATGGCGCGATCCTCGACCACTTCCCTGGTCAACAGGGCTACAACTATGTGTTCATTCTGATGAGCGTGCTGGCCATTGCAGGCTTCATGGTGTCCAGCCTTCTCTATCAAGCGGTACGCAAAAAATCCGTGCTCTCTGGCGGGGCCGACGCGGTACAAGCCTGATCGTCGTCACGGACTACAGGAGGAGGATTCGTCCATCATGCCGACTCCTCCTCCGCCCACTCGACGAAATGCATTTTCATCCTGGAACGACGCGGCTGGAACATCGGAAATGGCCAAATCCATTGATTGATAGTGACCGTTTTCGATCTGCAAGCGACGTCCAGAACATTCTGCGTCGGGGACTGCGTCATAACCTGACACTCGGAACGAAACGCACTACTCCTTGCTTGCGCGGCCGGAGTGTCGCCTCGCCATGGACTCGCTCCAATTCGGAGCAAAAGCTGCAGCTCGGTGCATAGCGCGCCTTTTTTTGTTTCACGATGACTCCAGTACCGCAATTCGCTGGACTACGCCAAGGCTCGATACAGCAGGTTTATCAATCACTTAGGCGAGTTCAACATATGCCGGTGCTTTCCGAAACCTGACCCGGCTTCCCCTCGCGTGGCTCCCATGCGGCTCTTGGAAACCGGGCTTTCCGAGGGGTCATCATGGCGAAGATCAAGCTCACCAAGTCCGCAGTCGATGCGGCACAACCTCAAGACAAGGCCATCGAACTGCGGGATACCGTGGTGCCCGGCTTCCTGTGCAAGATCACCCCGGCGGGCCGCAAGGTGTTCATGCTCCAGTACCGCACGAACGCGGGCGAGCGCCGTAAGCCCGCCCTGGGCCAATACGGGGAATTGACCGTCGATCAGGCACGCACAATGGCGCAGGAGTGGCTGGCCGAGGTGCGCAAAGGTGGCGACCCAAGCGCGGCCAAGAACGCCGCCCGCAAGGCACCGACTATGAAGGAGTTTTGCCACACCTTCATGGAGGACTACTCCAAGCAGCGCAACAAGCCCAGCACGCAGCGCGGCTACCAGGGAGTCATTGACCGTTGCATCATCCCGATCATGGGCCGGATGAAGGTGCAGGACGTAAAGCGCCCGGACGTGGCCACGCTGATGAAGAAGCTGGCCTACAAGCAGGCCGAGGCGAACCGCACCTTCGGCGTGCTGCGCAAGATGTTCAACCTGGCCGAAGTATGGGGGCTGCGCCCTGATGGGACGAACCCATGCCGCCACGTCCCGATGTACCCACCCGGCAAGGAAACCCGGCTCATCGTGGACGATGAACTGGTGCGGATCTTCCGCCAGTTGGAGTCGCTGGAGGCGGAAGGACTGGAGAACTACGTCATCCCGCTGGCGATTCGCCTGCAATTCGAGTTCGCTGCCCGCCGCTCCGAAATCTGCCCGCTGGAGTGGGACTGGATTGATCTGGAAAAGCGCCGCGTCGTCTGGCCCGACAGCAAGACCGGCGGCATTTCCAAGCCCATGAGTGAGGAAGCCTATCGGCTACTGTCCACAGCGCCGCGCCGGGAAGGTTGCCCCTATGTCCTGCCGTCGCCGAATGACCCGACCCGGCACATGACCCACGGCGAACACTATGGCGGCTGGACGCGTGTGCTCAAGGCCGCTGGTGTACCGCACGTCGGCACGCATGGCATCCGCCACCGTGCGACAACCGACATTGCCAATTCGGGCGTGCCGACCAAGGTGGGCATGAAGCTGACGGGCCACAAGACCGTGGCGATGTTCATGCACTACGTCCACACCGAGGACAAGCCGGTGCGTGATGCGGCCGAACTGGTGGCGAATCGGCGGCTGGCGATTACGGGTGCGCGCCGCACGGAGGAAATGGCGATATGAACTGCCTGCGAGCTTTCACGTCTTGCCCCGCTGCGCCGGTGGTGCGGCGGCATCCTGATGCTGATCCTGCCGGCCCAATTGTCGCAACGCTGTCGCGACAATTCAGGCGCTTGCCATCTATACCTGAACGGATATAATCATGATAGAGAAACGCAAGCTCCTGTACTGGGAAGGCTCATCGAAGAAGGACTTCATGGAGTTTCCCGTCCCCGTGCAGAAGGACATGGGCGTGTCATTGTTCGTCGTCCAGTTGGGCGGCACGCCGGACTCGGCCAAGCCCTGGAAGGGACTCGGTTCTGGGGTGTACGAATTGGTGGAAGACCATCGGGGCGACACCTTCCGTGCGGTTTACACAGTGAAGATCGGGGACGCGGTGCATGTGCTGCATGCGTTCCAGAAGAAGTCCAAGTCCGGCATCGCTACGCCGCAGCCGGATGTGGAGTTGATCGAGAAGCGGTTGAAGGCAGTGCTCGCCCGCTACGCAGCGAACAGGAGAACATTATGAGTCGCAAAGATACCCCTCAAGGCACCGACAACGTGCTGCTGGATCTCGGTTTCGACGATGCGGAAGAATTGTCGGCGAAGGCCGCGCTCGCGCTCAAACTCAACGAACTAATTGACCAGCGCGACCTGAGCCAGACCGAAGCCGCCCACATCACCGGCATGACCCAGCCCAAGGTGTCCCAGGTTCGCCGCTACAAGCTCCAGAACATTTCGCTGGAGCGCTTGATGCAGGCGCTGGTGTCGCTGGATCAGCATGTGGAAATCGTGGTGCAGCCGGCCCGTCACGAGTACGCGCCAGGCATTACGGTCGCGGCCTGACTTCCATGGAAAGCCCGATCATTGAACCCTTGCTGGACGACATGGCTGCGCTGCATGAAGCCAGCGCGATCAGTCAGGAGACGCTGCAGGAGTTCGCCGCACTACTGACGCTATCCGGGCCTGTCGATTCCCGTATCACTGATACGAGAATTTCTGAGCAGCGGGCCTCTCAATCGTAGACATCCCGGGAGGCAGTGGCGGGTTCGCAAGCTGCCCATCTGGATTTCCTAGACAGTGTCTCGGAAATTCACTCGTGCTGGGCTGGCTTGTGGCTGAGCCAATTCGCCAGACAGTGCCTAGCTCACCAAGCCGGATGCAAATCTGTTTCTGGAACTAGGTTTTCCACCTGAGGAAGCCGAGCGGCTGTACCTGGCGTCGGAGAAGCAGATCATTGAAACGGAGCAGATCAAGGAAAGGTTCATTTCCGAGGTCGCCCGGCGTTGACCCTTGATGCCTGTGGCCTTTGTTGGTTGCCCAACTACAGACGGATGCTGGCAGACTTCGGTGTTGCAAACTGTTCGGGTTCTTTGCCGAGTGGGAAGCCAACGATATAAAGCACCGTGGCGAGCATCGGCTTCACATCTGCACCTGTTCCCCACTTCACCTGAATCTTGCGCGTGGCGTAGCGCAGTGAGACGCCGAGCACCTTGAGCGCGTCGATGTGGGATTGCAGCTCATCGTATATCTCGAATTTCTGCGTTTCGTTATAGGCATCGGCACAATCCCGATACTCACGCAGGTAGTCCACCAGCATCGCGAAGGTTTCGTCGGCCTCGCGAGGCAGCTCAAAAGCCGGTTCTGACAAGTCCATTGAGCAAGTTTCTGCCAGCTTGGCCAATTGCTTACCAGTAGTCAGCGGAGTCGCCGTCAAGGTGACGTGCTCCTGGTCGAACTTTTCCTTCGCAGCCTTGGCGTCTTCTTCGGATGGAATGACGAACGGCTTGTTGAGCGCGTCAATGTCCTCAAGCTCGAACGCTCGGGCAAGGGCTCGGCGGGTGTCAAGGCTGGCGACTTGGCCTTGCTCTACACGCTGGATCGTCCGCACGTTGAGGCCGGAAATCGCGGACAACTGTTCCTGTGACCACTGCCGCATCTCGCGGAACAGCTTGATGCAAGCGGCCAGTTCGGTCGGAGTCAGCAGACGGGATTGTTGGGCATGTTCTGTAGCGCTCATGGAAAGGCTCCTTCGTTCTCATTCGATGTGGCGAAGTATGGGGAGCCAGGAACAACGACAACACGACAGCAACCCGACAGTAGGCCGACATTTCAGAACTATAAGGGTCTTATGCGGTTCGCTCCAAAGGATTATTCAAACAGTGAATCAGTGCGTCCCGGCGTACCGCCGTCGGGCTCGCGGGCTGCGCCCTGCGCTTCGTGCCGAATCACAGCCATTCGGCGCTGATCCCTGACGCCTTCGGCCTGGATCGTTGATCCGGGCCTGCGCGTGCTGCGCACTTGCCGGCGGCGGGTGTGTGGCTGAGTGGGGTGTAGGCGGTCTTGCTGTTCCCTTCACCGTATCACGGCGTTCGCAGCGTCAAGGGCTGCGCGTGCTTGCACGCTTGCGCCCTGGCGGTCGGCTACGCCCCCTGACTGCTTTGCGCTGCGCCGTGCTGGCCACGGTTCCGGGCAATTCCGCCCGAGCAACCGGAGCACGATCATGTCGCAACTGTCCTTTTCCTCGTTCGATAACGCTTTGCTGGTGCGTGACGCCCAAGGGCGCTACCTCCCGGCATCGGTGGATCAAATTCTTGAAGCTGCACGCCAGGCCATCGAGCTGAAGATGCAGCGCGGTGCTGAGTTCACTTCCCCGGCGCTGGTCAAAGAATACCTGCACAACAAGCTGGCAGGTTTCGAGCATGAAGTCTTTGCGGTGCTGTTTCTGGATGCACGCCATCGGCTGATCGAGTACCGGGAGATGTTCCACGGCACCATCGACAGTGCATCGGTGTATCCGCGTGAAGTGGTCAAGGAGGCGTTGCGGCTCAATGCTGCGGCGGTCATCCTCTCGCACAACCATCCGAGCGGAAATCCTGAGCCAAGCAATGCCGACCAGGTGCTGACACAGCGACTCAAGGAAGCGCTGGGGCTGGTGGAGGTACGCACGTTGGATCACATGATCGTAGCGGGTGTAGGAACGGTGTCGTTCGCCGAGCGAGGGCTAATATAATTTTCGGGGCTTCGGCCCTTTTCTCCGGCCTCAAATACATCTTGGGAAGAGCTGCTCTGCTTATCATCAAGAATGCTCGTATCTTGTACGGCTTTGTCGTCTTCTGAATTTGACTCTTGCCCTGTAGGGGGAGCTACTTCCAAATTTCTGCCCTCTCTCTGGGTAGGGCTAACTTTTAAAGCCGACTCTTCAATATCAGAATTAAGTAATGATTGCGACTCCCTATTTTTATCATTGGCGCCAACAGGTTCTGCCGAGTAGAAAAAAGGGGTAATAATAAAAAGGGCAATAAAAACAAATGAAGCGGCAATCATTCCATTAATGGTGGACTTCGCTGTTTTCTTATATAGGCGAATGGCATCAAGCACCGGATGTAATGCCAACTCTCGATAGTCCGACCGGGTTAGTGCTATGTGAATGTTTTTATGCCAACGCCTCATGTTGCGCAACTCATTTACCAATGATTTAGAGCTAACATGATGCTGAAGAACAATGCTTGCCCATGTAATCGCTAGTACGACGCAGCAGAAAATTATCCCAGCAACTGCCCAGGTGTTCTTCTGAGAGGTCAGCAATGTAAGGCGGACACCTAGCCCCGTTGCCAGTGCAGCCAGACCAATCACAAAACCTGCAGAAAGTCTATGAATGCGCTCTACGATACGCGAAACATCTTCTCCAACCGCCTTTCTGAGGTCGGCCATAGCTTTTACCGTTTCTGCTGACTTTGATCTCACATAGGCGCGATGATCAAGCCGAGCCCCATCAAGGGCTTCTTGCAGAGATTCAGGCAATACGGTTAGCCACTCCGCGACTCCATTGGAGTCGGAGTCTCTGACAATCGAAGAAAGACGTCGCACAAGAACTTCATGCCGGGCTTCCGTGTCCTGCTTTACAAGTATCCAATCGGCAGCTTGGCATATTTTCGAGTAAGCGTTGCTATCCTGGCATTTTTCTCCGAGTGAGAAAGTGCGCTTTCTCGCGCCATTGATGGATACTTTCGTTGTATCTTCTTTCCAGACATCCGAAACAAGTAGTGTTGCCAGATTTTTAGTTGCCAGAGTCTTCCATATATTCCACGGCTCGCCGCCGCCGTCATGACCTACTAGTATCCAACGATAGGGGTCTGCCGGAACAGTGTTGCCGGTCAAGTCTCGTACTACGCCTTTTCTAGGGTCGATTGCATCTGAATCAGGCTCCAAGCACGGCAAGCCAGGCAAAGGTTCACCATCCCAAGGCAGGACAGAAAATCCTCTGGTTTTGAATCCATTAAAAGAACTTAGCACCAATAGCTCGCTAGCCAATGTCAGCGCCTTGTCTTCCAAGGCTGCCGAGAATCCTGCTAGTGACGCAAAGAAAATCCTGCCTCCTATTGGCTTCTTGATTACAAGGGTGACATCCTCATTCGCAATGGCATCTGTGGAGATCTCGGAAAATTCGCCATCACGGATAGAAATCGACCAAGCCTCAGATTTCTTTTCCGAGAAATCTTTGAAGGCCTGCTTGAAATCGTCCGATTTTTCAGGAGAGACATGCCCGGAAATGTCGATTTGCCCGATGGTTTCTCGGATGTTGGCATGCTCCCCCAAAGAATCAATCAGGGATGCGAGGCATTTTTTCGAGTTCATCGTTACGTTCCAGGCCGGTAGAGCGTATGGTTATTTCAACGCCTCCATTCCCCTCTGTTTTTATCTCTACGTTCTTGTTTTCTTCATGCCCGGCACTAAACAAGAGAGTAATCCCCTCGTTTGTGACTACTCGTCGGTACTCGGCTGGTGGTGGGGTGGCTCCCTCAAACTTGAATGCTTCTGTGCTTATATTCTTGCTGGCGAGTTTGCTCTTGAAGGTTTTGAGGATTGCGGCCTCTGGAGCCACTCCTTGCAATACGGCACCAAGAAATTCCTCTGGTTTTTCAAAGTCAAACCCTTCAAGCCTTGACATGGCTGCTCGTACAAACCGCTTGGGAGCTTTAGCAACTTCTGGGGGGACCTCGCTCTTGTGCGCCTTGATGGACTCGACTGCCGCATCTTCGAGGCGTTTGGTCAGTTCGACAGGTTCAAGGGCTCGGCGTATATCCAGGAAATTTGCAAAGTGTTGAGTGGCATCGCGGTAGCGACCGGACGAATGGTCAATTACAACGATTGATGATTGAACGTCTCCATCCGATTCAGAGCTATTACTTCTTTGGAATCGTATGACTGCAGATTTCTGCATAGCCTTGCGATCCTTCGTAAATGTTTCCACAAGCGTCTGCAAATCAGGAACAGGGTTTCCGTCTGCATCCAATATCGGCTTGCCCTTGTCATCCTTAATGTAGGAGTAAGATACAACTTGCTGGTGCTCATATTTTATGACGGCGACAAGTCGGTTATCACCTTCCGTTTTTAAGGAGAAAAGCATCAATACGCCGGGTGCAAGTCGCTTATCTTGTTTTACTTTCTCTTTGAATCTATCCGCCAGGTCGTGCGAGACTTTAACAAATTCATCTTTCGCGCCCTGACTCGGCAAGGCTCGATAAAGAAGGCCCGGAATTCCTGCGCCCGGGAGAAATTCATACGCGGCTCCACGAAGAGTTTCTTTAACTCGCTCAACGAAAAAATCCACACATTGCGGTGGTTTGACTTCTGCTAAGAAAACGGGGGACTCTGATGCTGGATCGACAACGTGGAAGATCATTCGCTCAATGGTGAGGCTTTCTGCCTCTTTTTCGCTAAGAATGCTCATCAACACCCCGTTTTCATATTGAATTTATTTAAATAATGTGAGAGCTATATTTTTCCTCACATTATTTTGGCGCTGGCAATATTTTCCTTTAAGGCAAGCCAAATAGTTTTTTGGTGCCAACCTGCCCCAAGTATGTAATTTATCAGAAATTCATAACATCTGGAGACATCCTTGCGTCTCCGCTTCGCGAACCGCGCTGCTCCAGGTTCGCTATCCGCTCATCCCTGACGGGACTGGCATTCGCCAGCCTTCCACATCCCTGACGCCTACGGCCCGGCTTCCAGCTTCGGGCCTGCGCGCTTCGCTTGCGTGCGGTTCGGCACACAGGGACGGCCGTTGCCATGTCCAGCCGTCTCCCCTGACTTCATCACCTTGTCCGCGACTGTAGCCCGCTTCCGCGTGCCATCAAGGCGCGCAGGGCCGTGTCCTCGGCTACGCCTGCGGGCCGCACCACCCCCTGCGCTTGTTTCCTTGACGGCCCCCGTCCGCGCGCTCCTGACCGTCGCGGGCGATGAACTCAGGAAAGACGGTGGCAACAGGGCCAACCGGGTTCCTCGTGCCGACCGCACCGAACAGCCACAAAGGCTGGGCTCCGAATCTTGGAATCCGGTGTGCGGTGAACAGCAAACCCTTTTTTTTCTTTGTCAGGAGAAAGACCATGCAACTCGCATCCCGTTTCGCTTCCCGTTCCCCCTCGCTGCGCAGCGACTACCCGCTGACCGATGACCAGATTCACCGCGTAGCGCCGTCCATCTTCGCGGACGCGCCGCATGAAAGCCGTTCGCAGCGGTACGCCTATATCCCCACCACTGCCGTGCTGGCCGAGCTTCGCAAAGAAGGGTTCCAGCCCTTCATGGTGACGCAAACCCGCGTGCGCGATGAAGGCAAGCGCGAGCATACGAAACACATGCTGCGCCTGCGCCATGCCAGCCAGATCAACGGCGCGGAAGCCAATGAAATCGTGTTGTTGAACTCGCACGATGGCACGAGCAGCTATCAGATGCTCGCGGGCATGTTCCGGTTTGTGTGCAGCAATGGCCTCGTGTGCGGCGACACCGTGGCCGATGTGCGCGTACCCCATAAGGGCGACGTGGCCGGGCAAGTCATCGAAGGCGCTTTCGAGGTGTTGAGCGGTTTCGAGCGCGTGAAGGAATCCCGCGATGCCATGCGCGCGATCACGCTGGACGAAGGCGAAGCCGAAGTGTTCGCCCGTTCCGCGCTGGCCCTCAAATACGACCCCACCGACAACAAGCCCGCGCCCATCACCGAATCGCAAATCCTGATGCCGCGCCGGTTCGACGACCGCCGCCCGGACTTGTGGAGCGTGTTCAACCGCACGCAAGAAAACCTGACCAAAGGCGGATTGCATGGCCGCAGCGCCAACGGACGTCGCCAGCAGACCCGCCCCGTGCAGGGCATTGATTCCGATGTGCGCCTCAATCGCGCCCTCTGGATGCTGGCCGATGGCCTGCGCCAGTTGAAAGCCTGATTCCCCACGCGGCAGGGGCAGGCAGCAGCCCTTGCCGCATCCCTCGCTGCTGCATCCCTGAACCGTTAGGAGCTATCACCATGAACGCCATCACTCAAACCGAAGCCCGCGCCGTCAATACCGCCGCCGTCATCCCGCTGGAAGCCGCCGACCCGAGCAAGAACCTGATTCTGGTTCCACTGTCGCGGCTGGTGTCGCGCCCCAAGGGCCGCAACGTGCGCAAGACCGTCCCGCGCATGTCCATCCCCGAACTGGCCGCGAGCATCCAGCGCGTGGGCCTGCTGCAAAACCTGATCGTCACGCTTGCCGCCGATGGCGAGCATTACGAAGTAGTGGCTGGTGGCCGTCGCCTTGCCGCCCTCAAGCTGCTGGCGAAGAAACGCCGCATCAGCAAGGAATGGGAAGTGCCTTGCCTGCTGGTGGCCGATGGCACCGCCCGCACGGCCAGCCTCACCGAGAACGTGCAGCGCGAAGCCATGCACCCCGCCGACCAGTTCGAGGCATTCGCCGCGCTGGTGGCCGAAGGCCGACCCATCGAGGACATAGCCGCCGATTTCAGCGTGTCCCCGCTGGTGGTGCAGCGCCGCTTGAAGCTGGCGAACGTGTCGCCCCGCCTGCTGGCCGACTACCGCGCCGAAGCCGTGACGCTCGATCAGTTGATGGCCCTTGCCATCACCGACGACCACGCCGCGCAGGAAACCGCGTTCTACGACGCGCCGACGTGGCAGCGCAACCCTTCCCAATTGCGCGACCGCCTCACCGAGCGCGAGATTGACGCCTACCGGCATCCGCTGGTGCGTTTCGTGGAACTGGACACCTACGAAGCCGCAGGCGGCGGCATCCGCCGCGACCTGTTCGCGGAAGGTGACGCGGGCGTGTATCTGACCGATGCCGCGCTGCTGGAACGGCTGGCGCAAGACAAGCTGGCAGGCATCGCCGCCGAGGTGAAGGCCGAAGGCTGGGCGTGGGTGGATGCCACCCCCGCCGTGACCCATGCCGACCTGCACGCCTTCCAGCGTGCGCCGAGGGAGCGCCGCGAACCGAACAAGCGCGAAGCGCAGCGCATCGAAAAGCTGCAAACCAAGCTACACGAACTGGCCGCAGCCGTGGATGACGCGCTGGATGCCGAGGACGAAGAAAAGGCCGATGCCTTGCAGGAGGAAGGTGAAACCGTGGGCGAGCAGTTGCAGGCGCTGGAAGATGGCTTGCAGGACTACGGCGCGACAGTGAAGGCCGCAGCCGGTGCCATCGTCACCATCGACCGCAACGGCGAAGCCGTGATTCATCGCGGGCTGCTGCGCGAAGCCGAAGCCAAGGCGCTGCGCACGCTGGAACGCTTGCGGCAGGGTTTCAGCAGCGAAAGCGAAGCCGGGAACGACGACGAAGGCGAAGACGACGAGCAGCACAAGACCGCCGCCATGTCCGACAAGCTGGCGCAGCGGTTGAGCGCCCACCGCACCGCCGCGCTGCAAATCGAAGTCGCCCGGCATCCGCAAGTGGCGCTGGCCGCGCTGGTGCATGGCATGGTGCAGACCGTCTTGCAGGGAAGCCACTACGGCCCCCGTCATGATGCGTTGCCGCTGGGCGTGAGCCTCAAAGCGCAAGACCGGCTGGAAGGCATCGCCCCGGACATACCGGATTCGCCCGCCGCCGTGGCGCTGCGCGAGTTGCAGCAGGTGGCAGGCGAAGGCTTGCCGGAGGACAGCGCCGAACTGTTCGCCGTGCTGCTGGCGAAGTCGCAAGATGAACTGGTGCGGCTGCTGGCGGTATGCGTGGCCGTCACGGTGGACGTGGTGACACCCCGCGCCACGCAGCAGCAACCGGGCGCGGAACTGGCGCAGGCTGTCGGCTTGGACATGGCCGCATGGTGGAAGCCCACCAATGAGGGTTATTTCCAGCACATCCCGAAGGCCGCGATTCTGCAAGCCGTGGAGCAGTACGCCCCGGCGCACGTCACCCGACTGGCGAAGTTGAAGAAGGCCGACATTGCCAGCGAAGCCGAGCGGCTGGCCGATGGCACTGGCTGGATGCCTGCCATCTTCAAGGCCGAAGGCACCGACGACACCACGGCGCAGGATGCGCCGCAGGCCGTGACGAACGACGAGCCGGAAGCCATCGACAACGACGACGAGCAGCAGGCTCACGCACTCGCCGCCTGAGCTTCACCACCACCGAGCGCCCCGGTTTCGGCCGGGGCGCTTCGCTGTTCCATCAGCATCGGCCCCAGGCCGTTCCGCCCTGGTGCCGATGGTCAAAAATCCGGGCGCGGCGGTGGCCGCGCCCGGTTTCAAGGCCCAAAGCCAGAACGCCCCTTCGCCGCCTTCGGGCAGGCGGCGAAGGGGCGGCGCACAAGTGGCCTTGTGCGCGTGAAACCCTTGAAGCCCATAAGTGCGTCGGCGCACAGCGCTGACGACATTCCGAACGCGCCCCGCTGCAATGGGCGGGACTTGTGGGGCTACGCCCCGGCTTGCTGCCGCAGGTTGCACGAAAGCGTGCCGTCCTCGACGCTGGCGGTTCGTCGCCTGTACGTCACGAAGGACGGTTCACCGACACACCGCCCGGCCTTGCAATGGAGCTTCCACACCACGCCTCATGCAAGAGGCCGCCTGCAACGTCAGGGGCGCTTGCGCCCTTGTCGTCGGGTGTTGTCCTTGCCCGTGTCAGGGCACAGGCCGGTGAAGCCGTCGCGCGGGGATGCCGAGTCGGCCATGTCTCCATTCGGGAGTGGGCGGCCAGTACGTCCTTGTGTTGTTGTGAATCCTGGCGGTGGCTGGGCTTCATGGCCGCAACCTTCCAGCGAAAACAATTTCCCCTGCGCTGCGCGCATTCCTCGCGGGACAAATTCTTTTCGCTTCCAGGTTCTCCACGTTGTTGCGACCGCTGCGCGGTGCGGCCAGCCCATCCCCCGCCGGACGGATCACAACAAGGACGCACTGGCGCGACCTTGTTCAACCCGAAAGGAGAAATCATCATGGCTAACATCGGCACCTTCACCGCAGAGAAAGACGGCTTCACCGGCCAGCTCCGCACCCTGACCCTCAACATCAAGGTCAAGCTGGTTTCCAACGATAAGGGCGAGAACGAAAGCGCCCCGGACTTCCGCCTGCACGCGGCCGGCCACGACTTCGGCGCGGCGTGGAAGAAAACCAGCGAGGCCGGGCGGGATTACCTGTCGGTGGCCATCGACGATCCTTCGTTCCCGGCGACGGTCTATGCCCGCCTGATCGAAGGCGAGAACGGCACGCACGACCTGATCTGGTCGCGCAGCAAGCCCAAGGCGGCCTAACGGCCGCCCACCGCGCCCCACTCATTGCGGCGGGGCGCGATGCTGCTGATCGCAGCACCGCACGCACAGGGTTTCGCCGGTTGCTTCATGCCCGGCATGTCCAGGATCGGTATCGCATTGGCGATGGTCGGATGGCTCGAAGCCCGTGGCAGCAGGAACAATATGGCGTGTCGGCGCATTGCGCCGCCGGGCTTTCGGGCTGCGCCCCATGCCGCTAATGGCGTCATGTCCATTCGGCTTCAATCCCTCACGCCTTCGCGCCTGGCGGCGCTGCGCGCTCCGCTTGCGGGCATTCAGACGCGCTAGGGCGCGTCGCGCTCTTTCAGCAAGGCCTCGAACTCCTGGCGCACCCGCGCCAGCAGTTCGTCGGCCTTGTGCGTGTCGTCGCCGGCGTAGGCCAGCGTCAACAGCGTCAGCGGATGTACTTCCATGACCTCGCACAGCTCGGTCAGCTTGTGCAGGGTCGGGCTTTTCAAGTCGCGCTCCAGCGTACTCATATAGGTGCGGCTGGACACGTCGGAGAACGCTTCCTGGCTCAAGCCTCGCGCCTTCCTGACTGTCCGTATTGCCGCTGCTAATGAGTGTTTCGCTGCCACTAACTTGGTTTCCCCACAAAAACCAAGATGACAGCCCATTGCGCCCTATAGGGCTACAATCTATAGTGTTCATTCGTGGCTGAAAGGCCCGCTTTCGTGCTTTTACGGAAATCCGCATCTGCGGATTCCGACAGAACCGGGGAATCGCATCCGTGTCTTTCCGGCTTCCTACAATTCCGCTTCTGCGCTTGCGTGCTTCTACGGATGCGATGGCTTGTGCATCCGTGCTTTCACACGAATGCACGGATGCGTTTCGGCGGTTCTGCGCTTCGGCACCAAAGCGCATCCGCGCATCATCGGTTTCGTGGAGAGGCTGCCCATGACCCTGCCGCTTGTCACCGCTGATGAACGCGCCCGGTTGCTGGCCCACGGCGCGGCGCTCGCCGCTGGTCAGCGGCTCGACCCGCTGCCCGTGGTGCGTCTGTTCACGCCGGACGCGCATGTGACCTGGCTGCTGGTGTCGCTCGATCCTGCGGATGGCGACACGGCCTACGGCCTGATCGACCTCAGTATCGGGATGCCTGCGCTCGGGACGGTCAAGCTGTCCGACCTGGCGGGCATCGTCGGGCCGCGCAAGCTGCCGGTGCGGCGGGATCGGTATTTCCAGGCGGTGCGTCCGTTATCGGAGTATGTCCGGCTGGCGCAGGAGAACGGCGCGATCACGGACTGATGAAAACCAGCGCGACCTAGCCAGCCGGGGCGCATTGTGACTATTTCAGTCTTGGTCAAGACCGTGCAGGTCTGAATCCGCATTCTTGCGCCAATGCAGTGCCGCTCTGCTGCAAATAGTCATGATCGACGGCGCGGATTGCAGCACGGTTCCCATGTTGCTCGTCATTTTTCTGGCGGTGCAGCCGTCGCATTCAGACGATTTCCGCAACACGCAGGAGCCAAATGGTCTTGACACCGACAGTTACAGCTTAACCGTTTTTGATGACGACCTGATGGCGATTCGATAGCTCCCGCACGGCGGAATCCGTGGCGACGTTCCTGCTGATCGACAGGAGGTTGCGTCATGGCTGATTCGAGCGCCGCACACTGGTATCCGACTGCCGCGTATCTCTACACGCTGCACCTCGACGCCCCCGCGCTGGCCTGGGAATACCTGCGCCGAAATCCCGACTACCGCCGCGACTGGCTGCGCCGTCGCCGACGGCCGGACGCAGCGCAGGCATGGGGTCTGCGCCTGCTGGAAGATCCAGCCTTGGATGCGCGCGACGCGCATCCGGCCTGGTTCCCCGATCACGACGCCGTGGTACAACTTTACCCGGATGCCGACCCACCGCCCGAGGCCCATGCCTTCGAGTTCTGGCGCGTGCCTGGGCGCAAGCAACTGATCCACGATGGCAAGCGCCTGGTGCTGGTGTCGCACTGGCCAGGCTGCTGCCTGCGGCTCGCGCTTGCGCCGGGCCTGGAGGACGGCATGGCCTACCTTTACGCCACTCGGGCCTGCGCCACGCCGTGCGCGCGCTATCGCACGCTCGCGGCCGAGCTGGACGCCCTGGCCGTGGCAACGGTTGCCGCGCCTGCGGCGGCGGCCCGTTCCCGGCCCACGACGGCCGCGGTGCTGGAACTGCACACCTTGCAGGCTCTCGATGCGACCCTGGCGGGCGCGTCCTTGCGCGAAGTCGCCGAAGGGCTGTTCGGCGCGGATGCCGTCGCGGCCGACTGGCACAAGGACAGCGCCTTGCGCGCCCGCGTGCGCCGGCTGGTGCGGCGTGGCGAGGCGCTGATGCGCGGCGGCTATCGCCGCCTGGCACAGCTTCCGCTGCTGCCGTTGCAGTAGGGGGGACGTTTCGCGTCCCCCGCAGATCGTCCCTTAGCAAGCAGCCTCGCTTTCTTGAAAGTGCCTCTATCCGGCCGCGTGGTGTGGCCGGGCTTGATGGAGGTACATCCCATGCGACCCGCTCCCTTGCGGCCTGCCGCCGCTGCTGTCGCTGCGCCTGCGCAGCCCCAACGCTACCTGACTAACGACGAAGCCGCCGAGTACCTGCGCCTCTCGCCGCGCACGCTGGAGAAACAGCGCGTGATCGGCGGCGGCCCGAAGTTCCGTAAGTTCGGCCGCCGTGTCATGTACGCGGTGTCCGACCTCGATGCCTGGGCCGACCAACGCAGCTACGAGGCGACTTCCGACCCGGAATATGCCGAACGCCACGCGGGCGACTACCGTGATGGCCGCTGATCGCTGGCGCGTGGGTGGCCGTCGCCATGTCCAGCCCGCCAGGGCAAGCCTTGCCGCAGCGCGAACAGCTCGACCTGTTCCGCGCGCTGCCGGGCGACATGGCACCCCGCGACAGCCAGGACTTGATGGCCTTTCCGTTCTTCTCGTTGGCGAAGTCGCGGCGCACGGCGCCGATCGACTTCCGCGCCGGCGGCATCACCATCCGCGTGGAAGGCACGGCCGAGCATGGCATCGCAACGATATGGGATGCCGACGTGTTGATATGGGCCGCCTCGCAGATCGTGGAGGCGCGCGATGCGGGCATCCGCCCCTCGCGCTGGATACGCGCCACGCCCTACGAGATCCTGCGCTTCATCGGGCGCGGCACGTCCCTCAACGACTACCTGCGGCTGAAAGCCGCGCTCGACCGGCTGCAATCGACCAGCATTGCCACGTCCATCCGCGAGACGACCGGCCGGCGGCTGCACCGTTTCTCGTGGATCAACGAATGGCGCGAGTTGGCCGACGCCAGCGGCACGCCGTTGGGCATCGAACTGATCCTGCCGGACTGGTTCTATGCCGGCGTGCTCGATGCCGCGCTGGTGCTGACCATCGACCCGGCCTATTTCCGCTTGAAGGGCGGCATCGAACGCTGGCTGTACCGCCTGGTGCGCAAGCACGGCGGCAAGCAGCCGGACGGCTGGCAATTCGATTTCCGGCACCTGCACCGCAAGTCGGGCAGCGCGGCGCGCTTCTCCGACTTCGCCTACGACCTGCGCGCTCTGGTGGTGCGGCAGTCGCTGCCCGGCTACGTCCTGGGCATCGAGCGGATACCGGACGACGGAACGGAGCTGCTGACGTTCCGGCCCGTGCTGCACACGGCACGGGGATAACTGCGGGAAAAGGTGTGAATAGCCTCGTGCTATCAGGAGTACCGGGTATCGTGCTATCAGGAGTACGCCTATCGTGCTATCAGGAGTACGAAAACGCCGGAAAGCCAATAACGGCGCGGGTTTGCGTCCCCTCTAACTTACCTAACAAGAAATACATAACTTTTAGTAGAAGCGCGCCGTTTCGGTGGACAACCACCCAACGGCACCAAACGCAGGAGCGAAAGACCGGCTTTCCAACACGGAGGGCCGCGCCATGATCCTCGCTCTGCTCAACCAGAAAGGCGGTGTCGGCAAGACGACGCTCGCCACGCACATCGCGGGCGAACTGGCGCTGCGCGGCCAGCATGTCGTCCTGCTCGATGCCGACCCGCAGGGTTCCTCGCTGGACTGGACGCAGCGCAGAAGCCAGCAAGGCTTGCCACGGCTGTTCAGCGCCGTGGGCCTTGCCCGCGAGACGCTGCATCAGGAAGCGCCGGAGCTGGCCCGCCGCGCCGATCACGTCATCATCGACGGCCCGCCGCGCATCGCGGCCCTGGCGCGCTCCGCGCTGCTGGCGGCCGAGCGCGTGCTGATCCCGGTGCAGCCCAGCCCCTACGACCTGTGGGCCAGCGCCGAGATGGTGGCGCTGATCCGCGAGGCGCAGGTGTTCCGGCCTGCGCTGCGCGCGGCCTTCGTCATAAACCGGCGCGTCAGCACCACCATCATCGGCCGCGAGGCGCGGCAATCGCTGGCCGAACAGCCGCTGCCCGCGCTGCGCTCGGAAGTGCATCAGCGCATCGTGTTCGCCGACAGCGTGGCCGCTGGCCGGCTCGCACGCGAGACAGCGCCCGACAGCGCCGCCGCCCGCGAAATCACCGCCCTGGTGGACGAACTGCTGCGGTGGCCCACATGACAACCAAGCAGCCACCCAACAGCAAACGCACGGGCAAGCGCGTCGGCATCGGCGCACGTCCGCCCGCGAATCCACACGCCGAGGCGTGGATTCGCCAGGGCGACGCCGATGCGCTTGGCAAAGGCGACCTCTACACGGCCCGCCTCACGCTCGACATCACGCCCGCCATGCGGGCGCGCATCAAGGTGTCGGCCTTCACGCAAGGCGTGACTGTGGCCGATCTGCTGCGCAGCCTGCTGGAGCGGGAGTTTCCAGAACACCGCAGGGAGAACACACCATGACCGCATCCGCTTCGCCCGCCGCTGGCGCGGCCACGGCTGCACCGCCGCTGCATCCCGCGATACTCGCCGGTCAGGCCGGCAACGTGCCGCTGACCCGCGTTTCGCTGGCCTACCTCGAACATCGCTTCAAACTCTACCTGCGCTTCGGCGAACCTGCGCGCACGCTGCGCCTGGACGACTGGCGGCGCTGCGCGGTGTTCCTGCCGGGCGCGATGCTCTGCCGCATCCGCTGGCAGGCCAACGACTACGGCACGATCCGCTGGCAGCTCATGGTGATGCAGGCTTGCCCGCCGCTGGACGCGGCACAGCGCATCCCCGGCGTGCAGCCGGGCGCGCGCCTGCTGCTGCACGCCGAAGGCGATGCCAACGTGCGCGCCGTGCTGGAGCGCATCGACGGCATCGAGGCGCTGGGTATCGCCGCCATCGACGTGTCGCCCGCGTACTGGCGCACGCTGGGCAACCGTCTGGCGGCTCGCCTTGCGCTGCCCGAATACACCGCCGAGCGGCACGCCGCCTGGCTGGCCGGGAAGGTGTTGCCATGACCGCCCCAACCACCACCGCCAACGCGCCTGCCGTTGCGCCACGTCCTCGCTCGCACCCGCGTTCACGTTTGCGCGCTCGCATCGTCGTGGCGACACTGGCCGCCATCGGCTTCGCTGCGCTGGCCTGGGCGGCTTTCGTGTCGCCGCTGCCGCGTCTGACCTACAACCCGTCCGACAGCGTGGCGGTCGGCTGGTATCGCATCGACCCGTTCAACCCGCGCACCGCCTCGCTGCCACGTCCGTTGTCCGTGGACAGCATCGTGCTGGTGCCGCTTCCGGCCACGGCCGCCGGGCTCGCTGCGCAGCGCGGCTACCTGCCGACGCGCGTTCCGCTGCTCAAACGTGTGGGCGCGGTCGCGCCGCAACACGTCTGCATCGTCGCCGGTCAGGTACGCATCGACGGCGTGCCTTCGGCCACCGTGCTGCCTGCCGACCGGCTGGGCCGGGAGCTGCCATCCTTACAGCTTTGCCGCCGCCTTGAACCGGGCGAACTGTTCCTGTTGAGCGTGACGAATCCGGCATCGTTCGACAGCCGCTATTTCGGCCCGGTGAGCACATCCGCCGTGATCGGCGTTGCGCATCCGGTGTGGCTGGTGACACGCCCATGATGGCCGCCGACTCGCTGCGCTCTGACGTGCCATCGGGCATGTCGTTCTGCTGGCTGCTTCCGTGTCGCCGCACCTGCCGTGCCGGTGCATTCGCACCGCACGTCGCGCTGCATCCGGCGCAGCCGTCCAACGTGCAGGCGTCTTGCCTCGAACGCGCCCGGCCTACGGCCATCGCCGCGTTCGCCGGCGCGCTGGCTGCTCACGCAGCAGCGCCGCCGGGCCGCCGGTGCCTGGAGCGACAGCGGAAGGCAAAGGCGGAAGGCAAGACAAAAGGACGCGGCACCGGGCCGCGTCGAAAGCCAGTCTGCACATGGGGGGAACGCAGCACGGAGCGGCTTTGCCGCCGTGCCGCGTTCGGCGCGAAGGTCGCGCCAATGCAGGCATGTCCGCGTGCTTCGCACGACCGGACACGCCAGAGCTTGCAGGGAGAACGGCGATGACCGACCGCCGCGACGACGATTTCCGGGTGCGCCCCAGCGCCCCGAAGAACCGGGGCAAGGGTCAGGGTCAGAGCTTCGTTTCCAAGGTGCTCAAGCAGGCCGGGAAAGCCAGCAGCGGCAAGTCGGCGATGCGCCGTCCTGGGGCGGCCGGCACCGGCCACCGGCCTGGCTCGCGCCTGGGGCGCGGCCATACGGCGGCGCGCTTCGCCGGGGCGAAGCTGACACCCATGTCGCGGCGCGTGACCATCAAGACGCTTCTGGTCAATCACCAACGGGCCAGTCCGCAATCGCTCGCCAAGCACTTGCGCTACGTCGAGCGCGACGGCGCGGGCCGCGATGGCGAACCGGGCCGGGCCTACGGGCCGCAGGCCGATGAAGCCGACCTGGATGCCTTCAAGGAACGCTGCGCCGACGACCGGCACCATTTCCGTTTCATCGTCTCGCCCGAAGACGGCGCGGAACTGGACGACCTGCGCACCTACACCCGCCATCTGGTGAACCGCATGGAAGCCGACCTGGGCACACGGCTGGATTGGGTGGCGGTCGATCACTGGAACACCGACAACCCGCATACCCACCTGATCGTGCGCGGGCGCGATGACACCGGCAAAGACCTCATCATCGCGGGCGACTACATCGCCGACGGCTTCCGCCACCGTGCCGCCGAGCTGGCGACCGAGTGGCTGGGGCCGCGTACCGAACTGGAGATCCACCAGACCTTGGGGCGCGAGGTGGAACAGGAGCGGTGGACGAGTCTGGATCGCACCTTGCAACGCGAGGCCGGCGAGGATGGCCGGGTGCATGTCGAACGGCTCAACGAACCCCGCTTGCAGCGCCAACGTCTGCTGCTGATCGGCCGCCTGCAACGCTTGCAGCGCCTGGGACTGGCCGACGAGACGCAGCCGGGCACCTGGGCCGTTCATGCCGATGCCGAGAAGACCTTGCGCGCCCTGGGCGAGCGTGGCGACATCATCCGCACCATGCAGCGCGCCATGCGCGGCGAGCCGCGCGAGCTGGCGGTGTTCGAGCCGGGCGAGGATGGCCGCAGCATCATCGGCCGCGTCGCCGCGAAGGGACTGGCCGACGAGCTGCACGACCGTGGCTATCTGGTCATCGACGGCACGGATGGCAAGGCCCACTACGTCGCGTTGAACGCCCGCGACGAGCTGGCGAACTACCCCACGGGCGCGGTGGTGGAAGTGAAGGGTTCGGGAGACGTGCGCGCCGCCGATAAGAACATCGCCGCGCTGGCGAGCAATGGCCTGTACCGTGCCGACCATCACCTGGCCATCGAACAGGGCCGGGCCACGCCCGGACGCGACCCGCAGGAAGTCGTCGCTGCCCACGTCCGGCGGCTGGAAGCCCTGCGCCGGGCTGGCATCGTGGAGCGCGTGGCCGAAGGGCTATGGAAGGTGCCGGACGACCTGGCCGAGCGTGGCCGCCAATACGACGCGCAACGGCTGGGCGGTGTAGCCGTAGAGTTGAAATCGCACCTGCCCATCGAGCGGCAGGCCCGCGTCATAGGCGCGACCTGGCTTGACCAGCAATTGATCGGCGGTGGCCGGGGGCTGGGCGACCTGGGCTTTGGTGGCGATGCCAAGCAGTCCATGCAGCAGCGCGCCGACTTCCTGGCCGAGCAAGGGCTGGCCGAGCGGCGCGGGCAGCGCGTGATCCTGGCGCGCAACCTGCTGGGCACGCTGCGCAATCGGGAACTGGCGCAGGCCGCCAAGGACATTGCCGCCGATACCGGCCTGGAGCATCGCCCGGTGTCCGACGGGCAGCGCGTGGCCGGCATCTACCGGCGCAGCGTCATGCTCGCCAGCGGGCGCTACGCGATGCTCGATGACGGCATGGGATTCAGCCTGGTGCCGTGGCGGCCGGTGATCGAACAGCGGCTGGGGCAGCAGATCGCTGCCACGGTGCGCGGCAGCGGAGTGTCGTGGGAAATCGGTCGGCAGCGAGGGCCGGCTTTGTCGTGACATCCGCTGACACTGCCTTTTCTCCATGCAATCTCCATGACGGTTACATCGTTGCTCGATCGACAGTTGCCAGAATCATGTCTTCGAGCGATTCCGGTTCGGGATGCCCGCCTTGTTGGCCACAAGACTGCTTCCCACCGGGTCGAAGATCGACGTGGCCTGGCGCAAGTGCGCGACAGCCTGCTGTCCGGGTGACTTACGCCTGTATGACGCCCATCCACGCTCCATGAGGACACTCCCGATGCACTGGCGTAACACCAACACCCGATTTGGCGCCCTGGCCAAATTCTTCCACTGGACGAACGCGGCCGCCTTCATTGGCGCTTACATCGTCGTCTACTACGTCATCTGGTTCATGGACTACGAGACGCAGCCCGAATCCTTGCTCGTGCTCAACATCCATTGGGTACTCGGCCTGCTGGTCGGCTTTCTGGTGTTGCCCCGGCTGCTGTGGCGTCTGCTCGATGTGCAACCTGAAGAACCTCCGGGATCGAAGCTGGAACACCGGCTTGCCCATGTCGCGCATGTGGGGCTGTACGGCCTGCTGATCGTGATGCCGCTGACCGGCTATCTCGGCACTGGCGAACCGACCAACTTCGGACTCTTCACTGTCACAGGCTTCAACGAGACATCGCTGTTCGCCTGGATCAGCCACACGTTCGATGTCACATGGGAAGCATTCGAGGCCCCCATCGACGTGGTGCATCACTTCATCGGCAAGTGGGTCGCCTGGGGCGTCGTCGTCCTGCACGTGGCCGCCGCGCTGCTTCATCACTGGGTGCGCCGCGACAACGTGCTGACACGCATGCTGCCTTGGTCAACGGCATCGAAATCAGGGTGAACCGGGCACGAAAATCGTGCCGTCCGACCTTGAGGGCCGGGTTCTTCATGTCAACCGCTGATGCCGTTTCGTCTCCACGGAATATCCATGAAGGCTGCAGCGTGTCTCGATCGCCGGTTGCCAGAATCATGGCTTCGGGCGATTCCGATCCGGGATGCCCTCCGACTGCCCCAGGACGACCTCGGATCGACGCCTGCGGATGGAGTGAAGATGCAGACTTCGACAGAACGCCCCGCGAACGGCCAAGGGGGCTACGAAGATTTGGCCGCCGAACACGTTTCTCTGGCGCGCGTGTTCGCCTTGTTCATGCCTTATCGGCTGCGAATCCTGTGGGTCGTGGGGCTGCTTCTCGTCGGCTCCATGATCGGCATGGCCGCACCGTTCCTGCTGCGCGCCATCATCGACGATGCGCTGCCGGGCGCCGACTTGTCCATGCTGCTCTGGCTGGTCGGAGGACTGGTCGCGGTGGCGGTGCTGGGTACGGCAATCAGCACGCTGCAGACGATCCTGTCGGCCCGGATCGGCCAGGCGATCCTGCATGACCTGCGCGTGCGGGTGTACGCGCACCTGCAGTCGCTGTCGCTGGGGTTCTTCACCGGCACGCGCACCGGAGAAATCCAGTCGCGCATTGCCAACGACATCGGCGGACTGCAATCGCTGGTGACCGATGCGGGCAACGAGCTGGCGCGCAGCCTCAGCACCGTGCTCATGACGACCATCGCCATGTGCCTGCTCGACTGGCGGCTGGCGCTGTTCTCGCTGCTGGTCGTTCCATTGACGGTTTTGATCAGCCAACGGGTCGCCAGGCTGCGCGAGGCCATCACCTACGAGCAGCAGGCCCGGCAGGCGGATCTGTCGTCGGCGGTCCAGGAATCGCTTTCCCTCTCCGGCATCATCCTGGCCCGGACCATGGGCCGCAGCGGCTTCCTGATCCGCCGGTTCTCCCGGACTTCGCAAGAGGTCGCCGCGCTGGAAGTACGCTCGCGTACCGCTGGCGAATGGCAGTGGGCGCTGATCGGCCTGGCGCTCTCGATCCTGCCTGCGCTGACCCTGTTGCTCGGCGGATGGTTGATGCACGGCAGCGCGCCGCTGACCATCGGCACGCTGGTCGCCATGATCGCGCTGCAGGAACAGTTGCTGTGGCCATTCGAGCAGTTGCTTCAGCTTGGGCGCGATGTGCGCACCACCCGCGCGCTGTTTGCCCGCATCTTCGAGTATCTGGACACGCCGGTCGAAATCACCGAACGGATCGGCGCGGTGACGCTGGAGCGCGAGCACATGCGCGGCCGGGTGCAGGTCGATGGCGTCAGCTTCCGCTACGACAAGCGCAATGCGCCCGTGCTGAAGGACATCGACATCGACATTCCGGCCGGCAGCCATGTCGCCATCGTCGGTGCCACCGGATCGGGCAAGACCACACTCGGCCACCTGCTGGCCCGACTGTACGACGTGGATGGCGGGTCGATCCGCTACGACGGGATTGATGTCCGCGATCTCAGCTTCCAGTCGTTGACCGACATGCTCGGGGTAGTCTCGCAGGAGCCTTACCTGTTGCATGCCTCGGTGGCCGACAACCTGCGCTTCGCCAAGCCGGACGCAACCGACGACGAACTGGCGTCGGCCGCCAGGGCCGCGCAGCTCGATGCTGTCATCGGCGCGCTGCCCCACGGCTACGACACGCTGGTGGGCGAACGCGGCCATCGCTTCTCCGGCGGCGAGAAACAGCGCCTAGCACTGGCCCGCACCATCCTGCGCAATCCGCCGGTGCTGTTGCTCGACGAAGCCACCAGCGCACTCGATGTCCGCACCGAGCAAGCCTTGACCGAGGCGCTGGAGGCCCTGTCGAAAGACCGCACGACCATCACCATCGCGCATCGGCTGTCCACCATCCGCCGCGCCGATCTGATCGTCGTGCTGCAGTGGGGGCGGATCGTGGAGCGCGGCACGCATGACGAACTGCTGACGCAGGGTGGCGTCTATGCCGGGCTGGTGCACTCCTTTTCGTAGCAGGCGCAGGCTCGGGCGATCAGGATCACGGCATCGGAATGGCGCAGGATTTACTGCGATGCCGTGCCGCCCAGTGCCTGGATCAGCACGACATGGTTCTGCAGCCGCGCCAGATGCAGCGCCACGTAGGCCAATTCCGCGGAACGGCGTCGCTCCTGCGCGTCCAGCCACGCCCGCACGGGAACCTGTCCGGCCCGGTAGCGCGCCTCGTAGAGTCTTTCAATCTCGACCGCCTCATCGCGCACGCGCTGCTGCGCGGCCTCCTGTTCGGCCAACTGCGTCCTGGCTGACAGCGCCTTTTCCACATCCGTCAGCGCCGTGTACAGCGACTTTCGGAAGACAATCACGGCTTCCTCGTGGCGCGTGCGCGCGATGGCCGTGTTCAGGCGCATCTCGCGCACATTGAGGAACGGCAGCGTCAGGTTGGCGCCCAGCGTGGCCACAGGATTGGCTAGCACGTCCAGCAGCGCACGGCTGGACGTACCCAATGCACCCGTCAACGACAGTGCCGGGTAGTAGCGCGTGGTGGCGGCGTCGCTCGCGGCCAGGGTCGCGCGCAGTCGCAGTTCGGCGGCGCGCAGGTCCGGCCGGCGGCCGAGCAATTCGGCGGGTAACCCGGCACCGATGGCTGGCAGTACGCTGGCTGGCAATTCACGGGGCTCGTTGCCGGGTGGAGCGGCACCGTCGAACAGCACGGTCAGCGCCTGGCGCAGGTCGATGCGCGCCTGGACCAACTGGGTCATCTGCGCCTGCTGCTCGGCCAAAGACTGCTCGGCTTCGCGGGGTTCGAGCGCGGAGACCGCGCCGCTGCGGTACTGCGCCTGTACCAGCTCGCGGGTGCGGCGGGCGTAGGCCAGGCTTTGTTCCGCCAGGTCGATGCGTTCATTGGCAAGGCCCAGTTGCCAGTACAGGCCGGCCGTGGTGCCGATCAGCGACAGCGCCACGGCATCGCGATCCTCTGCGCTGGCCTGCGCCTCGAACACGGCGGCGTCGCGTTGCGCGCCCAGCCGATCGAACAGGTCCAGTTCCCAGCT
The DNA here is from genome assembly GCF_023093815.1 of Pseudomonas sp. PNPG3. Lineage (NCBI taxonomy): Bacteria > Pseudomonadati > Pseudomonadota > Gammaproteobacteria > Pseudomonadales > Pseudomonadaceae > Pseudomonas > Pseudomonas sp. PNPG3. The sequence continues at coordinate 262,911 of NZ_JALLKV010000001.1, forward strand.
CGCGCCCAGCGTGCCGCTGCCGCTCTCGGTGGTGGCGCGCGGGCTGCCCGACAGCGGGCGGGACACGCCGGTGCCGGCACTGCCGTTGATGACCGGCAGCAGCGCATTGCCCGCGAGCCTCGCTTCCAGCGTCGCGCGGCGCACGCGGATGGCAGCGGCCGCCAAGTCGGGATTGCGCGCCAGGGCGAGATCCACCCAGGCATCGAGTTGCGGATCGCCATAGGCACGCCACCAGGCATCGGCACGGAGGCTGTCGGCCGCTGGCTGTGCATGCTGGTAGTGCGCCGGCAGCGGTACGTCCGGCGCGTGGTACGGGGTGCGGGTGAGCGAGGCGCAGCCGGTCAGGAGCACGGTGCCCAGTATCGCGACACGCATCAGGCAGGAGATCAGGGGGCGCATCTTCAGTCCCTCGCCAGTGCTTGCACGGGATCGAGCCGGGCGGCGTTGCGCGCCGGCAGGAAGCCGAAGGTGATGCCGATCAGCGACGAGCAGGCCACGGCCAGCACGATGGACCAGGTGGAGAAGGACAACGGGAAACCGAGTCCGGTCAGGCTTGCGACCAGGCCCAGCGCCAGCGCCAGCGATACGCCGAGCACACCGCCGACCACGCACACCAGCACGGCCTCGATCAGGAACTGCTGCAGGATGTCGGACTGGCGCGCGCCGATGGCCATGCGCACGCCGATCTCGCGGGTCCGTTCGGTCACCGACACCAGCATGATGTTCATCACGCCGATGCCGCCCACCAGCAGGGCGATCATGGCGATGGTGGAGATCAGCAGCGTCAGCGTGCTGCTGGTGCGGGTGATGGCCTGGCGGATCTTGTCCGAGTTCATGATGAAGAAATCCTTGACGCCGTGGCGCTCGGTCAGCAGCGCGGTGGCCGCCTGCTGCGCGATCTGGCTGGAGACGCTGTCGCTGACCCGCAGGGTGATGCTGTCGAGGTGGTACTTGCCGACCAAGCGGGTGGCCGCCGCCGTGTAGGGGACGTAGAACGTCGGGGTAGAGCCGCCGTAGCTGGTCTGGACCGGCTGCAGCACGCCGATGATCTCGACCGGCATGTCGCCCAGCAGGACCACCTCGCCCACCGGGTTGCCGCTGCCGGGGAACAGCGCGGTGGCGGCCTTCTGGTCGATCACCGCGACCTGCGCGTGTTGCGCGGCCTCGGCCTGATCGAAAAAGCGTCCGGCGGCCAGGCGCAGACCACGCACCCGGAAATGCCCCGGACCGACTCCGGTGACCTGGGCGGATACGGCACTCTCGCGGTACAGCGCGGTGACGTTGACGGACAGGTTGGGCGTGGCGCTGTCAACGTAGGGCTGTTCGGCCAGCGCCTCGGCGTCGGCGGCGACCAGGGTCTCGATCGCAGCGGCGCGTATGTCGCCGAAGTCCTGTCCCGGATAGATGTCCAGGGTATTGGTGCCCAGGTCGCTGATCTGGACCATCACCTGTTGCTGTGCGCCACGGCCCAGGGCCACCACCGACACCACCGCAGCGATGCCGATGATGATGCCGAGCATGGTCAGGAAGGTGCGCAGACGGTGCGCGTTCATCGCCCGCAAGGCCATGCCGAAGGCTTCGCCGAAGCGGTCGGCGAACACCCGCCACGACGCGGCCAGTGCCTGCGGTGCCGCCGATGGGGCATGCGTGGCATCCGCCGGTACGCTGCGGCGGTCGGCGACGATCGCGCCGTCGCTGATCTCGATCACCCGCTGCGCATGGCCGGCCACCGCCATGTCGTGGGTGACCAGGATGATGGTGTGCCCCTCGGCATGCAGTTCCTGCAGGATGCGCATCACTTCCTCGCCGCTGGCCGTGTCCAGCGCGCCGGTGGGCTCGTCGGCGAGGATGACCGCACCGCCGTTCATCAGCGCGCGGGCGATCGACACGCGCTGCTGCTGTCCGCCCGACAACTGGCCGGGACGGTGCTGCATCCGGTCGCCCAGCCCGAGTCGTTCGAGCAGCACCTGGGCGCGCGCGTGGCGGGCCGCGATGTCGGTGCCGGCATAGACGGCCGGCAGTTCGACGTTGCCCTGCGCGGACAAGTCGGCCAGCAGGTGGTAGCGCTGGAAGATGAAGCCGAAACGCTCGCGGCGCAGCGCGGCCAGCTCGTCCGGCCCCAGTTCGCCGGTTTCCCGGCCGGAGATCCGGTAGCTGCCGGCGCTTGGGCGGTCGAGGCAGCCGAGGATGTTCATCAGCGTCGATTTGCCTGAGCCCGAGGCACCGACGATGGCCACCATCTCGCCGGCGTCGATGCGCAGGTCGATGTCCTTGAGCACGGCCACCACGCCTTCGCCCGCAGGAAACTCCCGGCGCAGCGCGCGCATTTCCAGCAGTGCGGCGCCCATGCTCAGTACCCCATGAGGCCGGAATCGGCCGCCACGGCGCCACGCTGCGCCTCGCCGATCACCACCTGCTCACCCGGTTCCAGCCCGGCCAGCACCTGCGCCTGGGCGTTGGTGCGCAGACCGATGCGCACCTGACGCTCGGACACCCGGCCGCGGCGGTCCATCACCTGCACGGCATGGCTGTCGTCCGCACCGCGCTCGCCCAGCGCGGCGGTCGGCACGAGCACCGCCTGTTTGGTGTCGGCGATCCGCACCGAGACCTGCGCGGTCATCGAAGGCCGCAGCCGGCCTTCGGGATTGGGCACGTCGAACAGCGCGTTGTAGTAGATCGCCCTGGCCGTGGCAGTCGTGCCTGCCGCCGCTGCGGCGCCGCCCGCGTCATTGACGATGGACTCGGGCGCGGGCTCGATCTGCTCGATTCGCGCATGGTGGCGCTGGCGGCTGTTCCCCAGCGTGGTGAACCACACCGCCTGGCCCGGCTGGATCTTGTCCACGTCGGCCTCGGCGATCTCGGCGCGCACGGTCATCACGTCCAGCCTGGCCAGCATGACGATGGTCGGTGTGGTCTGGAACGAGTTGAGGGTCTGGCCCTGTTTGGTGACCACGGCCACGATGACGCCGTCCATCGGCGCGACGATGCGGGTGTAGCCCAGGTTGATGCGGCCGGTCTCGACCTGGGTGCGCGCCTGTTCGATCTGCGCCTGCAACGAGCCAATCTCCGCCTGCGCCGTGTCCAGTGCCGCCCTGGCGGCCTCGTGGTCGGCGCGCGAAGTCGCATCGGCCGTCAGCAGTTCCTGCTGGCGCTGGAAGGTGAGCTGCGCCTGCACCAACGCCGCTCGCCGCGCGGCGAGTTGGGCTTGCAGCGCGTTCACCGACGCCTCGGCGTTGCGCAACGCGATCCGCTGCGGCTGGGCATCGACTTCGGCGATCAGATCGCCCGCCTTGACCTGCTGGCCCAGTTCCACGTGCAGCCGCTGGACCTGGCCGGACACCTGGGCGCCGATGGCGACCAGTTCCTTGGCGCGCAGGCGACCGACGGCCAGCACCGTCTGCTCCAGGTCTCCCACGGTGACGGGGGCCGTGGCGTACTCGACGGCCGACCTGGCATTGGCCTGCCACAGCGCGATGCCTGCGATCACGCAGGCACCGATCACGGCACTGACGGCCCATTTGCGATTCAACGTCATTCGTCCTCTCGTGGGGGCGCTGCGCCGTGGACGAAACACGCCGCGCACGGCAGTGCGCCCGATACTCGAAGCCGAAAGTCTGGCAGCGCCGGATGGCGAAGCATTGGCGCTTGCGTGGAGATTGGATGGAGGTGGTCGGGCGCCGCCAGCGTGTAACCGGGTGAACGATGCAGACAGCCGCGTGCGACGCACATGACGCCCTGGGTGCAGAACCTAACCAGTCAGGTTTGGCGATTCATGCGATCAGCCGATTTCGCCAGACTCGGCTGGCCATCGAATCTCGAACACCGAACCGCCGCGCGGCGACGGCCGGCAACTCGCCTGGCCGCCGTGGGCCTGGGCGATGGCGCGCACCACCGCCAGCCCCAGGCCGCTGCCGCCGCTCTCCCGCGAGCGCGAGTGTTCACCGCGCTGGAACGCATCGAACAGGCGTTCGGCAAGCTCCGGCGCGATGCCCGGCCCGCCGTCCTCGACGCGCAGCAGGCACTCGCCTTGCGCCAGACGTGATTCGATGCGAAGGATGCCGGGCTCGGCGTGGCGGCGGGCGTTTTCCAGCAGGGCCAGCAGCGCCTGGCGGATGCGCTGCGGATCGCAGGCCACGCGCCCGGCCTGTAGATCGACCTCTATGGTGAATCCCGCTTCCTGCAGCGCAGGCGCGAGCAGTTGCACCACTGCCTCGATTTCCGCCGACAGTTCCACTTCGTGCCAGTGCAGGTCCAAGTGGCCGCTGTCGGCCAAGCCGATCACGCGCAGGTCCTCGATCAATCGGCCCAGTCCTTCGACCTGGGTCAGCAGGCTGCGGAACTGCGTCGCATCGGGCACAAACACACCCTCGGCTAGGCCCTGCAGGCGTCCGCGCAGGATAGTGACAGGCGTGCGCAGCTCATGGGCGATGGCCGCGTTCCAGAACAGTTGTTCCTGGGCCATCCTCTGCAGCCGTTCGGCCATGGTGTTGAAGTCATCGACCAGCAGCGCGGCCTCGCCGAGCGAACGGTCCTCACTGACCGCGCGTGCGTCTAGCTCGCCCTGAGCAACACGCCGCAGGCTTTCGGCTACTGAGGTTAGCGGCAGCAGGATGCGGCGCGCCAGATTGACTGCGACCAGCACCGCTAGCGCGAGCGCGACGAAAGTGGTCAGCGCCATCCAGGCCCACTCAGGTGCGGTCGGTATCCAGTCGCCAGACTCCGGGATGCTCGCCGGTGCATAGGCGAACCCCAGCGCGTAGAACGCATACGAGCCAAGCAGGCTAAGCAGGATGACGACCAGCACCACGGCGCTCATCGACAGCACGATCTGTCGGCTCAACCCGCGCGGCAGCCTCATACCGCACTCCTGAACTTGTAGCCCACCCCGCGAACCCCGTGGGGCACGCCCTCGACCCCCAGGTTCTCCAGCTTCTTGCGCAGCTTGCTGATGTGACTATCGACCGTGCGCTCCAGCGTGTCGCCTTCGGGCAGGCAGGCGTGCAACAGCTCGTCACGCGTGAATACCCGCCGCGGTGCGCGCGCCAGGTACGCCAGCAGCTTGAACTCGGTCAGCGTCAATGCAAGGGCGTGCTGCCGCCTGCCGATGCGCACTGATGCTTCGTGGTGCTCCAGGTCGATCTCGAAGCCATCCACGCGCAGTACGCTGGGCATTTCATGCTCGTCATGCAACGCGCGCCGCAGCACGGCCTGCGTGCGTGCCACGACCTCGGCAGGATTAAACGGCTTGACCACGTAGTCGTCGGCGCCGATGCGCAAGCCCGTCAGCTTGTCGAGATCCTGGTCGAGGGCGGTCAGCATGATCACCGGCGTGCTGCCGCGGTGACGAATTTCGGACAGCACCTGCCAGCCATCCATGCGCGGCATCTGCACGTCCAGCAGCACCAGATCAGGCTTGTGCGTGCGATGCAGTTCCAGTGCCCGCCGGCCATCGGCGGCGTGCAGGGTCTTGAAGCCGCCGCGCGCGAGATAGGCGATCAGGATGTCCGCGATTTCGGGCTCGTCTTCGGCGATCAGGATCAGGCTCTGCCGCCCGTTCGAGCGCTCGGCTGGCGCGCCCAGCGCGTTGGCAAATTCGTTCATGGAGGTCACGTCGATCAAGTTTTCGATAATCTCCATATTACCTCCACACAAGCCCAACGCGAAGCCAACGCTCTGTCTTCACACTCCCTTATTTCCCGGTAGCACTCGGCTACCCCAACAGACGGCGAGGTTGTGGACATGAGGATCAAACCGATGCGGCGCGGCGGCTGGGCGCTCGTGCTGGCAGCACTGGTGCTGGCCGGATGCGACCGTGGCGCGCAGGAGGCCGCGCCGGTGCCGGCCCAGGTGTCGGTGCTCACGTTGACCGCCCGGCAGGTCACGCTCGAAGACGAACTGCCCGGCCGCGTGGCCCCGGTGCGCATGGCTGAGATCCGGCCGCAGGTCGGCGGCATCATCCAGCGAAGGCTGTTCGAGCAGGGCGCGGAAATCCGCGCCGGGCAGCCGCTGTTCCAGATCAACCCTGCGCCGTTCAAGGCCGATGCCGATATGGCCGCCGCCGCCTTGCAGCGCGCCGAAGCGGCGCTGGTACGCGCGCGTGTCCAGGCGGCGCGCCTGCAGCCGCTGGTCGAGGCCGACGCAGTGAGCCGTCAGGTCTATGACGATGCGGTGTCGCAGCGCGACCAAGCAGCGGCCGACGTGGCACAGGCCCGCGCCACCCTGGCGCGCCGCCAACTCGATCTGAAGTTCGCCTCTGTGGATGCACCGATCGACGGCCGCATCGACCAAGCCCTGATCACCGAAGGCGCGCTGGTCGGCCCCACCGACAGCACGCCGCTGGCGCGCATCCAGCAGATCGACCAGGTCTATGTGGACGTGCGCCAGCCCGCCGCGGCGCTGGAAGCACTGCGCGCGGCGCTGGCGCCGCGGCACGCGGCTGACAACGGCTCGGGCAGCGACAGCCTGCCAGCCAGCATCCTGCGCAGCAACGGCGAGCCCTACCCGCAGGCCGGTCGCATCCTGTTCTCGGGCATCAACGTCGATGCCGGCACCGGCGACGTGCTGTTGCGCATCCTGGTGGACAACCCCGACCGGTTACTGCTGCCGGGCATGTTCGTGCGCGCCCGGGTGCCGCGCGGCCAGCCAGCCGATGCGCTGCTGGTGCCGCAGCAGGCGGTGTCGCGGACAGGCGGCAAGGCTGGGGTGTGGGTCGTGGATGCACAGGACCACGCGCAGCGGGTGACGGTGGAACTGGGCGAACTGGTCGGACGCGACTACCTCGTCCGCAGTGGGCTGCAGGCAGGGCAGCGCGTCGTGGTCGAAGGCGGCGAACGCCTGACCGACGGTGCGCCCGTTGCACCCAGGGCCTGGCAGGCCGCTGGCGCACGCACGCCTGCGCGCTGAGAGGGGAGACATCACCATGCCGCAGTTCTTCATCCACCGGCCTGTGTTCGCCTGGGTCGTTGCCGCCTTCATCGTGCTGCTGGGTTTGATCGCCATCCCGCAACTGCCGGTCGCACGCTATCCGTCGGTGGCGCCCCCCACCGTCAGCATCTACGCGAGCTATCCGGGCGCCACGCCGCAGACACTCAACGATTCGGTGGTCGGGCTGATCGAGCGCGAGCTGTCCAGCGTCAAGAACCTGCTGTACTTCACGTCCTCGGCCGACACCTCGGGTTCGGCGCAGATCACCGCGACCTTCAAACCCGGCACCGATCCCGACATGGCGCAGGTCGATGTGCAGAACCGGCTCAAGGCGGTGGAGCCACGCTTGCCGCAGGTGGTCCGCCAGAGCGGGTTGTCGGTCGAATCCGCCACCTCCAGCTTCCTGATGATCGTCAGCCTGACCTCGGAGGACGATGGCTACGACGAGATTGCGCTGGGCGACTACCTGGCCCGTAACATCGTCGAGGAACTCCGGCGCATCGACGGCGTCGGCCGGGTGCAACTGTTTGGTGCCGAGCAGGCCATGCGCATCTGGGTCGATCCGGCCCAACTGGTCGCCTACGGCCTGTCGATCAACGACCTGTCCGACGCCGTCAGCCGGCAGAACGCGCAGATCGCGCCGGGCCGTGTGGGCGATGCACCGACCCTACCGGGCCAGCGGGTGACCATTCCACTGACCGTCCAAGGCCAGTTGTCCACGCCCGCGCAGTTCGCTGCCATGGTGCTGCGCGCCAACCCGGACGGCTCCAGGGTGCTGTTGGGTGACGTGGCGCGCGTCGAACTTGGCGCGCAGTCCTACGGCTTCTCCAACCGCGAGGATGGCCGTCCCGCCGCCGGCGCGGCGGTGCAGTTGTCGCCTGGCGCCAACGCGGTGCGCACGGCCGACGCGATCCAGACCCGGCTGGCCGAGCTGAGCACCTCCATGCCTGCCGGCATCCACTACACGACCCCGTTCAACACGGCGCCATTCGTGAAGATCTCCATCCATAAGGTGATCTACACCCTGCTCGAAGCCATGGTGCTGGTGTTCGCGGTGATGTACCTGTTCCTGCAGAACGTGCGCTACACGCTGATTCCGGCGATCGTCGCACCGATTGCCCTGCTGGGCACTTTCGCGGTGATGCTGGTCGCCGGATTCTCCATCAACGTGCTGACCATGTTCGGCATGGTGCTGGCGATCGGCATCATCGTCGATGACGCGATCGTCGTGGTCGAGAACGTCGAGCGCCTGATGAGAACCCGAGGTCTTGCGCCCAAGGAGGCGACGATCAAGGCGATGAAGGAGATCACCGGCGCGGTGATCGGCATCACCCTGGTACTGACCGCCGTGTTCATTCCGATGGCGTTCTTCGGCGGCTCGGTGGGCGTGATCTACCGGCAGTTCACGCTGTCGATGGCGGTCTCCATCCTGTTCTCGGCCCTGCTGGCGCTGAGCCTGACCCCGGCGCTGTGCGCGACCCTGCTGAAACCGGTGGCCCCCGAGCACCACAGCCGCGGTTTCTTCGGCTGGTTCAACCGGCGTTTCGACCGCATGACCGAGGGCTACACATCGCGGGTGGCCAGGCTGGTCAGACGCGGTGGACGCGTGATGCTGGTCTATGCGGCGCTAGTCGCGGTGCTGGTGCTGGGGTTCCGGCTGCTGCCCACGGCCTTCCTCCCGCAGGAGGACCAGGGTTACTTCATGGCGTCATTCCAGTTGCCTGCCGATGCGACCGCCGAGCGCACGCTGGAAGCGGTGACGGCCTACGAACAGCATGTCGCCACGCGCCCCAGCATTGCAGGCAACCAAACCACCCTGGGTTTCGGCTTCTCCGGCTCCGGCCCCAATGTGGCGATGGCCTTCACCATGCTCAAGGACTGGGGCGAGCGCGACGGCGCCACGGCGGCCGATGAAGTGGCGCGCGCGCAGCAGGCGATGGCCGGGATCGCCGAGGGCGACGTCATGGTGCTGCTGCCACCGTCAATCGAGGAACTCAGCACCTCGTCGGGATTCTCCCTGCAGTTGCAGGACCGCGCCAACCAGGGCCTGGCCGCGCTGACGGCGGCCGAGGCCCAGTTGCTCGATCTGGCCGCCAACAGCCGCCTGGTCGCCAATGTCTATCGCGACGGCCTGCCTGTCGGGCCTAGCGTGCGCCTGGACATCGACCGCCAGAAGGCTGAGGCGCTAGGCGTTTCGTTCGTGGCTGTCAGCGATCTGCTGTCCGCCGCGATGGGCTCGCTGTATGTCAACGACTTTCCCAATGCCGGACGCATGCAGCAGGTCATCATCCAGGCCGATGCGCCAGCGCGGATGCAGATCGACGACGTGCTCCGGCTGTACGTGCGCAACACCGCCGGCGGCATGGTGCCGCTGAGCGAGGTGGTCACGCCGGTGTGGACGGAAACGCCGCTGCAACTGGTGCGCTACCTGGGCTATCCGTCGGCGCGCCTGTCCGGCACGCCCGCGCCAGGCGTCTCCAGCGGCGCAGCGATGGCGGAGATGGAACGGCTGGCCGCGCAGTTGCCCCCCGGCTTTGCCGTGGCCTGGACCGGCGAGTCGCTGCAGGAGCGGCAATCGGCCGCGCAGGCGCCGCTGCTGATGGCGCTGTCGGTGCAGGTGGTGTTCTTGGTGCTGGCCGCGCTCTACGAGAGCTGGTCGATCCCGCTGTCGGTGATGCTTGTGGTGCCGCTGGGCCTGCTCGGCGCGGTGGCCGCGGTGTGGCTGCGTGACATGCCCAACGACGTGTTCTTCAAGGTCGGCATGATCACGGTGATGGGCCTGTCGGCCAAGAACGCAATCCTGATCGTCGAGTTCGCCAAGCAACTGCGCGAACAGGGCAAGGGATTGCGGCAAGCGGCAGTGGAGGCCGCGCGCCTGCGCCTGCGACCGATCCTGATGACCTCGCTGGCTTTCGGCCTGGGCGTGTTGCCGCTGATGCTGGCCGTGGGCGCCAGTGCCGAGACCCAGAACGCCATCGGTACCGGCGTGTTCGGCGGCATGGTCAGCGCGACCGTGCTGGCGGTGTTCTTCGTGCCGGTGTTCTTCGTCGTCGTGATGGGAATGCAGGGGCGCTTCGGTCGCAGGCGCCAGCCGCGACGCGACGCGCGTGACAACCGCAACGTGGTGGAGGAATGACCATGCGCATCCTGATGTTGCCGCTGGTGCTGGCATTGTCGGCCTGCTCGCTGACGCCACCGCTGGTCAAGCCGCAAGCGCCCGTGCCCGCCGTGTTTCCCGATGCAGCGGCGCCAGAGGCCGCTGCCGGCCATGCTGCCGACCTCGGCTGGCGCACCATGTTCGGCGATCCCCGCCTGCAACATCTGATCGCGCTGGCGCTGGAGCACAACCGCGACCTGCGCCTGGCCGCGCTCAACGTCGAGGCGGTGCAGGCCCAGTTCCGCATCCAGCGCGCCGCGCGCCTGCCCGGCGTGGGTGTCGAAGCCGGCGCCACGCGCGAGCGCACGGTGGCCACCACAGTCGGCGGTACGGCCAGTCCTTCCGGCGTGCAGGAACAACTCAGCGTCGGCCTGGGCCTGAGCGCCTTCGAGATCGACCTGTTCGGCCGCGTGCGCGCCCTGTCCGACGCCGCGTTCGCTCGCTACCTTGCCAGCGAACAGGGCCGCCGCGCCACGCAGATCGCGCTGGTCGGTGCGGTCGCCGATGCCTACTTCGCCGAGCGGCTGGCGCAGGAACAGCGGCAACTGGCCGAACACACGCTGGCCGACTGGCGCCAGTCCCTGACACTGGCGCGCCTGCTGCGGCAGGCCGACCAGAGCAGCGGGCTGGACGTGGCCCAGGCCGAAGGCCAAGTCGCCACCGCCGAGGCCGACCTGGAAGCCCGCCAACGCGCCCAGGCCCGCGCCCGCAATGCTCTCGCGCTGCTGGTAGGAACCGCACTGCCCACCGAACTGCCCGCGCCGCTGGCGCTGGACGCCCAGCCACTGCTGACCCGGCTGCCCGCGGGGCTGCCCTCCGACCTGCTGGCACGACGGCCCGACATCCTGCAGGCCGAGCAGGCGCTGGTGGCGGCCAACGCCGACATCGGTGCGGCGCGCGCGGCCTTCTTCCCGCGTCTGTCGCTGACCGCTTCGCTGGGTTACGCCAGCCCGTCGCTGGGCGGCCTGTTCGACGCCGATCAGGGCACCTGGCGCTTCGCGCCGCAGATCACCCAGCCGCTGTTTCAGGGCGGACGCCTGCGCGCCGAACTGCGCCTGGCCAAGTGCGCAAGTCCACCGCCATCGCCGAGTACGAACGCGCCATCCAGACCGCCTTCCGCGAGGTCGCCGACGGCCTGGCCGGCTGTGCCACCTTCGGTCGCCAGGGCGACGCGCAGCAGCGGGCGGTAGCGAGCGCCGAGCGTCGCGCGGAACTGTCGAGCCTGCGCTACCGGGCCGGCCTGGAAGGACGCCTAGAACTGCTCGACGCACAGCGCCAGCTCTATGCCGCCCGGCAGACCCTGCTGGATCTGCGCCGCGACGAAATCGGCAACGTAGTGGCGCTGTACAAGGCGCTGGGCGGCGGCCTGGCTGAGGCCTCACCGGTCGCCGCAGGTGCGGCGCCGACCGCGCCGTACCTAGACTAGAGGATTCCCCATGCAGATCCCCGGCAGTCCCGATCCGGCCACGCCTGTCGCTGAGGCGCAGATGCTGGAACAGGCCGTCCACGATCCCGGCCCGCGCTGGCGCTTGCGCTTCTGGATGATCTTCAGTGGCCAGGCCCTGTCGCTGGTCGGCTCGGCGCTGACGCAGTTCGTACTGCTGTGGTGGATCGCCGACACCACCGGCAGCGTTGCCGCCTTGGCGACGGCGGGCATGGCCGCGATGCTGCCCCAGGCCCTGTTGAGTCCGCTGGGTGGCACCTTCGCCGACCGCTACAACAGGCGCCTGCTGATGATCGCTGCCGATGTGATCAGCGCGCTGTGCATGGCGGTGCTGATCGTGCTGTTCCTGACCGAACGCATCGAACTGTGGCACGCCTACGTGATGATGTTCATCCGCAGCGCCATGCAGGCTTTCCAGACGCCGGCCGCGACGGCGAGCATGGCGATGCTGGTGCCACGCGATTTCCTGCCGCGCGCGGCGGGCCTGAATCAGTCGATGCAGAGCTTCACCGTGGTCGCTGCCGCGCCGCTGGGCGCACTCGCCATCAGTGTGATGCCGATGGGCTGGGCGCTGGGCATCGACGTGGGCACCGCGCTGCTGGGCATCGTGCCGTTGTTGGTGTTCCGCATTCCGCAACTGCGCGCGGCCGGCGCGCGCGGCATCGGCGGCATCTGGACCGAGTTCCGCGAGGGCCTGACGCTGGTCTGGGGCCATCCTGGGCTGCGCAGGCTGTATGGACTGCTGGGCGCGGTGGTGCTGGTGATCATGCCGTCCTTTGCGCTGCTGCCGTTGCTGATCAAAGAGCATTTCAACGGTGGCGCGCCGCAGGTGGCACTGATGGAGGGGCTGGCGGGCATCGGCATGGTGCTCGGCGGCATGGTGGTCGCCGCGCTCGCACCACGCCGCCAGGTGCCCTGGGTGCTGTGGGGATTTGCCGCCTCCTGCCTCGCCCTGGCGCTGACCGGCCTGGTGCCGGGCCGGTTGTTCGGCGTGGCCGTGGCCTGGTGGGTGCTCAGCGGCTTCACCTTCATCCTCGGCAACGCGCCCCTGACCGCGCTGCTGCAGGCCACCATTCCCAACCAGTTGCAGGGGCGTGCGCTGTCGCTGCTGGCGATGGTCATGGGTTTGGCCGCCCCGGTGGGTCTGGCATTGGCGACACCGTTGGGTGAATGGATCGGCATTCGTTGGCTATTCGTGCTGATGGGTGTGGCGGGCACATTGGTGAGTCTGGCCGGCTTCCTGTCGCCCCCTCTACGGAAACTCGACTTGGAGCAACGCTCGTGATGAGGAAACCGTGTTCAAGTCGTCATGCGAGAGGGCTGCACCGATAATGGAACTACGACACCTCCGATATTTCCTGGCCGTGGCGGAAGAACTCCACTTCGCCCGCGCAGCGGAAAAGCTGCACATCGAGCAATCGCCATTGTCGCGGGCGATTAAAGAACTGGAAGAAGAACTGGGGGTGGCGCTGCTTGTTCGTACCACGCGCAGCACGCGGCTAACCCATGCGGGAACCTTGTTCCTTGCGCATGTACGCCGCGTACTCGCTGCCTTGGAACAAGCGCGCGACAGCGTGAAAGCTGCGGCCAATGGTTTCCACGGACAACTACGCGTAGCTTTGTCGGATGACATAACGCCATCGCGCTTACCGACCTTGCTGGCGTTGTGTTCGCCAGGAAGAACGGGTAGCCTAACAAAATACAAAAGAGCACAGCATGACCCTCACCGACAGCCTGAAACGCCTGCAATGGCACATGTGGCACCACTGGCGGCAGTACGCCCAGCACAGCGGCAGCATGGAGTTGAGCAACAGTGAACTGGATTACCTCTACGCCCTGATCTCCGCCGAACACGGCCTGCGCCTGACCGAACTGGCTGAGCGCATGAATGTCAGCAAAGCCAGCGCCAGTGCCATGGCCAGCAAGCTGGAAGCACGCGGCTATTTGCAGCGCCTGCCCTGCACGGAAGACGGCCGCGCCATGCGTTTGCTGGCCACGGCCAAATCCAACGCACTGGAACAAGAAGAACGTGATGTCTACGTGCACACCGCCGCCAGCCTGGCCGAACACCTCAGCCCGGAAGAAATGCAGCAACTCAGCCACCTGCTGGCAAAAGCCTGCCAAAGCCTCGAAACCGATTGATACCACTGCACACCGCTTACCCGTGACCCTCTTATGAACAGCCACAGCCTCACCCGTACCTTCTGGCACTACACCATTCCGGCCGTCGCCGCCCTGATGATCAGCGGCCTGTACATGGTCGTAGATCTCATTTTTATTGGTCACGCCATGGGCGCAACCGGCCTGTCCGCCATCAACATGGCCTGGCCGCTGTCCGGCGTCATGCTCGCCATCGGCATGATGGTCGGCATGGGCAGTGGTGCGCAGTGCTCACTGGCGCAGGGCGCAGCCCAGTGGCCACAAGCGCGCAGCTACCTGGCACAGGCACTCTGGCTGCTGGTGATACTGGGCATCCCCACTGGCGCGATGATTGTTCTGATAGGCCCAGCGTTTATGGCCATGCAAGGCGCACAAGGCGAACTGGCAACGCTGGGCAATGACTACCTGCAGGTAATCGGCTGGGCCGCGCCACTGGTATTTTGCTCTATCGCCCTGCCCCTGTTGGTGCGCAACCTCGGCGCACCGCGACTGGCCACCCTAGCCATGCTGGTGGGTGCACTGACCAACGTCGCACTGGATTACCTGTTCATCATGGTCTGGCAATGGGGCCTGCATGGCGCGGCGCTGGCCACGGTGATGGGCGAAAGCCTGTCGGTGCTGATCTGCCTAGGCTACATCTTCAGCCGGCACAACCCGCTAAGCCTGCAACCAGCGGCCTGCCGCTTCAACCTGCGCCACAGCCTTGAGTCACTGACCACCGGTTTTTCCAGCATGTTGATGTACCTCTACATGAGCCTGGTGATGGTGTTGCACAACCTGCTGTTTATGCACTACGGCAGCCCGCTGCAGGTGGCCGCCTATGCCATCGCCGGCTACCTGATGGCGTTTTATTACATGTTTGCCGAAGGCGTCTGCGGCGGCATGCAGCCCTTGGTCAGCTACTTCTACGGAGCCCGCGAGCCGGACAAAGTGCGCCGCGTGCTGCGCCTGGGCCTGCTCACGGCAGTCGGCAGTGGCCTGCTGATGACGGCGGCCCTGCTGCTGTTGCCCAAAGCCTTTGCCAGCATATTCAACGGCAGCGATGAGGCCCTGCTCGACGCCAGCGCCACGGGTATTCGCCTGCACCTGTTCGCCATGTTTCTGGATGGTTTTATCGTCCTGGCCGCCAGCTTCTTCCAAGCCATGGGCCAGGCCCGTTACGCCACGCTGGTGACGGCGGGCAACATGCTGATCCAACTGCCCTTCCTGGCCATCCTGCCGCTGATATGGGGCCTCAACGGCGTCTGGCTGGCGCTACCACTGTCCAACGTCTGCCTAAGTGTGGTGGTGATCTGGATGCTCTGGCGTCAGTTGCAGCAATTGAAACGCCTGGCGCACTGAGGCACGCCAGGCGCGGGCACTGCCTCACGGCGTCAACGGCACAATATCAAAGCCCTTGCGGTTGTCGCTGAGGATGCGGAACTGCTGCTGCGTGCCCGGCGTAACCTTCACAGCCAGTTCGCGGCGCAGGCGGCCTTTGCCGCACAAGGTGTCATCCATTTCATCGATGCCGATGCCGAGCACCCGCGTGCCGGCCGGTACTTGAAACTGCGCCTGCTCGCCGACGCCAATCCGCGCGGCCACTTGTCGATCGACCAGAATGGCCACGTAACACCCGCCGCCCATGCCGCCGAAATCACGGTTGACGGTCAACTGGCCGCCTTGCGTCAGCGGTGCCTGATAGCCCAGCAAACGTTCAGCCGGTACAGGTTTGATGTACTCAGCCTCGGGCTGCCACGAAGAACAGCCCGCCAACAGCACCACCGGTAAAACCGCCGCAATCAATCGCATAATCGCCCTCCATGGGCACCGAACAAGGGGGTACAGAGCCGTTTTGGTCCGTCCGGGGTCACGCGGCCAGACGTGCAACGATACGGGCCTGCAGTGCGGCCAGCGCTTCGGGCTCTGCCTTGCCACCGGCATGCACGGCCAGCGCCTCGCCTTCAAAACGCGGGACGATGTGCATGTGCAGATGAAACACCGTTTGCCCGGCCGGCGCGCCATTGAACTGCGCCACTTGTACGCCAGCAGGCTGCAGCTCAGCCACCAGCGCTTTGGTCAGCATCTGCACAACGGTGATGACCTTGGTCAGGCTGTCGGCATCCACTTCCAGCAGGTTACGGGCCGCCGCGCGCTTGGGGATGACCAGCGTATGCCCGAACGACTGTGGAAATACATCGAGAAAGGCCAGCACATCGTCATCTTCATAGACCTTGTAGCAAGGTGCTTCACCGCGGATGATCTTGGCAAAGATGTTTTGGTTGTCGTAGTCGCCGTGCAGGCTCATCGGGGTTCTCCGTTGCGCGAGGGATGAAAGGGCTTAACCATACCGACTTCTGCGCAACAGGCAAAACCCACGCAGTTCCAACCCGTCTGGTGCCTTAGAACCCGACCATCACCTCACGCAACTCCTCGCCTTCGCGGACAACAAAAATCGCACTGAGGCCTCTCGCTGTGGCCACCTGCGTACCGCGCTCCACGCCCAACACCATCAGTGCGGTCGCCCACGCATCGGCGTACATGCAACTGGCGCAAAGTACCGATACCGAAGCCAGATCAGAGGCAAGAGGTGCCCCCAGATAGGGGTCCATCGTGTGGGAGAACACGCTGCCATCACGCTCGCGCCAATGGCGATAGTCGCCCGATGTCGCCATCGCCGTTTTACTCAGCGCCAGTGAGCCCAGCACCTCACGGCGACCCTTAATGGGTTTTTCCGGGTAACCGGAATATCTGGTTGATATCTCCTTTGCTGGCAGCCTGTAATTCCCACTTTCTCACCGGAGAATATGGTTGATCAGCCTCCCTTCGCGGGTTAGTATCAGTCCATCTATAGGAGGACGACCTCCCCCACCTTGGGAAGTAATGACCAGGACGACCTGGCCCCGTTATATTTCGGAGGGGTCAATGCCTTGGGTATATCTTCTCGGTGCCGGTGTCCTTGAGATTGTGTGGGCTTACACAATGAAGCAATCTCATGGCTTCAGTCGGCTCTTACCATCGATCATCACGATTTCTACAATGGTGGCCAGCTTCTGGCTGTTAGCAGTCGCCATGCGAACTATTCCACTCGGAACTGCCTACACAATCTGGACGGGAATAGGAGCTGTAGGCGCTTTTCTTGTCGGAATCGCATTTTTGGCTGAACCGGTTAATGCAGCGAGAATCATTGCTGCGATCCTCATTGTTTCAGGGTTGGTGTTAATGAAACTATCCAGCGCCTGACATCGAGGTTATTAATGATGGGTCTCGTTACTGGCCTTATTAACCTCTCAAATTATGAGGTCAGGGACTCCAAGTCGACAGACGACGAAATGCACTTCCAGGTGGACGCACCCGATCCCATCGCGTGCGAGAAATGTGGCGTGCAGGGTGAAATCGTGCGGTTCGGCAAGCGTGATGTTCCTTATCGTGATTTGCCCATCCACGGCAAGCGGGTCACCCTCTGGGTGGTTCGTCGCCGGTACACCTGCCGGGCCTGCAAGACCTCCTTCAGGCCCCAGCTACCGGAGATGGTGGACGGCTTCCGCATGACGCGGCGGCTGCATGAGTACGTGGAGAAAGAATCCTTCAACCACCCCTACACCTTCGTGGCGGCGCAGACTGGCCTGGACGAGAAGACGGTACGCGACATCTTCAGCGCTCGCGCCGAGTTCCTGGGGCGCTGGCACCGATTCGAGACGCCTCGCATTCTGGGTATAGACGAGCTGTACCTGAACAAGCGCTACCGCTGCATTCTGACCAACATCGAGGAGAGAACCCTGCTCGACCTGCTGACCACCCGCCGGCAGGACTTGGTGACCAACTACCTGATGAAGCTGAAAGACCGGCAGAAGGTCGAGATCGTCAGCATGGACATGTGGAACCCCTACCGTACGGCGGTCAAGACGGTGCTACCACAGGCCCGTATCGTGGTCGATAAATTCCATGTGGTGCGCATGGCCAATGATGCCTTGGAGAAGGTGCGCAAGGGCCTAAGAAAGGAGCTGAAACCCTCCCAGAGCCGAACCCTCAAGGGAGACCGGAAAATCCTGCTGAAACGCGCTCACGAAGTCTCAGACCGAGAGCGGCTGATCATGGAGACCTGGACAGGCGCATTCCCGCAACTGCTGGCCGCCTACGAGCACAAGGAGCACTTCTACGGCATCTGGGATGCCATCACGCGCTCCCAGGCAGAAGCCGCCCTGGACGAGTGGATAGCCACCGTCCCGAAAGGCCAGAAGGAAATCTGGAGCGATCTGGTCAGAGCGGTGGGCAACTGGCGCGAAGAGATCATGACCTACTTCGAGACGGATATGCCCGTCACCAATGCTTACACGGAATCCATCAACCGACTGGCCAAGGACAAGAACCGTGAAGGGCGTGGTTACTCCTTCGAGGTGATGCGGGCACGAATGCTCTACACCACGAAGCACAAGAAGAAGGCCTCAACTGCGAAGGTCTCTCCATTCTACAAGAAAACCATCTGTTACGGACTGTCGGATTTCGCAGAGGAACTCAATTACGGGGTCGATCTATCAACCATCTGAGGGTGGTATAAGGTTGGTGGGGTGAAGGAGCCCCATCAACCATTAAATCCGGATACCCGGAAGAACCAGAGGTCGAAATCCGCTTCTTCGAGGTACCGCTATCGCAGCAGATCAAAGGGCTGCATGATGATCTGTACGACGTAGGGTTTGCCCAATCCGACGAGGTTGGAGATGGCATCGTCACCTTACCTGCTTGGAGCGACGCGCTCATGGTGGCAGTTCCCGATCGGCATCCGCTGCTCGCCCACAAGCGCATCCCTCTGGACGAATTGCTGCGTTACCCACTGGTCTTGTGCGACCCGCAAGTGTGTGAAGGCCACGCCAAGCATGTTGAACGAGTGCTGCGTCGTGCCGACATGGAGCCGCTGATCGCAGAACGAGTTGCTACGTGCGATCTGATGATGGCGCTGGTATCGGCCGGCTTCGCGCTTGGACTGGCGGGTGCTGCACACATTGCCACCAGCCGTGAACCAGGGGTGGTGGCACGACCGCTGGCGTCGCGCGTGCCGCCGCTGACGACCTACTTGCTTCGTCTGGACGGCAATCCGTCCGACGAACTGGCACGGTTCATTGAGCGCGTACAGACCATCGAATTGCTGGAAATTCCTAGGCCCATTCGTGGCCGCAGATCTGACCCGCCGGAAGAATTGATGCCATGAAATCGATCATCCCGTTCCTGCTTGCAGCCGCGTTGTGTGCCTGCGGCCAATCCGAAACATCTCAGAAACCTGCTGATTCCGCAGCAAACATCCCAACGATGGAAGAACTGGCGGCCAACCCCGAACGACTCAAAGAGTTGCGCCAGCAATGCAAGACCGACCGCCCCACGCTGGGCGACGTGCTGTGCAACCGCGTGGCCGAGGCCACGCGAAAGCGGTTCTATGGCGACGGTAAAACTCCCTACACGCCGCCGAAAGAGACGCCGAAGTTCTGATTTTTGGCGGCTCGCCGCATCGCCTAGATTTTCTGTTCAACACGCTGCAACGCACTTGCGTTTGCGATGCTTTACCTTGATTCGATACAGCACTAATTCTTTCTTTTTGCTCGACCTTTCTGCTTAAAACAGTCTTTGACCGGCACTGACCCGGCACCGATCCTGACGCCTGCGGCACGTCCTTGTGCCGTTTCTTCCATGAGGAATCAGCGCAGGAGAAATCGGAGGCCAGGTCATGCAAGGGACGAACGTGCTGTTCGGTCAGATCGCCGTGGTATTCGGCATCGTGATCGCCGGCGTGTGGGGCGCCACACAATGGACAGCAGCGGCCCTTGGCTACCAACTACGCCTTGGCTCGCCCTGGTTCGACTTCCTTGGCACGTCGATCTACCACCCGTGGAAGCTGTTTGAGTGGTGGTTCTTCTTCGGCGCCTATGCACCGGAGGTGTTCGACACCGGCGGCGCCATTGCCGGCGCCAGCGGCATGGTCGCCGTGGTCGTCGCCATCGCCATGTCGGTCTGGCGCTCGCGCCAAGCGCGCCTGGTCACGACCTACGGCTCTGCGCGCTGGGCGAGCGCTCAGGACATTCGCAGGGCTGGCCTCACGCAGCCTGCCGGCGTGTTCCTGGGCCAGCACGATCGCCAGTACCTGCGCCATGAGGGCCCGGAACATGTCCTGACCTTCGCGCCCACGCGCTCGGGCAAGGGCGTGGGCCTTGTAGTGCCGACGTTGCTGTCTTGGCCGGCGTCGGCCGTCATCCACGACATCAAGGGCGAGAACTGGCAGATCACCGCAGGCTGGCGCTCGCGCTTCTCGCATTGCCTGCTGTTCAACCCCACGGATGCGAAGTCGGCGGCCTACAACCCGCTGCTGGAGGTTCGGCGCGGCGCGCATGAAGTGCGCGACGTGCAGAACATCGCGGACATTCTGGTCGATCCCGAAGGCGCGCTGGAGAAGCGCAACCATTGGGAAAAGACCTCGCACGCGCTGCTGGTCGGCGCCATTCTGCATGTGCTCTACGCGGGCGAGGACAAGACGCTGCGCGGCGTCGCCAACTTCCTGTCCGACCCGGCCAGCCCCTTCGAGCTGACCTTGCACCGGATGATGACCACGCCCCACCTGGGCGATGGCCCGCATCCTGTCGTTGCTTCGGCGGCGCGCGAAGTGCTCAACAAGTCGGACAACGAGCGTTCCGGTGTGTTGAGCACCGCCATGTCGTTCCTCGGCCTGTACCGCGACCCCACGGTGGCCGAAGTCACCTCGAGCTGCGACTGGCGCATCGCCGACCTGATTGCGTCAGAGCATCCGGTGTCGCTGTACCTGGTGGTGCCGCCTTCGGACATATCGCGCACGAAGCCGCTGATCCGCCTGATCCTCAACCAGATCGGACGGCGCCTCACCGAATCGCTCGATGGCTCCGACGGCATCGAGCGCCGCCACAAGCTGCTGCTGATGCTCGACGAGTTTCCGGCGCTGGGGCGCCTGGACTTCTTCGAGACGGCCTTGGCCTTCATGGCCGGCTACGGCATCCGCAGCTTCCTCATTGCGCAGTCGCTCAACCAGATCGACAAAGCCTACGGCCAGAACCATTCGATTCTGGACAACTGCCATGTGCGCGTGACGTTTGCGACGAACGACGAACGCACGGCCAAGCGTATTTCCGAGACTCTGGGCACCGCGACCGAGCTGCGCGCGCAGCGCAACTATGCCGGCCACAGGCTCGCGCCGTGGCTGGGGCACCTCATGGTGTCGCGTCAGGAGACGGCTCGCCCGCTGCTGACGCCGGGCGAGGTGATGCAGCTTCCGCCTGACGAAGCCGTGGTGATGGTGTCCAGCGTGGCGCCGATCAAGGCGAAGAAGCTGCGCTACTACGCGGACAGCAATTTCAAGCGCCGCGTGTTGCCACCGCCTGCACTGGCGGACGGGCAGTACGCAGATGCGCCGCCATCGCGGCCTGACGACTGGAGCGGCCTGGCAATTCCCGCCGTGCCCGTCACGCCTGCGGCCGATACCGCCGAGGGCTTCGCTGCCTCTGCCGACGACGGAGGCCCGCGCCGTCAGCCCGAACTCTCCGAAGCCGTTGCCTATGCCCCCGAGCTGGCCGCGCCTGCGGCCGACCTCGCGCTGCTCGATGACGACGACGACCTGCCGCTTCCCCTTCCTCGCCAGCTTGACCCAGCCATGCAGCGCACGGCGCGGCTGGCTTCTCTCGACCCCAACGACGGAATCGAGCTATGAGCCACTACCGCCTCAACCTGTTCATCCAGCCGGAGCACGCCAAGCGCCTGGGCGAGCTGGCCGCCAAGAAAGGCGTGTCCAAGTCGTCCATCGTCGCCGCTGCCTTGGCGTCCTGGCTGTCGCCGGACGCAGCAGACCAGCGCGAGGCGGCCATCGCCAAGCGGCTGGATCGCCTGTCGCGTCAGACCGAGCGCCTGGAGCGCGACCAGAACATCCAGATCGAGACGCTGGCGCTGTTCATTCGCTACTACCTGACCGTCAGCACGCCTGTTCCCGAGGCGCACCAAGACGCCGCTCGCGCCCAGGGCAAAGCGCGCTTCGAGCAGTTCGTTGAGCAGTTGGGCCGCCACCTGCTGCGCGGGCGCAGCCTGGTGCGCGACGTGGTGGAAGAACTGCACCCCGATCCGATGCGGATGGAGGACGCGGCGGCAGCCGCGCAAGCGCAGGAGCGTGCGTCATGAGCGCCGCTCCGCAGTCCATGAGCGCCACGTCGCTCGACCGCCGCATCCAGATGCTGCGCACTGCGATGGGGCCGCTGATCGCCACCGCGCTCGAAGACCCGGACGTGGTGGAGGTGATGCTCAACCCCGACCGCACCCTTTGGGTGGACCGCCTTTCGTCGGGCCGCGCACCGATGGGTGTGGAGATGCCCGAGGCCGATGGCGAGCGGATCATCCGCCTTGTCGCAGCCCATGTGGGCGCGGAAGTCCATCGCGGCCAACCGCTGCTGTCGGCCGAGCTGCCCGAAACTGGCGAACGCTTCGAGGGCATTTTGCCGCCGGCTGCACCGGGGCCGGCCTTCGCGCTGCGCAAGCGGGCCATCGGCGTGATCCCGCTGGAGCGGTACGTCCTCGACGGGATGATGACCAGCGCCCAGGCGGGCTTTCTCGTTCGCGCGGTGCGCGAGCGGCAGAACGTATTGATCGCCGGCGCCACCAGCAGCGGCAAGACCACGCTCGCCAATGCCTTGCTCGCGGAGATCGCCGCCACCGGCGACCGCGTGCTGGTGCTCGAAGACACGGTGGAGCTGCAATGCGCGGCCCGCGACCACGTACCGCTGCGCACGCGCGCAGGCGTGGTGTCCATGACGGAGCTGGTGCGTTCGTCCATGCGCCTGCGCCCGGATCGTGTCGTCGTCGGCGAGGTGCGCGGCGCCGAGGCGCTGGATCTCATCAAGGTGTGGGGCACGGGCCACCCCGGCGGCATCGCCACGATCCATGCCGGCTCCGCGCTCGGCGCGCTGCTGCGCCTGGAGCAACTGATTCTCGAAGTGGCGGTGAATCCGCCCCGTGCGCTGATCGCCGAGGCGGTCAACGTGGTGATCCACATCGCCGGGCGCGGGCGCAAGCGCCGCATCGAGAGCATCGCCCGCGTCGTCGGCTTCGACGGCGTGGGCTACCAACTGGCGGACGCGATGGACGCGCCGTTTCCCGAGCTGCCGCCCGTTTCCGATGCCGCACCCGCTGCGGCGACTTCCCCATCCCCTGACTCACTTGGAGAACTGCCATGACGCAGACGACCGTTCCTGCTTTCCGTGTTTCCGTAAATCCGCCTTCGCACCCGTCCAACCTGGCGCGGTTGCGCAGCCTGGCCCGCCCTGCGGAGCAAGGGCTGCTGCTGGCCGCGCTGCTGCTGTTTTTGGCCGGAACCGCGCAGGCCGCCGGTTCCTCGATGCCGTGGGAAGGCCCGCTGCAATCCATCCTCGAATCCATCCAGGGGCCGGTGGCGCGCATCGTCGCGGTCATCATCATCATCGCCACCGGCCTCGCGCTCGCGTTCGGCGACACGTCGGGCGGCTTTCGCAAGCTGATCCAGATCGTGTTCGGCTTGAGCATCGCCTTCGCTGCGTCCTCGTTCTTCCTGTCGTTCTTTTCGTTCTCTGGCGGGGCTGTCGTATGAGCGGCCCGGACAGCTTCGCGGCCGGGTTCGAGGTGCCGCTGCATCGCTCGCTCACCGAGCCGATCCTGCTGGGCGGCGCACCGCGCACCGTGGCGATTGCCAACGGCACGCTGGCCGCCGCCGTCGGGCTGGGCCTGCAACTGTGGATTCCTGGCGTCGTGCTCTGGATAGTCGGTCATTCGCTGGCGGTCTGGGGTGCGCGCGTCGATCCGCAATTCATGTCCGTGTTCGCCCGGCACATCAAGCACCGCCCGCTGCTGGACGTGTAGGGGATGCCTAAATGCTGAACCTTGCCGAATATCGCCAGCGCCCGGCCTTGCTCGCCGACTGGCTGCCGTGGGCCGGGTTGGTCGCGTCGGGCGTCGTCTTGAACAAGGACGGCAGTTTCCAGCGCACGACCCGGTTTCGCGGGCCTGACCTCGACAGCGCGACGCAAGGCGAGCTGATCGCCACGTCGGCGCGCTTGAACAACGCGCTGCGCCGCCTGGGTTCGGGCTGGGCGCTGTTCATCGAGGCCGAGCGCCGACCCGCTGCCGACTATCCGCACTCGGAGTTTCCCGAGCCGCTGTCGTGGCTGGTGGACGAGGAACGCCGCGCGACCTTCGAGGACTTGGGCAACCACTTCGAGAGCGGCTATCACCTGACGCTGGTGTACCTACCGCCCGAGGAATCGCGCGCCCGCGCGGCGGGAATGCTGTACGAGAACCGGCCCACCGAAGGCGTGGACTGGCGCGAGCGGTTGCAAGCGTTCGTCGCGGAGACGGACCGCGTCTTCGATCTGCTTGATGGCGTGATGCCGGAAATCGCCTGGCTCGATGACAGCCAGACGCTGACCTACCTGCACGCCACCATCTCGACGCGACGCTACCGCGTCGGCGTGCCCGAAGTGCCGTTCCACATCGACGCGCTGCTGACCGATTCCGCACTGGTCGGTGGCCTGGCGCCCATGCTGGGCGACCAGCACCTGCGCGTGGTGTCTGTGCGGGGCTTCCCGACTTCGACCTGGCCGGGGATTCTGGACGACCTCAACCGCCTGGGCTTTGCGTATCGCTGGAGCACGCGCTTTCTCTGCCTCGACAAAGCCGAGGCGGAACGGGAGTTGGGACGCCTGCGCCGCCAGTGGTTCGCCAAACGCAAGAACGTCATCGCGCTGCTGCGCGAAACGATCTTCCAGCAGGAAAGCCCGCTGGTGGACACCGACGCCAACAACAAGGCGGCCGACGCCGACGCCGCCTTGCAGGAGTTGGGCAGCGACCAAGTTGCCTTCGGCTACCTGACGGCGACCGTCACCGTCATGGACGCAGACGCCGCCGTGGCGGACGAGAAACTGCGCATGGTGGAGCGTGTCATCCAGGGACGCGGCTTCGTCACCATCCCCGAAACGCTCAACGCCGTGGATGCGTGGCTGTCCTCGATCCCCGGCAACTCCTACGCGAACGTGCGCCAGCCCATCGTCTCGACGCTGAACCTGGCTCACATGATGCCGGTGTCGGCGGTGTGGGCCGGGCCAGAGAAGAACGCGCACCTCGACGGGCCGCCGGCCATCGTCACCCGCACCGATGGCGCTACGCCGTTCCGGCTGGTCACGCATATCGGCGACGTGGGGCACATGGCCGTGGTCGGCCCGACCGGCATGGGCAAGTCCGCATTTCTGGCCGTGCTGGCGATGCAGTTTCGTCGCTATCTGCGCTCACGCATCTTCGCCTTCGACATGGGGCGCTCGATGCGCGCCACGATCCTGGGCTTGGGTGGTGAGCACTACGACCTGGGCGTCGATGGCGGTATCGCGTTTCAGCCGCTCGCGCGCATCGACCGCGATGGCTACCGCACCTGGGCGGCGGAATGGATCGAGGGCCGTCTGCTGCACGAAGGCGTGACGATTGGCCCCGACGAGAAGGCGGCCATCTGGTCGGCGATCGGCAGCCTTGCCGGTGCTCCAGTGGAGCAGCGCACGATGACTGGGCTTTCCGTGCTGCTGCAATCGAACGCGCTACGCCAGGCGCTCGCGCCCTACGTGCTCGGTGGCGCCCACGGCAAGTTGCTGGATGCCGATCACGACCGGCTGGGCACGGCAGACGTGCAGTGCTTCGAGATGGAAGAACTGATGGGCAGCCCCGCCGCCGTGCGGTCGGTGCTGGGCTATCTGTTTGCGCGCTTCGATGAGCGGTTCGACGGCGCACCGACCTTGCTGATCCTCGATGAGTCCTGGCTGTTCCTGGACGACCCGATGTTCGCCGCGCGCATCCGCCAGTGGCTCAAGACGCTGCGCAAGAAGAACGTCAGCGTCATCTTCGCCACGCAGAGCCTTGCGGACATTCAGAACTCCAGCATTGCGTCCGCGATCATCGAGAGCTGCGCCATCCGCATCTTCCTGCCGAACCCGCAGGCGACAGAGCCGCAGATTCGCACGATCTATCAGGGCTTCGGCCTCAACAGCCGGCAGATCGAGATCGTCGCCACCGCGCAGCCCAAGCGCGACTACTACTACCAATCCCGTCTCGGCAATCGCCTGTTCGACCTCGACCTGGGGCCGGCGACGCTGGCCTTCGCCGGCGCTTCCACACCGCAAGACCAGCGCGACATGGATCGCATGCTGCTGGATGCCGGCGTACCCGGCTTCGCGGGCGCCTGGCTGCGCCATCGCGGCCTCGATTGGGCGGCCGACCTGCTGCCCTCGTTCCCCGGCCTTGCGCCGGGTTCCCTCCGTACCACCGACCACCCACAGGAGAGCCTGTCATGAAGAAGCGCCTAATCGCCGCCGCTGTCGCGGCCATGCTTTGCACCGCCACCGCCCATGCGCAATGGGTCGTGGTCGATCCCACGAACCTCGTGCAGAACACGCTGACCGCGATCCGCACGCTGGAGCAGATCAACAACCAGATCCAGCAGCTCCAGAACGAAGCGCAGATGCTGATGAACCAGGCGCGCAACCTCGCCAGTCTGCCGTCCAGTGTGGTGAACCAGTTGCGCGCCAATCTGGCGACGACCGAGCGGCTGATCGCCCAGGCCAGGGGCTTGGCCTACGACGTGACGAATCTGGATCGGGAGTTCGCGCGTCTGTATCCCGAGCAGTACGCCGCCACGATCAGCGGCGACCAGATGTACCGCGACGCGCAGGAGCGTTGGCGGAACACGCTCAACGGCTTGCAGACCACGATGCAAATGCAGGCCCAGGTGTCGCAGAACTTGGGCGAAGACGAAAGCGTGCTGGCCGACCTCGTTGGCAAGAGCCAGTCGGCCGAAGGCGCGCTGCAAGCGATGCAGGCCATGAACCAACTGCTGGCCTTGCAGGCCAAGCAGTCGATTCAGTCGCAGCGGCTCCAGATCACGCAAGACCGGGCGACTGCGCTGGAGCTGGCGCGGCAGGCGGCGGCTACGGAACGCGCCCGCGAGGTGCGGCGGCGTTTCCTGGGTGACGGCACGCCGTACACGCCGCAGCCCGTGAACTTCTACGGCAACTGACGGGAGGCCGCCATGCGATGCGTCCTCGCCCCGTCTGTTGTGATGCTTGCCGCGCTGCTGGCCGCTTGCAGCGAGCAGCCGGCCGACAACCTTGCCGATGCCTTGGCCGCCGATCCCGTGCGGCTCAAGGCATTGCGCGCGCAATGCGCAGCCGATCGGCACGCCACGGGCGAGGACGCCTGCCGCGCCGCTGCCGAAGCCTTCCGGCGGCGCTTCTTCTCCGGCCAAGCCGGGCCGGATGAATACCAAACGCTGGCCGACCTGCCGCCGATCCCACCGAGCTTCGATGAACCGGCCGATGGCGAGGCGCCGGCATCGCCCACCGAATCAGAGGACACGCCATGAATGACGTGACCATCATCGACCAGTTCCTCAACACCTTCGCCGCCTACATCGACTCGGGCTTCGGGCTGTTGCAGGGCGAAGTGGCCTTCCTCACCGCCACGCTGATCGTCATCGACATGACCATCGCCGGGCTGTATTGGGCGATGAGCCACGCCACCGGCCAGGGCGAGGACGTGATCGCCAAGCTGCTGCGCAAGGTGCTCTACGTCGGTGCCTTCGCTTACATCATCGGCAACTTCAACTGGTTGGCCGGCATCGTGTTCCGCTCGTTCGCGGGGCTGGGCATCACCGCCACCGGCTCGGCCATCACGATGGAGAACTTCTTGCAGCCTGGCCGGCTCGCCAAGACCGGCATCGACGCCGGGGCGCCGATTCTGGAGCAGGTCGGCGAGATGGCCGGTTTCCCCGAGGTGTTCGTCAATCTCGATGCCATCGCGGTGATGTTTCTCGCGTGGCTGGTCGTGGTCTTGTGCTTCTTCGTATTGGCGATCCAGCTTTTCATCACGCTGATCGAATTCAAGCTGACCACACTCGCCGGGTTCGTGCTGGTGCCGTTCGCGCTCTGGAACAAGACCGCGTTCCTCGCCGAAAAAGTGCTGGGCAACGTCGTGTCCGCCGGCATCAAAGTGCTGGTGCTGGCCGTCATCGTCGGTATCGGCTCGGGTCTGTTCGCGCAGTTCCAAGTCCATCCCGCCGAGCCATCCATCGACCATGCGCTGGTCATCATGCTGGCCTCGCTTACCTTGCTGGCGCTCGGCATCTTCGGCCCCGGCATCGCTACGGGCCTGGTGTCCGGCGCGCCGCAGCTCGGCGCGGGCGCAATGGCCGGTGCTGCTATCGGCGCAGCCGGCACGGCCGTTGCCGTCGGCGCTGCCGCGACGGGCGTAGGTGGCGCCGTCATGGCCGGCGCACGCATGGCGCCTGCTGCTGCCTCGACGGCCAGCAGCGCGAAATCGGCGTTCCAGTCCGGTTCCGCCGCCGCAGGCGGTGGCGCGAAGGGTGCGATGGCTGGCCTGGGCAACGTCGCCAAGACCGGCGCGCAGTCAGCAGGGCGCGCGGCTGCCTCCCGTGCTTCCTCTGCCGGGCAGCGCATGGCTGCTCCGTTCCGCGCTGGTTGGAACGGCCAGGCGGCCGATGCAGGCGCGGCCGGGGGAGCCGGAGCATCCAGCCAGGCCGCCGCAGGCGAGGCCGCTGGCGCAGCCAATGCACAACCCGCTTGGGCCGAGCGACTGCATCGCCGCCAGCAACTCACCCATGCCGCGACCACCACCGCCCACGCGCTGCGCGGTGGCGATGGTGGCGGCTCCGGGCAAGGCCCGAGCCTGCGCGATTCCGATTCATAAGGAGAACCGACCATGCGATTCAAGAAACCGCAGGTGCGCTATGCCGACACGCCGCAGCCTGCCACGCCGTACCAAGCTGCCGGCCAGGTGTGGGACGACCGCATCGGCACGCCGCGCGTGCAGGCGAAGAACTGGCGGCTGATGGCCTTCGGTTGCCTGACGCTCGCACTGTTGATGGCGGGTGGCTTGGTGTGGCGCTCGGCGCAGTCCATCGTGACGCCCTACGTGGTGGAGGTGGACAACGCGGGCCAGGTGCGCGCCGTGGGCGAAGCCGCTACGCCGTACCGGCCCAACGATGCACAGACGGCGCACCACATCGCGCGCTTCGTGACGCTGGTGCGCTCGCTGTCCATTGACCCCATCGTCGTCCGCCAGAACTGGCTGGACGCCTACGACTACACGACCGACAAGGGCGCGGCCGTGCTCAACGACTACGCGCGGGTCAACGACCCGTTCGCGCGCATCGGCAAGGAGTCGGTGACGGTGCAGATCACCAGCGTCGTGCGCGCAAGCGACACGTCTTTCAACGTGCGCTGGACGGAACGCCGCTACGTCAACGGTGCCGCGGCCGGACTGGAGCGGTGGACGGCCGTGGTGTCCATCGTGCTCCAGCCGCCGCGCACCGAAGAACGCCTGCGCAAGAACCCCCTGGGCATCTACGTCAACGGCTTGTCGTGGAGCCGTGAGTTGGATTCTTCCGAAGGAGCCAGACCATGAATGCACTTTTCCGTAAATCCGCCTTGCCGGTGATCCTGCTGGCCTCGACGGTCTTGTTCGCGGGCTGCGCCACGCAAGGCAAGCCGCCGCCCGTGATCTCGCTCGATGAGCCGGTGCAGGCCCGGCCGCTGCCAGAGCCGCCTGCGCCGGTGGAGGTGGTGGCCGTGCCCGAGGTGCTGCCGATGCCAGCACAGTTGAAGCCCGTGCCCGAGGCGGAAGATGCCAAACCCGCGCCGGAACCGGCAGACGAGAAGGTGCGCGTCTCGCGCGCCAATGCCGAGGCCCGCGTCGCGCCCACGCGCGAGGGCTATGTCAACGCGATTCAGGTGTGGCCCTTCACCGATGGCGCGCTCTACCAAGTCTATGCGGCCGTGGGCCGCGTGACCGTGATTGCCTTGCAACCGGGCGAGGAACTGGTGACGGTGGCCGCCGGCGATACCGTGCGCTGGATCGTGGGCGACACGTCCAGCGGCGGCGGTGCCGACTTGCGCGTGAATGTGCTGGTCAAGCCGATCCGCTCGGGCCTCAAGACCAATCTCGTCATCACCACCAGCCGCAGGACATACCTGCTGGAGCTGTCCTCGACGGAAAAGACGTGGATGGCATCGGTGTCCTGGGAGTACCCACGCGACCGGATGCTGGCTTTGCAGCGCCAGGCGCAGGCGGCCAGCGCCGCCGCGCCGGTCGATACTGGGCTGGCGCTGGAGAACCTGCGCTTCCGCTACGCGATCAGCGGCAGCAATCCGCCGTGGAAGCCGCTGCGTGCGTTCGATGACGGCGAAAAGGTCTATATCCAGTTTCCGGCGGGCATCGCGCAAGGCGAGCTGCCGCCGCTGTTTGTCATCGGCGCGCAGGGCGACGGGCAACTGGTGAATTACCGCTTCCGCTCGCCGTACTACATCGTAGATCGGCTGTTCGGCGCGGCCGAACTGCGCCTGGGCGGTGACAAGGGCGACGCGGTGCGGATCGAGCGCACGGATGGCGTGGCACGGAGGAACTGACC
This sequence comes from Pseudomonas sp. PNPG3, assembly GCF_023093815.1. Lineage (NCBI taxonomy): Bacteria > Pseudomonadati > Pseudomonadota > Gammaproteobacteria > Pseudomonadales > Pseudomonadaceae > Pseudomonas > Pseudomonas sp. PNPG3. The sequence continues at coordinate 293,064 of NZ_JALLKV010000001.1, forward strand.
ATGAGCCAGGATGACACCCCCGACCTCGCCACGCCGCAGGCGGGCAAGGTCGCGCCCGAGGCGGTGACGCTGCGCGCCCAGCCGCGCCCGGTCACGCGCCTGAACCGGCGCATGCTGGCCATCCTTGTCGGCGGGCTGTCGGTCGCCGTGCTCGGGGCCACGATCTGGTCATTGCAGCCGCAGCGGCGCGGAGCCAGCGAGCAGACCGAGCTTTACAACGTCGATCGCGTCTCGAAGTCCGAAGGGCTGGATGGCCTGCCGGCCGACTACTCGAAGCTGCCGCCGAAGTTGCCCGAGCTGGGGCCGCCGCTGCCGGGCGATCTTGGCCCGGCCATCGTGAACTCGCAGCAACCGGCCGTGGCCGCTTACGCGGCCCCCGGCCACGATCCCAACGACGCCTTGCGCAAGGAGGCGGAAGCCGCGGCGGCTTCGTCGGTGTTCTTCCGTTCGGGGGGCCAGGGCCAAGTCGCCGCCACGGTGGCGCAGGCAACGCCGGGGACGCCCGGCGTTGCAAACACGCTCGCGGCCTTCGACCCGCTCGCCGCCGGGCCGGCGTCGGTGGCGGCGCAGCCTGCCGACCCGACCGCCGTGCAGAACCGGCAAGACCAGAAAGAGGCGTTCCTGAAAGGCGGCTCTACGGAAACCCGCAACTCCGGCAACCTGGCGCTGCCGGCGTCACCGTATCAGGTGATGGCCGGAACCGTGATCGCGGGTGCGCTGGTGACGGGCATCAAGTCGGACTTGCCGGGCGACGTGATCGCCACGGTGACGGAGCCGGTCTTTGACACGGCCACGGGCAAGTTCCTGCTGATCCCGCAGGGCTCGCGCATCCTGGGCAAATACAACAGCCAGGTCAGCTATGGGCAAAGCCGCGTGCAGGTGGTGTGGAACCGGGTCATCCTGCCCGACACGTCCTCGCTGACGCTCGACAACCTCGTGGGCACCGACCCGGCCGGCTACGCCGGCCTGGAAGACGACGTGGACTGGCACTGGAAGCGCATCGTCGCCGGTGCGGTGCTGACGACTCTGCTGGGCGTGGGCGCCGAGCTGGCCGCGCCGGAGAACCGCCAGGATGGCAACCGCATCGTCATCGCCGGGCGCGACAGCGCCCAAGACAGCATCAATCAGGTCGGCCAAGAAATCACCCGACGCAACATGAACATCCAGCCGACATTGACTGAGCGGCCGGGCCTGCCGGTACGGATCATCGTCAACCGGGATCTGGTGCTGCGGCCCTACCAGCCGCTGTTCTTCAATCGGGGAGCTTCGCAATGAGCGCGACCAAGAAGCTGCGGCTCGGGCCGCTGCCCAAGACCGAGAGCGTCAAGCTGACCTTTGCCTGCCCGGCCAGCCTGAAAGCCGACCTCGACCGCTACGCCTCGCTGCACGCGCAGGCATACGGCGAAGCAGTCGATGCAGAGAAGTTGATCCCGCACATGCTGGAGGCGTTCATGGCGGGGGATCGGGGGTTCAGGAAAGGCACGGCAACCCGGAGCGCGCCATCGAAGCCGACATGATGGCGTCGCATGCCAGCGGCAGCCATCGAACGCGCAGCCCCAGGCTGCGCGTTCTTCATTCTGGATGCCGCCAAGAGCCGCTTGGGCTATGATGCTGCGACAGGCCCGCCGTTCCTCGGCAATCCAGCACGACACAGTGCGATGCGGCTTTCTCTCCCGACGCTCTTATGTGGCTCCTAGCCCACGCGGCCAAACTTCTGCAAAGTGGCCTAGAAAAGAGCTAACCTACTGTCCCATATACGGTTTCAAGCCTTGCGTGATTGGCACGAAAGACTTGACACCGGCACTTTTTTGAGGCGCGCCTGCCCCCCCTCCCGACGTTCCCGCACGGCTGCATGCGGCGCAGTCATCGAATTCAGCAATAAAACCCAAGAGTTTCAAGGTGTTACCGCCAGCCTGTTGCCACTCCAGAGCTGTGCCCGGCTTTCGGCACCTTCATTGCAATGGCCTCTTGCGTGCACAACGCACAGCAATTGATCGGATTCGAGGCTCACCGCAGACAAAACACCCACCGACCCGCAAGGCCGCACCCTGAAACACGTAGATGAACCGCAATGAAGCTGCCGGCAACGGTGGCAAGGAGTGGGTATGTCCCGGGCATTTTTCAATGAAATGTATGATACGAACGGAAGTTGCCGCCCGCATTACCAGGAGTTCGCCCGCTGGTTGGCAAACACCCCGCTGGAGTTGCTGGAGCAACGCCGACGCGAAGCTGACCTGCTGTTTCACCGCGCCGGTATCACCTTCACCTTGTACGGTGACAAAGAGGATACCGAGCGCCTGATCCCCTTTGACATCATCCCGCGCAGCATTCGCGCCAGCGAATGGCGCATGGTCGAGCGCGGCTGTATCCAGCGGGTTCAGGCGTTGAACCTGTTCCTGCAGGACATCTACCACGACCAGCGCATCCTCAAGGCCGGCATCATCCCGCCGGAACAAGTGCTGGCCAACGAAGGCTACCAGATCGCCATGCAGGGCCTGGGCCTGCACCGCGGGCTCTATGCCCATATCGCTGGCGTCGACCTGGTCCGTGACGGGGATGGCAGCTACTTCGTGCTGGAGGACAACCTGCGCACCCCCAGCGGGGTCAGCTACATGCTCGAAGACCGCAAGATGATGATGCGGCTGTTCCCCGAGCTGTTCGCCGCACAGCGTATCGCGCCCATCGACCACTACCCCAACCTGCTGCTGGACACGCTCAAGAGCGCCAGCCCACTGGACAACCCCACTGCCGTGTTGCTCACCCCTGGCCGCTTCAACAGTGCCTATTTCGAGCACGCCTTCCTGGCCCGGGAAATGGGCATCGAACTGGTCGAGGGTGCGGACCTGTTCATCCGTGACGAGCACGTCTACATGCGTACTACCGCTGGTCCAAAACAGGTGGATGTGATCTATCGCCGCCTGGACGACGACTACCTCGACCCGCTGTCGTTCAACCCTGACTCGATGCTGGGCGTGCCGGGGCTGATTTCGGTGTACCGCGCTGGCAACGTGGTGCTGGCCAATGCGGTAGGCACCGGGGTGGCAGACGACAAGTCGATCTACCCCTATGTCGACGACATGATCCGCTTCTATCTGAGCGAAGAGCCGGTCTTGAACAACGTTCCTACCTGGCAGTGCCGCAGGCCTGCAGAGCTTTCCCATGTCCTGGCCCACCTGCCCGAGCTGGTGGTCAAGGAAACCCAGGGCTCCGGTGGCTACGGCATGTTGGTCGGGCCTGCGGCGACCAGCGCACAGATCGAGGACTTCCGCGCCCGCATCAAGGCCCGCCCGCACGCCTACATCGCTCAACCTACCCTGTGCCTTTCCACATGCCCGACCTTCGTCGACAGCGGCATCGCACCGCGCCACATCGACTTGCGCCCGTTCGTGCTGTCCGGCAGTGAAACCCGACTGGTGCCAGGCGGCCTTACCCGCGTGGCCCTTCAGGAAGGTTCGCTGGTGGTCAACTCGTCGCAAGGCGGCGGTACCAAGGACACCTGGGTGGTGGAGGACTGAACCATGCTTTCGAGAACTGCTTCCGACCTTTACTGGATGTCGCGCTACCTGGAGCGTGCAGAAAACCTTGCGCGCATGCTCGAGGTCAGTTATTCGCTGTCGCTGATGCCCCAGGCTGGCCGCAGCGACGGCCATGCCGAGCTGGCCATGTCACTGCTGGCATCCGGAACGCTGGACGACTACCGCCGCCGGCACACCGAGCTGGACACCGAGCGCATGCTGCACTTCTTCGCCCTGGATGCGACCAACCCCGGCAGCATCTATTGCTGCCTGCAGGCGGCCAGGACCAATGCCCACGCAGTGCGTGGCCGCATCACTGCCGACATGTGGGAGAACATCAACGCTACCTGGATCGAGATGCGCAACATTGCCAGCAATGGCCTCGGCCGTTATGGCATCAGCCAGTTCTGCGACTGGGTCAAGGAACGCTCGCACCTGTTCCGCGGTGCTACTTCAGGCACCATCATGCGCAACGACGCTTACAGCTTCATCCGCCTGGGGACCTTCCTGGAGCGGGCTGACAACACCCTGCGCCTGCTCGATGCACGCTATGAAATGTTCGGGGAGGCCTCCGAGGAAGTCAGCGATGATTCTGCCCGCGGCTATTACCAATGGAGCGCCTTGCTGCGCGCGCTGACCTCCTACGAAGCCTTCAACGAACTGTATCGCGCCGCACCCAGTGCACGACCGGTGTCCGAGTTGCTATTGCTGCGGGTCGATGTGCCCCGCTCGCTGCATGCCTGCATCGAGGAGCTGGACCAGATCCTTGCCAGCCTGCCGGGCAGCACCGGGCGCGCCGCCCAGCGCATGGCCGCCGAACTCAACGCTCGCCTGCGCTACACCGCGATCGACGAAATACTCGAAGCAGGGTTGCACCCGTGGTTGAGCGACTTCATCGGGCGCATCAATCAACTGGGCCAGGCGGTCCACCACTCCTATCTGGAGGTCGTATGAAACTGTCCATTCGCCACGACACAACCTACAGCTATGCAAGCGATGTGTGCAACAGCATCCAGTTCCTGCGCCTGACGCCACGCAGCAGCGAGCGCCAGCGCATCACTGAATGGCAACTCGACCTGCCCTGCAAGGTCAACGGCCAGATCGACCCGTATGGCAACATCCTGCATGTATTGACCCTGGACAAACCCCATGGCCACCTGGCACTGACCGCCAGCGGCCAGGTAGAAATCGACCCGGATCGCGAGCAAGAGGCCGGCGAACATTCACCCCTGCCCTTCCTGCGCGGCAGCCACCTGACCCAGGCCGATGACACACTCAAGGCCTTCGCCAGCCGACATTGTGGCAAGCACCGTGACCGGGCAGCGCTGATCGGGCTGATGCAAGGCCTGGCCGAGCACATGCCATACAGCCCCGGTGCCACATCGGTGGGCACCACTGCCATCGAAGCGTTCAGCGGCGCTGCCGGGGTGTGCCAGGACCATACCCATGCGTTTCTCGCCTGCGCGCGCAGCCTGGGTATTCCGGCACGCTATGTGTCCGGTTACCTATGTACCGAAGACGAGCAGCACCTGGCCAGCCATGCCTGGGCGGAAGCCTGGGTCGATGACGCCTGGTACAGCTTCGACATCACCAACCGCCTGACCCGGCCAGAACGCCACCTGAAGCTGGCAGTGGGCCTGGACTACCTCGATGCCTGCCCGGTCAGGGGCGTGCGCCGCGGGGGCGGCGCCGAATCGATGCAGGCCAGCGTACACGTGCACCGCCAATGACAGGTGCGGCATCCGTTCATGAAAAAAACAAGGGAAACAGCATGACCTATTGTGTCGCCATGCACCTGGCGGACGGGCTTGTCTTCATCAGCGACTCACGCACCAATGCGGGCATCGACCAGATCGCCAGCTTTGCCAAGCTGTTCGTGTTCGGCGTGCCGGGGGAGCGCCTGATCGTCCTGCAGACCGCTGGCAACCTGGCGACCTCGCAATCGGTGGTGAACCTGCTCCAGCAACGTACGAAGGGCCCCGGCCCCCACCTGTTGAACGTTGCGACGCTCTACGATGCAACGGTACTGGTCGCCGACACCTTGCGCGAGGTGGTCAGCCGTGATCGCAGCAAGCTGTCGGCCGGAATCGACCTGAGCAGTTCGTTCATCGTCGGCGGCCAGATTGCCGGCGGCCCCATGGGCATATACAACGTCTATGCGCAGGGCAATTTCTTCCAGGCCACGCCGGACACCCCGTTCCTGCAACTGGGCGAAAGCAAGTACGGGCGGCCGATTCTCGACCGCAACCTCGGCTACCATATGCCACTCGATGAAGCGTTGCGCTGCGGCCTGATCTCTTTCGACTCGACCATTCGCAGCAACCTGTCGGTGGGCATGCCGTTGGACCTGCTGGTGTATCAGAAGGACAGCCTGGAAACACCGAAACGCCAGCGTATCGCCAGCGACGATGTGTACTACGAGCAGATACGCAGGCAGTGGAGCGACGGGCTCAAAAGACTGTTGGCCGAACTGCCAGCGCCGCCGTACTGATAGGCAGGGCCACTGTGGAAGCGGGCATGCCCGTTCCCACAGTGGCCTTGGCCCTACTCCAGCGGAATAGTCAGGCGATCGATGACGGCGCGGGTTTCTGGCCGTACCCCGCGCCACCAGGCGAAAGCCTCCGCCGCCTGCTCGACCAACATGCCGACACCGTCGGCCAGGTGCACCACCCCCTGCGCCTGGGCCATGCGCAGGAACGGTGTAAGGCCTTTGCCATACGCCAGCTCGTAAGCCAGCTGCGTCGCGCCCAGCACGCCTTCAGGCAGTGGCGGCAGCTCGCCGGTGAGGCTGGCAGAGGTGGCGTTGACCACGATGTCGAAGGACTGTCCCTCCAACTCCTCATAACGGCTGATGCGCAGCCTTGGATGATCCAGTTCGTTGCGCAGGGCGAGCGCCTTGGCCATGTCACGGTTGGCAAGCACCAGCTCGCTCGGCCCCGCCTGCAGGAACGGCAGCAATGCACCGCGTACCGCGCCACCGGCGCCTAGCAACAGTACCCGTCGATTGGCCAGCGGCTCACCGAGGTTTTCCTCGATATCCCGCAGCAAGCCGATGCCGTCGAAGTTTTCGGCAAAGATACGGCCATCCTCGAACTTCAACGCATTGGCCGCCCGCGCCAACTGGGCGCGCTCGCTGCGCTGGTCGGCCAGCTCGAAGGCTCGCAGCTTGAACGGCGCGGTGATGTTCATGCCCAACCCGCCATCACTGCGAAACTGCAGTACCTGAGCCTCGAAGCCCTCGAGCTCGCCCTCCAGCGCGCCATACTCCAGGCACTGGCCGGCAACCTGGGCGAACAGGCCATGAATCAACGGGGACTTGGTGTGGTTGATCGGCCGGCCGATCACTGCATAGCGGTCGCTCATCGTGCATCTCCGTGGGTGAACAGCACACCGTCTGCCTGCATGGCGGTGATTTCTTCAGGGGTGAAACCTAGGCCGGCGGCCACTTCGGCATTGTGCTGACCGAGGTCCGGGGCCACCTGGTGGATCGTGGTGTCACAGTCGGAAAAGCGGAACGGCAGGTTGGGCAGGCGCAAGGTACCGTAGCGCGGGTGCTGCTGCTCGATGACCATGTTGCGCGCCTTAATCTGCGGGTCGGCCACCACCTCGTCGATGCGCTGCACCTTGGCGCTGGGGATATCGATGTCATCGAGCAACTGCAGGATATCCGCCACCTGGCGCGCGCCGACCCAGTCGCGAACCACGGCCAGAATCGCCTGGCGATGGGCGTTGCGGCCATTGAGGCTGTGGTAGCGGCTGTCGCTGCCGAACCCGGCCGGGCCACCGTTGGCTTCCAGCATCGCGGCAAAGCGCTGCCAGGCATCGTCGACCTGGGCGGCGATTACCAGGTCGCCATCGGCCGCGCGAAACACGCCGTACAGGGTGGAGGTGGGCATGTCATGGCCGGCCTGCTCGGGCAGGACGGTGCCGTCGGACAAGGTGTAGCACTGCACCGCATATTCATGCATCGACACCAGCGTGTCGTACAGGGCCATGTCGATGTGCTGGCCGCGACCACTGTTCACCCGGCCCAGCAATGCCGCATTGATCGCCGCCACGGCATGAATGCCGGTGTACATGTCGCCAAGGGAAATGCGCAGCAACGGCGGCGCTTCGCCCGGCACGCCGACCATCTGCATGATCCCGCTCTTGGCCTCGGCGATCAGCCCGAAACCGGCGCGGTGGGCATCCGGCCCGGTATGGCCATAGGCGGAGATGGAGCAGTACACCAGACGCGGGTTGCGCGCCGACAGCTCGGCATAGCCCAGGCCCAGTTTGTCCAGGGCGCCGGGGCGATAGTTTTCGATGAACACATCGGCCGAGTCGGTCAGGCGTTGCATGAACGCTTTGCCACGCGGGTCCTTCATGTTCACGCTGACGCCCTGCTTGCCCATGTTCAGCTGCAGGAAGTAACCGCTCTGCTGCTCATCCAGGGTAAATGCATGCTGGCGCCCGGCATCGCCGCTGCCCGGCCGTTCGACCTTGATCACCTCGGCGCCGAGTGCTGCCAGGCAGCGGCCCACATAGGGCCCGGCGAGGAAGTGGCTGTAGTCGATGACGCGGATACCTGCCAATGGCAATGCCTGGCTCATGCCTGCACCCTCCGGGGCACCATCAGCCGGTGCTCGCCACGCTGCACGACTTCGCCGTGCTGGTTGATCAGCTCCGACGGCAAGACCACGATGCCCCAGCCCGGTCGGCTGTTGCTCGGGCGCATCGCCCCCACGCGCATGCGCACGTGCAGCACATCGTCGACCTTGATTGGCAGCACGAAGTCCCAGGTCCAGCCCAGCGACATGCCCGGCACAAAGCGGTATTCGCACTGGGTCTTCAGGCCGTCGGCGATCGACAGGCCGAACAGGCCGTGGGCAACCAGGCAACCGAAATGACTGGCGTTGGCGTAGGCCTCGTCGACATGCACGGGGGTGTGGTCGCCGGTGAGGTCTGCGTAGGCCAGGATACGTTCGCGGGTCACCGTGTAGGTGGGGCTGATGCATTCATCGCCTTCGCGGGCATCGTCCCAGTATCTTTCCACTACGCTCATGCCACCACCTCTGCACGTGGGTCGATGGCCAGTGCCTGGGCAACGCATTTCGCCGGCGATGCCTGAATGAACTCGACCGCAAGGCCGTCAGGCAGGCGCAGCCAGTTGCGGCCCTGGGGCATTTCGCTCACGCCGAAACGCTGTGCGGCGGCCAGGGTAGCTTCGAGGTCCTCGCACATGATGCCCAGGTGCGCCATGCGCCCTTCCGGGCCGGCAAAGTCCGGTTGGTGGATGAACTGCAGGCCACCAAGGGTCCAGTACTGTGCAGGCTGCTCGACGTCACCCTGTATTTCACGCATGGTCATGCCACACACCTCGCTGAAAAAGCGGATGTGCCACTGGATGTCGCGCACCCAGAACGCAACGTGTTCAAGGTAGGCTTTCGGCTGGCTCATGGATTACTCCCCTTCTGCTGATCGGCCATGGCGCGTTCGATGCCCTTGATGCAGGCCACCAGGGTCGCGTTGACCGGCGTGGCCACGCCATGGCGCTGGCCCCAGCGCACGACGGAGCCATTGATGAAATCGATCTCGGTGACCGAACCCTTTTCCAGGCTCTGCAACATCGAGGTACGGAAGCTTGCCGGCAGGCCTTCGGCGGCCAGCCGCCATGCAGAATCCGGGCTGGTGAGGCTCAGGCGGATGCCTGCTCGTTCAGCGACGGCAATGGCTTCAGCCACCGCTGCCTTGGCGGTGCTTTCCAGCAGCGGCTCGCTGTACAACTGGCCATAACCGAGCCTGGTGATGCCGCTGAGCGCGCCTGTCGCGACGTTGACCAGCAGCTTGTCCCACATGGTGCCGAGAATGTTGTCACTGACCGTGGTGGCGAGCCCGGCACCATTGAAGACCTCGGCGATGGCCTGCACACGCAGCGTCCTCTGGCCGTCGAGCTCGCCGATGAAAGTCTGCTTGCCCGCAACACCGGCGCGGATCGAACCCGGCGCCAGCAGCACGCCACCGACGTAGGTCTTGCCAGCCAGCACCCGCTCACGGCCCACGGCCTCGGCCAGGATGTCTTCATGGCCAAGACCGTTCTGCAGTGACAGCACCAGCGTCTGCGGCCCGATCAGCGCCTTGGCCCCGGCAATCGCCTCGCCGGTGTGGAATGACTTGACCAGCACCACCACCAGGTCGGCCACGCCCACGGTTGCCGCGTCGCAGGCTGCCTTCACCCGGACCTGCCGCTCGCCGCGTTCGTCCTGCACCCGCAGCCCGTGCAGGTTCATCGCCTCGACATGTGCATGGCCACGGTTCAACAGCCAGGTTTCGTGCCCCGCTTCGCTCAAGGCCGCACCGATGGCACAACCCAGGGCGCCGGCGCCCAGAATGCAGATTTTCAAATCGCTGACCTCCTGTGGTTTGCGACTACCTTATGCAGCGAGCCTTATTTCGGCTATACAATGGACTCAATACACTTATTGGATTTCGCAATAATGAGTGCGCTCGACGCTTTGCCCGACCCCAAGCTGCTGCAACTGTTCGATGTGCTGTACCAATGCCGCAGTGTCACTCGCAGTGCTGAACAGCTCGGCCAGAGCCAACCTACCGTGAGCATCTGGTTGGGGCGCTTGCGTGAAGAGTTGAACGACCCACTGTTCGTGCGTACGCCAGGCGGCATGGCGCCAACCCCGCGGGCAGACCAGCTGATCGGGCCATGCCGCGAGGTGCTGGAATCGCTGCGGCGCCTGACTACCTGGGAGCCGCAGTTCGTTCCGGCCACGGCGCAGCGGCGCTTTCGCCTGTGCGTCAGTGATGCCAGCCATATCACCCTGCTGCCCAGCATCCTCAACCACCTGCGCACCCACGCGCCGGGTATTCGCCTGGAAGCTGCACGCATCGATGGCAATACCGAGAGCGCGCTGGAGTCGGGCGAGGCGGACCTGGCCATCGGCTTCGTGCCCTGGCTGGGTGCGGGGATGTATCAGCAAGTGTTGTTCGAGCAGGACTGGGTCTGCCTGAGCAACCCGCTACACCCGCGTTTGAGCAACGGCATGAGCGTGGCGGGTTACCAGGCCGAGGGGCATGTACAAATCAGTGCCGGGACCGGGCAGAAGTTACTGGAGGCTGGCCTGGCGCGGGCCGGCATCGAACGCAGGATCATGCTGGAGCTGCCGGCGTTTCTGGGGTTGGGGATGATTGTCGGGTCGACCGACCTGGTGGCTACGTTGCCACGGCACATCGGCCAGACACTCGCCGACATGCATGGTTTGCACGTGCACGATTGCCCGTTTGCAGTGGAAGGTTTCACGGTCAAGCAGCACTGGCACGCACGGTACCAGCAAGACAGCGGGAATCGCTGGATCAGGGAGGTGGTGCGGGGCTTGTTTCAAACAGGGGCCGGTTAGCACTCACGGCGAAACCTTCGCTCGCCTCATCGCTCCATGGATCTGGGCTGACCCGCCGTTGGTCCACAAACGGCGACTAACGACCCATTACGGCCCTTGGCGCAAGGCCCCTAACGACCATTTGAAGTCATTAAGAACAGCAGCCTGGGTCGTAGACGGCGCTTCAAATGGTCAACCGCTTCTCCATCGGTTGGTAGATCAGCCCGGCAAGCTCGCCCACTTCCCCTGCCAACGCAAAACCGTAACGTTCATAAGCGGCCACTGAAGATAGCGACGCTCTAACTGTTACTACATTGGTCCTGGCCTGCTCCAGAGCCGCATTCATCAAGCGCCTCCCAACGCCGTGGCGCTGCCAGGCCGGCGCAACGAACAGCATCGCCACATGGCGCCCTTCCTTCAGCTCGATCAGCCCGACCAGGGTTCCCTCCGCGACACAAACCAGCATCAGGTTGTCACTTACCATTCGTTCGGCAAACGCCTTCTGAGCAACCACTTTTGCGAAGGTTTCCACGCCCTGGGCCGACAGCGATGGCGCAACCGCTAGCATGAACGCCTCCAAGCACAGGGCGTTGGCGCTTGGCAGGTCTTCCTGAGTCATCTTGCGTATCTGCATGGTCGTCGTCCGTGACTTGGGTAGGGGTATTTCTATACCAGAACATCCGACTTAGAGATATGCAACAACGCCTCTGCTAACAGACCATGCGCGAGAGGTAACGTTACAGACCGGCAGCTTCGGGTCGATAGCTGCTATGCGCTATTCGCCGTATTCCGCATTCCAAGCATCGAAAGCTTGCATCATCCTTTGTCTGGTCGATAGATCGGCAGGTATCAAATGCTCGATTCGCAGTGACTCTACAGTGATGTCCAGGGGTAGCCCGAAGGTCGTGAAGGTAGATAGAAAGCTCAACTCGCCATCTGCGATGCGCACTCGTGTCAGCAGCACGGGGCTGGCAGTCTCTGCGTGCAAGGCCATGCCCGGCGGAGGGAGGCTGCTCAGGCGCTCTGCGAGCGTAGGGTTGCTGACTGACTCCCTGGCCGCGCGTTGCCACGCGGCAGCACGGACCTCCTGGGCATTGGCCAGGCGATCACCCAGGCCGCCGGGGCATAACAGTGTTTCCAGCAGGTTGACGCCTGAGGATAGGTCCTGCGCCACACCCGCCAGCGCCAACAGCAGACCTGTGCTCACATTGGCGGCAGTGATATCCCAGTTGCTGTCCATGACGATGACCGGCGCCGGATTGTTTGCATGCAGGATATGTTCGATGGCCGTGTGTACCACACCCATAGCGGGCGCATCGAGTGGCGTCGCGGCGTAGCGCGGCGCGTAGCCAGCGGCAAGAAACACTTCGTTGCAGTAATCCAGTGGCGCCCCAAGGGTCATCAGTAAGGCATGCAAGGTGTCGGGGCTGACTTTGGCACGCCCGGTTTCCACACAGCTGAGGTGGCGCTGCGAAACCCCGGCCATCAGTGCCAGGTCAAGCTGGCTGAGCCCCGCCTGCCGACGCAGGTGGCGCAAGTGCTGGCCCGCGGAGGTGGCCGGCGCGGGGGATTTTTGATGGAACAGTTGGTAACTCATGCTTCGTCTCTAGCCCGTCCTTGCGCTCCGGCTCAATGACCTCAGAGGTCATTGAGCGTCGACCATCCTACCCCTAATGTGCCAGGAAAACCTATCAGGGACATGATCATGGCTCTTCGTATTTGTGCGCTGGCATCGTTGGTGCTCTTTTCGATTTACAGTGGCTGGACGATGTTGATTGCCGAACAATCGCTACTGGCCTTTGGGCGCGAGCTTGTTTCGCGACCGGACACAGCCCAGGTGGTCATCGACTTGTACTTGATGGCGGCGCTGGCCTGCGTCTGGATGGTGAAGGACAACCACTCTCGGGGCAGGTCGCTCATCGCAATGCTTCCCTACTTGCTGCTCACGGCGGTTTTCGTGTCCGTCGGGCCGCTGCTCTATCTGGCGGTCAATGGCCTTGATCGGGGGCGCCAGGTGTGAACGATGCCTTGAACGTCTACGCGCTGTGCGTGGTTGTGCTGTTCCTCAAGATGTTTGCGGTCTCCTGTTACCAAGGTTGGTTCCGACTGCGGCACAGGGCATTCACCAACGCAGAAGACGCCGCTGTTTTCAATCGGGTTGCCCGTGAAGCAGAGCTTGCACAAGTGAATCGGGCGAGCAGGGCCTGGGCAAACGACCTGGAGAACATCCCGACTTTTTTCGCGCTCGGTGGGTTGGCCATTGCCACGAATGCACCTGCAACCGTCACGGCAGTGTTGAGCATTCTGTTCACCGTCGCCAGGGTCCTGCATACCGTGGTTTACTTGAGGGGTATCCAGCCATGGCGCACGGTTTACTATGGTATCGGGATACTCTGCCTCTTGGGGTTCTGTACGTCGCTCACAATGACGATATGGGTGCCCTGATCCTGGGTTCATGCCAGAAGCCCCAGGCAGAATTTGCTGCGAGATTCAGTTTTGCAAGCGCGGCCCCAACATCCAGATATCGATGAAATCGACCGCAATCTCGTTTCGCTTCTCGCAAAACGGGGCCGTCTTGTGACGCAAGCAGCGGTCTTCAAAAAAACCACCGATGATGTGCGTGCGCCAGCTCGGGTCGAGCAAGTGATAAGGAAGGTTCGTGAAATGGCTGACGAAACTGGTGCCTCGGCCGAGGTCGTGGAGCAGGTCTACCGGGCGATGATTTCGGCCTTCATCACTCAAGAACTGGCCATCCATGCGCAGCCGGCCAACCGACCTTCAGCATCTTGAAGACAACGCGGGGCTCATCCGAAGCCCCGCCGCCTCCCCCTTCCATCTTTGACTCAAAGCGGCATTTGCTCGATCAGGCCGGGTACGTCATCGCGTGATGCCGCTCGAACTGTGCCCTCTCGACTCAACATGCACAGGAAACGCCGTTACCCTGTGCAGCGACGTCCACCCCCACCAACGAAAAACCCTCGTCAAGCCAGCCGGTAACCCCGCCAATCATTTCTTTCACCGGGAAACCCAGCTCAGCCAAGCGAACCGCCGCCCGATGTACGCCATTGCAATGCGGCCCCGCGCAATAAACAACGAAAAGCGTCTGGCGCGCATAGTCAGCCATGCGTTCTGCGCTGATGGTGCGGCCAGGAATATTGATCGCGCCCGGCACATGGCCCTGCGCAAACGCCTCGCTGCTCCTTACATCTACCAGCACATAGTCGACATCACCCGACCGCTGGCTACGTTCAACATCCGAACAATCCGTCTCGAACGCCAGATGGCGGCTGAAATGAAGCAGGGCATCGGATGGGCTTGCGGCAGGATATTCGCTGACCAGGCTTGGCATGGATTTCACTCCTCGGTTGAAAGTGCGCCCATTGTAGGAAGCCCGCCTGTATCGCTACAGTGGCGCACTCGACAGTCACCGGTAGTTTTCCGCCAATGCTCACGAACCCTGGTTTGGTCGCCGTGCTGGCCTATGACGGGCTGTGCACCTTCGAGTTCGGCATTGCCGTGGAGATCTTCGGGCTGCCACGCCCGGAGTTCGAATTCGCCTGGTACACGCATCGCATCGTCGCCGTCGATCCCGCACCAATGCACGCGGCAGGTGGCATGCGGGTCGTTGCCGAGTTCGGCTTGGAGTCGCTCGTTGATGCCCATACCATTATCATTCCGGGCTGGCGTAGCCGCGATGAGCGCCCGCCGCAGGTGCTGCTGGACGCCTTGCGCGCCGCGTATCAACGCGGGGCGCGGCTGCTTTCCATCTGTTCGGGGGTGTTCGTGCTCGCGGCTGCGGGCCTTCTGGACGGCAAGCGTGCCACCACCCATTGGCGCTATACGGACGAACTCGCGGCACGCTATCCACTCATTGAAGTTGACCCTGGCGTGCTTTACGTAGACTGCGGCCAGCTGATTACCTCGGCAGGCAGCGCTGCCGGTATAGATGCCTGCCTGCACCTGGTGAGTCGAGACTTTGGTACCCAGGTTGCCAACACCGTTGCCCGTCGCCTGGTTATGGCACCCCAGCGTTCCGGAGGGCAAACACAGTTCTTCCCCGCTCCCGTTGCCCAGAAGCCTCGCGATGATCTTGCCGCGGTGCTGGAGTGGGCGACCTTGCATGTGGGCAGGCCGCTTACGGTCAAGCAGCTGGCAGCGAAGGCACTGATGAGCGAACGTACCTTCCTGCGACGCTTCATCGAAGCGACAGGCATCACGCCGAAAACCTGGCTGCTTCAGGTGCGCATGAACGTGGCGCGTGAGTTGCTGGAAAGCAGCCCATTGAGCAATGAGCAAATCGCCGAACGCTGCGGGTTCGCCTCGGCGGAAAGTTTCCGGGCAGCATTTCGCAAGACCGTGGGGTTGGCGCCCATGAGGTATCGTGCGCAGTTTGGCAACCACTGACCGTTCAGCGGTACCTTTGATACACCGTTTCTGCCAAGGAAGCAGAAACACGTGCATGTCGATTCTGTCGCGCCCTGGTACGCGTCAGCTGCTATCCGGACTCAGGGCGAGTCAGAAGCGCTCATCCCCGATCGCGGGCAAGATCAACTCCCGTACGAATGAAGCCCCTGACAGGCGCAACAACGCATCGACCATGGTGACCACATCATGTACCGGTACCCAACGCCGCTCACCTCGCGCAGCAGCCTGCATCAATGGCGTGGACAGGGCGTCATCGGTATTCAGGTAACCCAGCTGAAGCACGGTCACCGCCAGGTTGTCATCCCTGAAGCCTTCGCGTAGCGCATCAGCCATGCCGTTGAGGGCGAACTTGGAGGCACCGAACGCTACCTCCGGGCGCCCGCTCTGGCGAAGAGCCGAAGTCGAGCCGGTGAGGATCAACTGCGGCCGGGGAGCACCGAGCAATCTGGGTATCAGGCGTTTGAGAAGGAGCAGCGTGGCGGTGACGTTCACCTCGACCAGCCGGGTGATCGATTCGTCGCTGTCTTCGGAGAATGCATAGTGCTCGCTGAAGGCATGCTCTTCCCAGATGCCGACGTTGTATATCAGTACGTCCAGATCGGCAGGTGTTCGGTCCGCGATCCGTGCTACAGCCGCCACTGGCTTGGAAAGGTCGGCATCGATCCAGTACAGGTCGATGCCCGGCGCAAGGGCCAGATCTTTCGGCTGTTTGCGTGATACGCCAATCAGCGTGTCCCCGGGCTTGCCGAGGCCTTCGAGCAAAGCCCGCCCCAGCCCTCTGCTGGCGCCTACGATCATCGTCTTCACATGCTGTTCCTCTTTCCCTGATCTGCTCCAGGCCTCACTGGATCGGTCATAGCCTTCGACAGGCCCAAGGCGATGAAGCCGATAATCTGGAAAACCAGCAGTGAAGTCGGAGTGTCCATTTCTGGTGCTTGCGAGTTCGTTTGCGCAAGCAGCGAGTGTGCCGCCACTCTAAAACCTTGAGTTAACTCGAGGTCAATAGCGGTTCAGGGTTACAAAGCTGGCATTTCACCTTTTTCGCCGTGGCCGCAGCAGCATTGGTCACCACACCGCCGAGCAGCGCCAGCCAGTATCCCTCAAGCCGTGGCGACCGTGCTTTTCACTGTATCGAGCAGCCCCAGGCGCGTGGCCCGGCAGACAGCACTCACCACAGCCTTGAGTGATGCCTGGAGTGTGCTGCCGTCCCTGCCCACGCCAAACAGCAACTGGTTCTTGACACGTATTTCGACGTAGGCAATGGCTTCGGCCTCAGCACCATCACGCACGGCGTGCTCGTGGTAATCGGCAATATCGAAGACCAGCCCCTGCTGGGCGAACGCATGGACCAGTGCGGCCGCTGGGCCATTACCCTTGCCAGCGAACGCCAGGCGTTCACCCTCGACCAGCAGTTGAGCGTCAAGGTAAGTGCAGGCTTCGTCAGTGGTGACCATGGGGTGCAGCAAGGCGTAGGGATTACCCTGCTCCAGGTAGTTTCTGGTGAAGCACGACAAGATCATTTCGCTGGTGATCTCCCTCCCTTCACTATCGGCGACCTGCTGCACCAGGCCGCTGAACTCCATCTGTAACCGGCGCGGCAGGACGATACCCTGCTGCTCCAGGAGATAGGCCACACCACCCTTGCCCGACTGGCTGTTGACCCGGATGACTGCCTCGTAGCTGCGCCCCATGTCGGCCGGGTCGATCGGCAGGTACGGCACCTCCCAGAAACCGTCGGGGTTTTTCCGCCGTTGGGCGAAGCCCTTCTTGATTGCGTCCTGGTGAGAGCCGGAAAATGCCGTGAACACCAGCTCTCCCGCATAGGGATGGCGTGGATGGGTCGGCAACTGGTTGCAGAACTCGACCTCACGCTGGACATGGATGATGTCAGAGAAATCCAGTTCCGGGCTGATGCCACTGGTGTAGAGGTTCATGGCCAAGGTCAGGATATCGACATTACCGGTGCGCTCACCATTGCCGAACAAGGTGCCCTCGACCCGCTCGGCGCCTGCCAGGCAGGCCTGCTCGGCGGTAGACACACCTGTGCCACGGTCATTGTGCGGGTGGATACTGATGATCACGCTATCGCGCTTGCGTACGTGGCGGCAGAACCATTCGATCTGGTCGGCGAACACGTTGGCGGTCGAAACTTCCACGGTGGTAGGCAGGTTCAGGATCATCTTGTTGGTGGGAGACGGTTCGAATACGTCGATCACCGCTTCGCAAATTTCCAGGCCAAAATCGAGCTCGGTGAAGCAGAAGGTTTCTGGTGAATACTGGTAAGTCCACTGCGTCTGCGGATTGGCCTGCATCAGCGCCTTGATCTCCCGGGTAGCCTGCGTGGCGATGCCGATGCAACCTGCGCGATCCACGCCGAACACCACATCACGAAATACGGGAGCCGTTGCGTTGTACACATGAACGATGGCCCGTGGCGCCCCCTTGAGCGCTTCGAAGGTACGCTCGATCAAGTGTGTACGGGCCTGTGTCATGACCTGGATAGTCACATCTTCGGGGATCCGACCGCTCTCGATCAATTCACGCACATAGTCGAAATCGGTTTGCGATGCTGCCGGGAAGCCAACCTCGATCTGCTTGAAACCGACCTTCACCAAAAGGTCGAAGAATCGACGCTTGCGTTCGGCGTTCATCGGCTCGATCAGTGCCTGATTACCGTCTCGCATGTCGACGCTGCACCAGGTGGGAGCGACCTTCTGGACCTGATTGGGCCACTGGCGGTCTGGCAGGTCGACTGTGGCGAAGTGGCGATATTTGATTGATGGATCCTTGAGCATCATGGCGGCTTTCTCCTGGGCCTGTGTAACACCTTGTACTTGCCCGTGATGGACAAGCCAAAGTATTGGATCCAATTTACACAGAACCTGGCTTACCTCGATTGCGTTATTCAGCATCAATTCGGCAACCGGCGAAAATTTATTGCTATAAATAATGAAAAAATGGAATTTTATATCGAAAAATGAAAATAGTCAGCCACATCCGAAATCTGTCAAAAACGAATGCGGCTCCAGGACAAAGGGCTTATTGGCTTGCCTCCACCACCTGCTCCTGCTTGAAAATATGGAACCCTCGCGCCTGATAATTTAGAAGCGCGGCAGGATGGTCGAAGGTGCAGGTATGTACCCACACCCGCTCTGTACCGCTCCACTCCCACGCTGCTCGAACAGCGTGACTCAGGAGCGCTCCGCCGAAGCCACACCCCAGGAATTGAGGTGCCAGCCCGAAGTAGCGTATCTCTGCGTTACTGCCATCGGGGCGATAGAGCTCGTAATAGCCGGCTATCGCACCACGGTAATAGGCAACCCAGGTACGGTGGCAATCCTGTTCGACGAGTGCCTGCCAGTCAGAAATCCCCCAGGTGTCAAGATCGCCCCACTCCCAAGGTGTGCCTACCAGCTTGTACAGAAACTGATTGAATTCCGCCTGAGGCACTTCACATTCAATGATCTGGAGTTCGTGAAGCTGTGGTTTTTCCTTCAGCTCGGATGCCGAGACCATTTCCAGATAATAAGTGGTGCAAGACCGTTCCATCGTAGACTCCCTACCCTACAGGCCAGCTATTGGTGTGAAACATGACAATGACCACCGGGGCCGACATCGAGCCCGGTGGGTTTTCACTACCTTACCAATTGTGCGTGTAACTGGCAGTCAATACCGTGCCGGGTGCCGGCAGGTGGCTGGTGTTGTTGTTATTGCGCAGCAACTGGCTGTAGAGCGGGTAGTAGTCGCGGTTGAACAGGTTCTGGATGCCGACGCTCACCTTGTCGTCTGCGGAGATCTGGTACTGGCTGACCAGGTCGACTGTCGTATAACTGCTCACCTGATGTCGACCAAAGCTGTCCACCCCATCGAGCCTGTAGTCCTTGGCATCGAAGAACGTGGCTTGCAAGCGGTTGCTCCAATCCAGGGTCGGCTTGTATTGCACGTAGGCGGTCAGCTTCAGCGGCGGAACGCGATAGCCTGTCATGTCTTGCCAGTCTTTACCGTCCGGTTTTTCTCGTCCGCGCATCCAGGTCGCACTCCCCCCTGCGCCCCACACAACATCGTCCGACAGCCAATCGGCACTGGCTTCAGCACCGTAGATACGCTCCTTGGTGCGGGTCAGAATCAGGCCGTTGTTGAAACTTTGTACATCCCCCAGTTTGGAGGTGGTGTAGAACAGCGCCAGGGTGCCGAGTGTGTTGCTGCCCAGGTCTCCTCGCCAGCCAAGCTCATAGTTGTTGGTCTTGACCGGCTCCAGGTTCGATGCGCCGATGTCGAAGCCACGGCGCGCATTGCGCAGCTGGATGCCCACGTCGGGCAACTGGAAGCCCTGGCTGAAGGAGGCGTAGATTTCCTGGCCAAGTACCGGCGAGTAGACGATGCCCAGGTTCGACAGCACCGCATCGTAATCAATGTCGCCACCCTTCACCGCCACCGGGGAGGCAGCCGTGGATTCGGACAACGGAACGAAGTCATCGAATTCGGCGGTGGAGTATTCGTAGCGCAGGCCGCCGTCGACCGACCAATGCTCATCGAAGCGATGCTGCAGCTGGGCGAAGGCACCGGCGCTTCGCGTCCTCAGCGGGGGCATGTACGTGAGCTTGCCAGTCTTGTCGAAAACCAGGCCGCCACTGGCGTCATAAGCCGCCGGGTCGAAGACATCGAGCGGCATGTCGCTGCGCTCCTGGTTATAGTCACCACCCCACACCAGTTCGGTACTGCCGCTGTCGCCAATCGGCGTGCGCAGGGTCAGGCGGCTTCCGAAGACTTCGCTGTTTTGCATGATCTGGTCAACATTGCCGCCGCGGGTAGCAACGGCACGGGCATCGAACGGGGTGAAGCGTGTGAAGTAGTCCCGGTAGTACATCTGGGCAGAAAGCCGGCTCCCGAGGATGTCGAGATTTTCATACTCCAGGTTCACCAGCGTGTTGCGAATGCGGTTCTGCTCGTCAAGATCCAGGCCCTTGATCGTATTGGCCGGCACAGAGCCAGCAGGGAGTTTCGCGACGCTTGGGTCGGTAGCGTAATCGGTGTCCTGGCGGGCATCGTAGTGGCTGACTGCAAGCTGCACTCGCTGGTTCTCGTCAATGTGCAGCCCCAGCTTGCCGCCAATGTTGTAGATGTTCGAATCGAACAGGTCGCCTTGGCTTGGCTCCGGGGCGATCCGGTCACCGTGCGCATCATACGAGGCACCGATATGACGGGTACCGAAGTCGAACGAGTAGTCCACCGCACCCTGAGAGCCCGCGAAATATTGCTGGAACTGCCCCCCCAGGCCATCGCTGCCAAGGCGGGTCAGCGGCGACGTCGCGCTCAGGCTGGTTTCGGCGCGGTTTTCACCACCCGCGGGCCGTGTGGTAATGGAGATGATGCCCCCCGTGGCGCCGCTGCCGTAGATGGCGCTGCTGCCACGAATGACTTCGACCCGTTCGATCAGTGCCGGGTCGATGTTGGCCAGGTTGCGCGAGGAGTCGCGGTTGGTATTGAGCGGCACCCCGTCGACCATGACCAGCATGCTGCGCCCGCGCAGGGTCCGGCCATACTCGGTGACGGTGCGGCTGGAGTCGGACATGCCGGGAACCGCCTTGGCCAGTACCGTAGCCAGGCTCTCTGACCCCTGGCGCAGCTCCTGCAGTTGTTCATGCTCGAGAATGGTGGATTGCCGCGTCGCGGAAACCAGGCTGCTGCTGGTGCGCGAGGCGGTGATTTCCATCTGGGCCATTTCCACGGGTCCGCTCTGGATTCCAGCACTTGATGCAGGGGTACCCTGCGCGACAATGACGAACGTGCGCTCATCCTTGGCCTGTACCTGCAAGCCACTGTCCTTTAGCAGTGTTTGAAGTGCTTCCTCGGGTGTGAACCGCCCCTTCACCGCAGGCGCGTTTCGGCCTGCACCAAGATCGCTGGCGAAGATGATCTGTACCGAAGATTGCTGTGCGAGTGCGTTGATGGCATCGCCCAGCGGTGCGGCGGGGAGATCCACGTTCACCTTTTCCCGGCCCTGGGCCGACATTGCGATGAGCAGGCTACTGGCAAGCAATGACAGGCGTAGCTGGCGACTGCGGAGGGGAAAATGCACTTCTCGAGTTCCTTTTTGTGGTTGGGCTTTTTCAGTAGCCGCCATGGGGATCGAGAAACCCTACCTGCGCCTGAGAATTATTTTCTTGTCGGTTTGCGTTGAATCCGGACACTGCCGTCCCCTACCTGCAGCACGGCGACAGGCAGAATGCTGGGGAGCAGATCCAGTAGCAGGTCGACATTGCGCGCTTCGAACACCCCCGTCACCTTGAGTGCGGCCAGGCTTGGGTCGCTCAGCTCGATGGGGGCCTTGCGATAGTGGCGCAACAACGACACCGCTTCATCCAGCGGCGTCTGCTCGAACACGATGCGATCATCTTTCCATGCCATCGCCTTGGAGGCGTCAGCCTTTGCAACCGGCATCAGTTGCCCGCCAATCGAGTCGACCTGTTGCCCTGGCGTCAGGGTGACAGGCGCCTGTGCTGCAGCAGCGGTGACGTCCACGCGCCCACGGGCCAGGGTCACACGCACCGCGTCGTTATCCAGCCGGCGGACATTGAACAGCGTACCGAGCACCTCGACTTTCGCGATGCCAGCGGACACTACGAAGGGGCGGTACACGGCCGAGGACACATCGAAAAGCACCTGCCCTGCGCGCAGGTCGACTTCGCGGCTGAGCAGACGCCAACTGATATCGACATGCGTGCCACTGTCGAGCAGCAGCTTGCTTCCATCGCTCAGCAGCACAGCGCGCCGCTCACCAATGGCGGTAGAGAAACGCTCGCTCTTGTAGGCTGGGTTCAGCCACGCCAGGGCCGCAAAGGCGATCGCAACCGCTAGTGTGATACCGGCCGACTTCACCGCTTTGGAGGGCGCTGACCTGGACGGCGGCATGGGGAACAGCTGCTTGAGCTCTTCACGATGTCGCCCCAGTGCCTCGTCCAATGGCACCTGTTCGGGCTGCTTGGTCATGGATGCACCTCATCGCGCCCAAGCCGTTGCCTGCACGCCGCCAACCCCAGGCGCAGATGCTTTTCCACAGTCTTGAGGGAAATACCGAGGCGCGCAGCGACTTCTGCCTGGGGGATTTCGTGAATCTTGTGCATGACGAAAACAGCCTGGCAGCGTGGTGGGAGATCAGCGATAGCGTTGACGAGCAGTTGAAACTCGCGCGCGCTGTCATACCTGGTCACCGGGGTGGCTGCCGGGCAGGCCACCTCTGGCAGCTCGGAAATTGCCTCTACCCAGGCGCCTCGGCGCCGATCGCTACGATAGCGGCTCACGGCGGTGTCGTGGGAGATTTTTCGTAGCAGGGCCAGTGGGGTTCTGACGTCTTCTTTCTCACCGCGCTCAAGCAACTGCACACACACGTCATGCACTACATCGCGCGCCATGCTTCTGTCGCCGAAGCGTCGGCGAATGTGGTCCACCAGCTCGTCATAGTGACGGACCAATGTAGACAGCAGCGACGGTTTGGCGGGATCGAACGACACGATGCATCCTGGATAAGAGGTAGGCCTCGAAAACAAGACACAAGTGTAAATGAGAAATAATTGCGAATAAACAAGCTACAGCATCGAGCCATGCTAAACCGAGAGAGGGCGAGGAATGGTCAGACCGTTGGCAATGGCACTGGCTTCCAGCTTTGCACGCTCCGCATCCAGAAAGACATAGGCGGCTTGCAGCGTGTTGATCTTCGCTTGAATTTCAGCCATCTTGCCGGCTACCAACATCGCGCCTTGGGCGCAATCGATCGTGTTACCGCGCTTGGCCGCAAGGATGTCGCCAATCTCGGCGAGCGAAAAACCGCCGCTCTGGGCACTTTGAATAAAGGCCAGGTCAACAACGGTCTGGTCGCTGTAGCTGCGGTAATTGTTGGCTTGGCGATGGGCCACGATAAGCCCGAGTTGCTCGTAATAACGCAGTGTATGGCGGCCCACCCCACTCCGGCGCTCCAACTCTCCGACATTCACGATAAAAATTCCTTGACTGTAGAGTAGGCTCTACACCTTAGCCTGCGCCGATCATCCAGACAAGGATTCAGATATGAGCGTGGAATGCTTCGTCACTGGCGGCAGTGGGTTTGTGGGTCAACATCTGCTGGCCCATCTTACCGCGACAGGGCACAAGACCTGGGTGCTCATGCGCAACCCTGCAAACATCGAACGCCTCAAAGAGCAGGTAGGCCAGCTGGGAGGTAATCCCGCGTATTTAAACGCAGTTGAAGGAGACATCAGCAGGGATGGGCTTGGACTCAGCGAAGCAGACAGGCAATGCGTAACTTCGGCCGCGGTGGTCTTTCACCTCGCGGCGCAGTTTACCTGGGGCCTTACAATGGAACAGGCCCGCGCAGTCAACGTACAAGGGGCGCTGAGGGTCGCCAGGCTTGCGGCGAGCCAGCGTATCCGCTTGCTAATGGCTGGCGGTTATATGCTGCAGAACCTTACCCATCTTGCAAGTATCGGGGTTGATAACGCGCACCCTGAAAACACCAATTGGCCTGCAGTATATGGCCGTGTCGGGGGCTACGAAGGCAGCAAGCTGGAGTCCCATTTCGCAGTCATCCGTTACATGCAGGAGGTAGGCGCAGATTACTCGATCGTTCATCCTGCTACGGTATGTGGTCACAGCGAGAGTGGGCATATCCCTGAAGGTCAACCTCTGGTGGACCTCATCAGAAACCTGGCACTGGGCCGGTTCAAGGCTGTCCCCGGTTCCGCCAGGCACTGGTTGCCGCTGGTCAGCGTTGATTACCTGGTAAAGATGATGACGTGCGTGGCGTTCGACCCATCAATGGTCAACCGGCAGGTCCTGGCGCTGTATGAGTACACGCCGAACCTGCAGGGTATGCTTGAGCAAATGGCACAAACGCTGGATATAGAGCCCCCCCGCCGCCATGTACCCATAGGGTTGCTGAAGTGGCTGTTGGCGATTCCAGGACTGGCCAACCGATTATCGATCAGCGCGGAGTCACTGAACTTCATCCAGACGCAGCGGTTCGACATGAACGACAGCCAGCAACTGGAACGAAAGTATCAGTTGGCCCATCCCGACATGACGCGAACTTTGGAAAAGACGGTGCGCTACGTTGAGGGCTACTTGCCCAATCGTCATGTTCATACTTCTGCATATCCTGCCGGAAGATAACAAACGGGTTCTGACAGAACGCGTGATTCTGTCGAACATTCCAGCAACTTCGGTGTTATATTGTTGCACATGAACCGATTGGTTACTTTCTGACCGTCCGGTTAGCTAAAGCGTGTCGACGCTCAACTTGGTCTTTAGGGAAAAAGGCGTGTGAATTGACGTGAAGCGTGACATCCACCTCGTTGTGCTACTGCTATCGGTCATCGGTTGTTCTCTCGCCTCGCTAACGCTGTGGAAGGTCATGGCTTCTCGCGAGCGTGCCCTGGAAGACATCAATGTCCATGGCCTTAACCTGACCCAGGCATTGTCCACCTATTCGGAAGGTATTGTCCGTCAGAGCTCAATGCTGCTGCTCGGGCTGGTCGAGCGCCTGGAAACCGAGGGCTCGGGACCTGCGCAGATCGAGCGGCTGGATCAACTGGTCAAGCGCCAGCAACCATTGATGCCGCCAATGAGCGGTATCATGATCTACGCCAGGGACGGACGCTGGCTGATGTCGTCCAACCAGCCGACCCCCGTCGGTGCCAACAGCAGCGACCGCGCCTTTTTCATACACCATCGTGACGACCCGTCCCGCGACCCTTTCATCGGCCTGCCAATCCGTAGCCGCGTCAACCAGGAATGGGTGATCACCATCAGCCGGCGGTTCAACGATGACCATGGCGAATTCGCCGGCGTTGTCGCCATGACGCTTGGCGTGGAGAACTTCCTGCAGCTATTCGGCAAACTCGATGTCGGCCATGAGGGTGCCATCGGGCTGGCCTATACCGACGGTTCCATGCTGGTGCGCTACCCGTTTCGGGAACAGGACATGGGGCGCAACTTTTCGAAGTCGCCCATCTTTACCAAGTATCTCGTCGACCAGTCAGCAGGCACTGCATCGTTCACCTCCAGCCTGGACGGCGTGGAGCGCCTCTATGCGTTTCGCAAGAGCGACAAGCTACCTTTGGTGACAACGGTCGCGCTGGGCAAGCAGGAGGCACTCTCGGCCTGGCGGCTCGAGGCGCTGCTGTCAACGCTGGTGGTCGCTGTGCTGCTGGCACTGACCGGGGCCATTGGCTGGCTGTTGATTCGCGCCATGAGCCGGCGAAATGCGGTCGAAAGCGAGCTTCGACTGACCCAGCAACGGCTACTCGACAGCAACCAGCAGCTCGAGAGCCTGGCGATGCACGATGCGCTCACGGGGCTTGCCAACCGGCGCTGCTTTGACGAAGCGCTGACTCAGGAAATCCGCACGGCCCATCGCAATGGCACCACGCTGGCTTTGCTGATGATCGACATCGATCATTTCAAACCCTACAACGACACCTACGGGCATCCGGCGGGCGATGCCTGCCTGCAGCAGATAGCCTCCCTGCTCTCTTCCTGCATTCGCCGCCCTCGCGACCTGCTGGCACGCTACGGGGGTGAGGAAATGGCGGTAATCCTGCCCGATACCGACAACGATGGAGCGGCCGTCGTCGCCAGGCTGATGCTCGAGCGCCTGGCCTTGCAAGCCATCCCTCACAACGGCAGCCCATTCGGACACATAACCGCCAGTATCGGCATCGCCTGCTCCGAAGGTACGGCCCTGGACAGCGCGCCATCACTGATTGAGCGCGCCGACCGGGCGCTCTATATCGCCAAGCAGGCCGGCCGCAATCGCCTCCATGTCGACCGGGCGAAGACATAAAACCAAATAACAAGGAATGTATAAATGCAATCTCATTTCAGCAAAGGCTTGCTCTTTGCACTCTGCGCCGCTGCACTGAATGCAACGATCGGTGTACTCAGCAAGGTATTGATGAACAGCGGATTCAGCTCCAGCAGCATCGCCCTGATAAAAACAGTCCTCGGCTGCCTGTTGCTGTCAGCACTGCTACTGTTCCTCAAGCGGCCACTGCATACGGCCAAATGGTTCCATGCCGCCGTTTGCGCCTTTCTCGGCATTTTTGTGCTGTTCCACTTTGAGACTTCGGCCTATAGCCATTACGCCGCGGCAGGCGTCGTGGTGATCCTGATGGCAAGCGCCTCCATTTCTTCGATATTACTGGGACGGATAGTCCTCAAGGATCCAATCACCGCCAATGCGACAGTAGGCGCCGGTTTGACCATAGCTGGTATTGCCGTGATTTTTGGAGCCGACCTGGACCAAGGCTTCACGCTGCAAGGCGCAATGCTTGCTGCGACTGGGGGCTGCGGCTACGGTGCATTTTCAGTTGCCATGAAGCGCATGGGCGTTTCCGGGGGGCTGCATTTCACTCGGCAACTCTTGTTTTTCGGCAGCCTCTACCTGCTGATGCCGGCTGCAACCGATGGGTTCATCATTGGTGAACTGTCGCCGGGAGCGGTCCTGGCATTGCTGGCGCTGGCTGCGTTGCCGACTATCCTCGGCTTCTTCTGTACCACCAAGGCCATCGAGTACCTGAAACCCTCGCAAGTCCAGGCGCTGGAGCTGACCGAGCCGCTGTTTGCCGCACTGCTGGCGTTCGTGGTGCTCAATGAAGTACCGCGGGACACGTTGTACCTGGGGGCCGGGCTGATTCTCTTCGGCCTGTGCTTCTCCAATGAGCTGATCCGACTTGGCAAGAAAGCGCCACAGCCGTCCAAAGCATGAAACGCGTGCGAGCAAGCACCTCGAGGCATGCATGCTCGCACGGCCGCATTACCAGATCGCAATATCGTAGGTCAGGTAGATCCGGTTGCTGTCGCGCCCTCGGGAAAAGTCAGAGCGGTAGACGTAGTTGCGAAGCTTCACACCCAGACCTTTCACAGGCCCGGATTGCACCACGTAGGCAAGCTCCACATCACGCTCCCACTCGCTGAGCCCGGCTTCACCGGAACGACCGTTGTCCCCGCTCAGGTAACGCGCCATGAAGGTCAGCCCGGGCACACCGGCCGCTGCAAAGTTGTAGGCGTAGCTCGCCATCCAGGTTTTCTCTTCCTCCTCGATGAACTTGCCTATGCCAACGTTACTGAACGAGTAAACCGTCGCGCCGCTGATGTACGGCAGCCCTGCCTCGCCGTCGAGCACCTGGTAACCGGCACCGACAGTGTGCCCGGAGTGGGTATAGGACAACTGCCCGCTGAACATGTCATTGTCGATCTGGCCGCCATGAGCGGCTCCGCTGTCGCGGCTCTTGAAATAGCGCAAGTCGGTGGTGAACACCCCTCCACCCAACGGCAGGTCGTGTACCAGGCCGGCATAGTCCTGGCGATAGAAGTGTTCGAGCTGGCCGTGGAAATAGCTCAGGCGCAGCTGCTTGCTGACGGCATAGTCGGCCCCGGCAAAGTTGAAATCGCCAGACTCGCCGCCACCATAACCATCCAGGAACAGACCGGTGCTGTCCGAGGAGTCCCGCTGCTTGAAGCGGTCCAGGTGGCCGGCGGTCAGGGTCAGGCCATCGACATCGGTACTGGTCAGCTGCGTACCCTGGTAGGTCTGAGGCAACAATCGTGCATCGTTGTACACCAACACCGGTGTCTTGGGCAGCAAGGTGCCATGCTTGACGATGGTCTGCCCCAGTCGAGCTTTGGCGGTTACCCCGGCACTGGCGAACTCGTCCGCGGCACGGCCATCGTCATGCACCGGCAGCAAGCCGGTACCGCTGCGGCCGCGGCCCGAATCGAGCCGTACGCCTACAAGCCCCAAGGCATCGAGCCCCAGGCCCAGCGGGCCTTGGGTGAACCCTGATTGGTAGTCGAGCAGAAAACCCTGCGCCCATTCCACCCGCTCGCTCTTTGCAGTTGCAGCAGCGCGGGCGCTCATGCCTTGTTCGTCGCGGAAGTTTTCGTTGAAGTAAACGTTGCGCAGCTGCAGCTTGAGCTTGCCGTCGTCGATGAATCCGGCAGCGCCGGCCACAGGCAGCCAGCCGCAAAGCAGGCCACAGGTGGCCCGGCGGAAAACAATTCGGGACATTTTCGATACTCTGTTGTTGTTCTTGGATGAGGTGGGCGCCAGCGGCGCCCGAAGCAGATCAGACGAAGAAGGACAAGGCACCCGTGACCAAGGCCAGTGCGGTGATGACCAGTGATGTCAGCACCGCCCATTTCACGGTGGCCTTCTGGAAGTCGCCGATGTCGCGATCGACCATGCCCACCAGCAGCAAGGTCGAGGCCACCAGCGGGCTCATCAGGTGCACTGGCTGCCCCAGCACCGAGGCGCGGGCGATTTCAACCGGGTCGATGCCGTAGGCGGCCGCAGCGTTGGCAAGGATCGGCACCACGCCAAAGTAGTAAGCGTCGTTGGACAGTACGAAGGTCAGCGGCATGCTGGTCAGCGCCACCACCAGCGGGAACCAGTGGCTCCACGCCTCGGGAATCCAGTCGACCAGGGTCTGAGCCAGCGCATCGACCATCTTGGTACCCGAGAAGATCCCCGCGAAGATGCCTGCGGCGAATACCAGCAGTACCACTGTCATGGCATTGCCAGAATGGGCGAGGATGCGCTCTTTCTGCAGATCCAGCTGCGGGTAGTTGATCATCAGCGCCGCGACGAAACCGATCATGAACAACAGTGCGGAATGCATCACGCCCATCACCAGCGCTGCCATGACGGCAATCACCAGCACCAGGTTCACATACGCCAGGCGTGGGCGCTTATGTGGGCTCTCGCCGAGGATTTCCTTGATGTAGCAGTTGCCGCCACCCGACTCCAGGGCGATGTTACCGATGCGTCGGCGCTCGGCGCGGCCCAGCAGGAACGCGGTGAACACTACCCAGGCCGCACCGCCGATCACGGTCGGCAGCATCGGGATGAAATACTCGGTCGCATCCAGCCCGAGCGCGGCAATGGCCCGGGTGGCCGGCCCACCCCAAGGGCTCATGCCACTCATGATGCTCAGCGACAGCATGGATACCGTGGCCAGGATCATTGGGTTCATGCCGATGCGCTTGTACAGCGGCAGCATGGCCGCGCAGGTGATCATGTAGGTGGTGGTGCCGTCACCGTCGAGCGCCACCAGCAGCGACAGCAGCGCGGTACCGATGGCGATCTTGACCGGGTCGCCATTGACGCGCTTGAGGATCTTGCGGATCAGCGGGTCGAACAGGCCGGCATCGATCATCAGGCCGAAGAACAGGATGGCGAACAACAACAGGGCCGCCGAGGGCGCCACCATTTTCAAGCCATCGAGCATCATCTTGCCCAGCTCGGGGGCGAAGCCGCCGATCACTGCAAAGACAATGGGTACCACGGTGAGCGCAACGATTGGCGACAGGCGTTTGCTCATGATCAGGTAGGTGAAGGTCACCACCATGATCAGGCCCAGGAGTGCGAGCATGGTCTTTTCTCTTGTTTTTATTCTATTGCGGCCATCGGCAAGGCAGACGGCCCCCTACCCCACTCGGCATCGCAGGGATGCTGAGTGGGATTCTAAGTCAACTATGGAAGGTGAAGAGGCTTTTCAGCCGTGATGCCGAGGCTCGGCAGACCAGTCGGCCTGCGCAATATCCGCCTCGTCCGGTGCAGCCGGAATGCCGTTCAGGCGGCGCAGCAAGGTTTCCCGCTCACAGGCATTCTCCGACAGCGAGATGACCACCGTGGCCACGGCATTGCTGGCCAGGCTGGTCAGGGCACGCGCCTCGGACATGAAGCGATCGATGCCGATCAGCAAGGCAAGCCCTGCCAACGGGATGTCGTGAATGACGGTCAAGGTCGAAGCCAGCGCAACGAAACCACTACCGGTCACACCCGCCGCGCCTTTTGACGACAACAGCATGATTGCCAGCATCGTCACCGTCTGGCCAAGGCTCAGGTCGATGTTGCAAGCTTGAGCGATGAAGACCGCCGCCAACGACAGGTAGATGGCAGTACCGTCGAGGTTGAAGGAGTAACCGGTTGGCAGTACCAGCCCGACCACACCTTTCTTGCAGCCCAGTTTCTCCAGCTTTTCCAGCATGCGCGGCAGTACAGGCTCGGTGGACGAGGTGCCGAGCACCACCAGAAACTCCTCGCGGAAATAGCGCAGCAGCTTCCACAAGCTGAAGCCATGGGCACGGCAGATGCCGCCAAGCACCACCAGCACGAAAAACGCACAGGCGATGTAGAGCGTACCTACCAGCTTGGCCAGTGCACCCAGGGACGTCACGCCATACTGCCCGACGGTGAAGGCCAGGGCACCGAAGGCGCCGACCGGTGCGAAACGCATCAGGTAGCCAAAGATGCGAAACACCATGGTCGAGGCAGACTCCAGCACATCGAGTACCGGCTTGCCCTTCTCGCCCATCGAAGACAAGGCGAAGCCGCTGAGCACCGCGATGAACAGCACTGGCAACACTTCACCCTTGTTGAACGCCCCGATGAACGTGTCGGGAATGATATGCATGAAGAAGTCGACCACGCTGAGCTTCGCCGCAGATGCGGCGTACTGGCCGAGCCCCGCAGTGCTGAGAGTGGCAGGGTCGATGTTCATGCCGACACCTGGGCGGAACAGGTATACCGCTGCCAGGCCGATCATCAGGCTGATGACAGTCAATACCAGGAACAGCAGCAAGGTCTTGCTCATCAAACGCCCGAGGGAGCGCTTGTCGGTCATCCCGGCGATACCGGT
Source organism: Pseudomonas sp. PNPG3 (assembly GCF_023093815.1). NCBI lineage: Bacteria > Pseudomonadati > Pseudomonadota > Gammaproteobacteria > Pseudomonadales > Pseudomonadaceae > Pseudomonas > Pseudomonas sp. PNPG3. Next base: position 324,066 of record NZ_JALLKV010000001.1, read on the forward strand.
GACGATAGTGCAGAAAACCACCGGCGCGATCATCATCTTGATCAGCTTGATGAACGCATCACCCAGGGGCTTGAGCGCAACGGCCTGTTGCGCCCAGAAGTGACCGACCACCACGCCCAGCAGGACGGCGCAGAGGATCTGGAAGTACAGCGATTTGGCGAGTCTCATGAGGCATCACCCATTGTTGAAATTGTGCGGATGCGCTTGTTGCGAATGTACAGGTCTGGACTACCGCCTGGGCCTACCCCGCCAACCTGCGGAATGTAGGCGCGTAAACGAAGCCTGAGAACAACCGCCGGGCAGTTCGCACCACAGAGGCCTGAATCGTCTTGCCATCTGCGCCACTGCGCGACAGCGCGACATCGATACCGCCACTTGGATGTTCCAGACGCACTTCGGTCAACTGCACGGCGCCCTCGCCCAGCAGATCGCCGATCACCGTACCTGGGCTGACGCAGGCAGTCGCCAGCCCTATCGCTCCGGTGATGGCCAAGGCGCGGTGGCAGTTGTGCGGCATGAAGTAGCGAACCTGCAACGTGCCGTCATAACGGGGCTTGGACACCAGCACAGGCTTGGGGATGACCATGCCGCTGACATCACCCAGGCCCATGGCCTTGCCGGCCTTCAGGCGCAACGCCTCGAGGCGCTCGAGCAGTTCGCCGTTGGCGTCGAGTTCGGCCGGGGATTCCGAGCCGGTGACGCCCAGCTGGCTGGCTTCCACCACCATCATCGGCATGGCCATGTCGATGCAGGTGACTGCAACGCCGTCAATCACATCCTTGGCCTTGCCAGTCGGGAACAGTTTGCCGGTCTTGCTGCCGACCGCATCGAGGAAGGTCAGGTGTACCGGGGCGGCAGTGCCCGGTACGCCATCGATCGCCGTGCGGCCTTCATAGCGCACGATGCCGCCGGGGGTTTCCACCAGCGAATTGACGAAAGTGCCGGTGTTGAGGTTGCGAATACGCACCAGCGTCTTGCCGTCCTGGCCTTTGACAAGACCTTGCTCAATGGCGAACGGGCCAACGGCGCACAGCATGTTGCCGCAGTTGGGCGCGGTATCGACCCGGCGCTGGGCGACCATGACCTGCACGAACAGGTAGTCGACGTCGGCGTCGGCATGCAGCGAGGGGCTGACAATCGCTACCTTGCTGGTCTGCGGGCTACCGCCACCGATGCCGTCGATTTCCAGTTCATGCCCGGAACCCATCAGGTTGATCAGCAATTCGTCGCGTTCGACCACATTGGCAGGAAGGTCCCATGCATGGAAAAAGGGGCCCTTGGAGGTGCCACCGCGCATGAGTACGCAAGGAATTCGTTGCATGATTTCGCACTCTTGTTGATCAATGGACATCATTGATGCTGTGGACAAAAGATTGACAGGGATGGATAAATCAATCCAATGCAAATATCGTAGTTATTGTTCCGATTTAAGCATCAATACCGAACCCAATGCCAAGAGCGATCCGAGATGGAATATGAGCTGCAAGACATACGATCTTTCGTGAAAATCGCCGAACTCGGCAGCTTCCACGAAGCCGCAGAAGCGCTGCACCTGTCCCAGCCCGCCTTGAGCCGACGGATCAAGAAGCTCGAGGAAGGCTTGGGCACTTCGTTGCTGGAACGCACTACTCGTCGGGTCAGCCTGACCAGCGTCGGGCGTGACTTCCTGCCCAAGGCCAGGCGCCTGCTGGATGACTTCGAAGACTCGATCCTGAGCATTCGCGAACTCGCAGAACGACAGACCGGCCAGGTAACCCTCGCCTGTATTCCGACCGCAGCGTTCTATTTCCTGCCATCGGTGATCCGCGACTACAACGAGCAATACCCCAAGATTCGCATTCGTCTGCTGGACCTCAGTGCCAACGACGGGCTCGAAGCCGTGCTGCGGGGTGAAGCCGATTTCGGCATCAACATGATGAGTGGCCAGCACCCGGACATCGAGTTCGTCTCCTTGGTACAGGAGCACTTCGTGCTGGCCTGCCGCAGGGACCACAAGCTGGCGAACCGTGAGGCCGTCACCTGGACAGAACTGGCCGACTACCGCCTGATCGGCGTAGGCCGGCTTAGCGGTAACCGGATGCTGCTGGACCATGCCCTGTCCGGGCTCAACCTGCGGCCCAAGTGGTTCTATGAGGTTCAGCACCTGTCCACTTCGCTGGGCATGGTCGAGGCCGGGCTGGGCGTGTCGGCCATGCCCAGCCTGGCCATGCCCAGCGCCGACCACCCGACGCTGGTCAGCGTGCCGCTGATCGAGCCCCAGGTAACCCGCACCCTGGGGTTGGTCTACCGCAGAGGGGCGTCGCTGTCGCCGGCAGCGGAGAAGTTCGTGTCGATCCTGCTGGACAAGTGGCCCAACCGTTGAACGAAATGCCTTGCTTCCGGCTCGGCACGGCGCAGGGGAAATACGGGCTGAGTTCATGGTTCACTCCCCGCCCAGGCCCAGCTTGTTGGGCCGGCGCTTCTCGAGTGCAAACTTGAGCAGTGCCGCGCTGCGGAACAGGCCATGGGCAAACTTGCCATAGGGCAGCGTGATGAACAGCGCCATCACCGTCCCCAGGTGAAGCGCCAGCACGATCGCCATCGCGGCGGTATCACGCAGGCCCAGCAAGGCGAGGCCTGTGGCGCTGACCAACAGCAGAAGCAGAATGAAGGCCCGGTCCATGGGGCGCTGGGCCACATCGCCCTGCTCCGGCGCCCTGCGCAGGTTCAGCGCCAGCAACCCGGCCGGCCCGACAATCAAGCCAATTCCGCCCAGGGTTCCGAGCAACACCGGTGCACTCAGCAGCGGGTACGGCGCCTGCTGGCCCAGCAGGTAGTGATAACCGGTGGCGACCACCGTGGCGGCAAAGCACAGCATGAAGCCGTAGAAGGTGAAGTGATGGAAGCGACGGCGCCAGAGCGTGTAGCGATCATCGGCATTGTTGCAACCTTGGCCGTGCCCACCGTCGAGGTATTTCAGGGTCAACACCGCGCTTGATGCCTCGAACACCGCCCCTTTGGCCGGTTGCGCCAGCGCCTCGGCAGGCGAGACCGAGCGCCAGAAGCGACGTACCGCCACCGCCAGGGCCAGCGCTGCAGCGGCAAAGACGCTACCGAACATCAGTGCCAGGGTGTTGTGCGGGAAGACCGCATAGAAATTCCCAGCCAACCGCCCGGGCAGCAGCGTGCCGTTGACGAACAAGGTCAGCAGCAGGAACAGCGACAAGGCTACGGCCAATGCACTGGCGACATAGGTGCCGTTGTGCCTGTACAGCCGCCCGAAGAGGGCCGGCCAGGCGTACTCGGCGTAGGTCTGCCCGCGCACCTTGGCCATCGCCTGGGGCACGTTCACCGCGAATTCGTGGGGCTGCGCGTACTGGCAGGCATGCAGGCAGGCGCCGCAGTTGTGGCACAGGTTGGCCAGGTAATGGATATCGGCCTTGCCGAACTCCAGCCTGCGGGTCATCGCCGGGAAAACGGCGCAAAAGCCCTCGCAGTAACGGCAGGCATTGCAGATCCGCATTTGCCGGTCCACTTCCTGCTCCTCGACGTTCAACACCGGGATCAGTTCGAGGGCCGGCCCGGCGGTGTCAGGCTGGCGTGGCTCAGGCAGTTGCGCAGTCATGGCTCTTCTCTTTTTCTGGATGTTCGTAACCCGCCGCCGCAGCAGCGCTGGTCCCGGCAATACGGCCGAAGGCGGTGCCAATGGACATGCCGACGCCTGCGGTGTAGCCCTTGCCCAGTACATTGCCCGCCATCATTTCGCCGGCAACGAACAGGTTCGGGCTGGGACGCCCGTCGAAATGGACGGCGGCGGTTTCATCGGTGCGCAGCCCCAGGTAGGTGAAAGTCACGCCAGGGCGCAGCGGGTAGCCGTAGTAAGGCGGCGTATCGATCGGGCGCGCCCAGTGGCTCTTCGCCGGTTCCAGGCCTGCGGTGTGGCAGTCGTCCAGCCGGGTGTGGTCGAAAGTGCCCACCTGGCAGGCTCGGTTGTAGGCATGCACGGTTTCCAGGAAGGCCTGCACAGGCAAACCGAGCAGGCCGCCCAACGCCTCCAGGCTATCGGCAGTGGCGCCTGGAAAAACCGGTGGCATGAAGCGCCCGAGGGCTTTCTGGTCGATGATAGAGAACCCCACCTGCCCAGGCTGATGCGCCACCAGGCGCCCCCAGATGGCATAGCGCTTGGGCCAGAAATCCTCGCCTTCATCGTAGAAGCGCTGGCCATCGCGGTTGACCACCACGCCCAGCGACACACAATCGATGCGCGTGCAAATGCCGCCGTCGTACAACGGCGCACGAGCATCGATCGCCACCATGTGCGCCTGGGTCGGGTCGCCAATCGTGTCGGCGCCCTGTTCGATCATGCGGCGCAACAGCACCCCGTCATTGAAGCGCGTGCCACGGATCAGGAAATTGTCCGAAGGCCACTCCCCTCGCTCGTTCTGCCCCCACGCCTCGCGCAACCACTCACGGTTGGACTCGAAGCCGCCGGCGGCAAGCACACAGGTACGCGCCTCGATGCGCTCGGCAGGCAGGTGTCGCCCCTGAACCTCACGCGCCGGCACATGGGCCGCGACGAAGCGTCCGCCCTGCAGTTCGATGTCGGCTACTGGCGTGTCGTAGCGTATCTGTACGCCAAGGTTTTCGGCGCTGCGAAAGTAGGCATTGACCAGTGCCTTGCCACCGCCCATGAAGAAGGCGTTGGTCCTTGCTGTGTGCAGCGCACCGGACAATGAGGGCTGAAAATGCACGCCATGGCGGCGCATCCACCCGCGACAACTGGAGGACGCGCGAATCACCAGCCGCGCAAGCTTTTCGTCGGTCTGGCCACCGGTAACCTTCAGCAGGTCCTGCCAGAATTCTTCTTCCGGGTATGCCTCGACCAACACATCCTGCGGGCCATCATGCATGCACCTCAAGTTACGCGTGTGTTGTGAGTTGCCACCACGCCAGGCGCGGGGTGCGGCCTCGAGCAGCAGCACGCTGGCTCCGGCCTCTCGCGCCATCAGCGCGGCACAGAGGGCGGCATTGCCCCCTCCGATGACTAGCACATCGATCATTTCGCCTCCAGATCACGAAGAGCCGAATGTTCGGCTGCTCCTCGTGACCGGGGACTTTAATGAGCGCCCGCAGACCGCGAAACGCGATGGTCGGGGGGAGGCATTCAGTTTTTCTAAAGGGTCGGAACAAGCGCACCCGGCGCCTGGGTCAAAGCAGCCGTGCGCCTGGCCATCGGCCCTGCTCCACCAGCTCCCGGGCAACGTCCTGCAGTACGATCCGCGTAGCCAGCGCCGCCGGTGAGAGCTCGTCATCAGTCAGGCTGACAATCACATTGCGACGCTGCGCCAGGGCTTCGTCGACAGCAAACACGCGCAGGCCCGCCTGATGCGCCCGGGCCACTGTCGCACCAGGTTGGATGGTGGCGGCATGGCCCGCACACACGCAATCCATCAACAGCGACAGGCCATCGACTTCCATGACGATGCTGGCCTCCAGCCCTGCCCGCTCGAAAATCGAGCGCAACGTCGTGCGCAATCCATGCTGGTTGCTGGGCATCACCAACGGCAACGTCGCGATCTGTTGCAACGTGAGCGACTCGCCCCAGCCGTCCTTGACCAGCGGTGCGGGAACCAGCACGAACAGCCGCTCCGTCAGCAGCCCCCGCACCTCCAGGCGCGGCCCCGTCTCTGCCTGGAACAGCACCGCCAGGTCAAGGTGCCTGGCATTGAGTTGGTTCATCAGATAACCAGACAGCATCTCCACCAGGTGCAGCCGGATGTCGGGATAGCGTTCGCGCATCCTGTCGATCAACGCCAAGCCAAGGATCGATGCAGTGGTCGGTGCCAGCCCCACACTGGCATAGCCGCTCATGCGGCCACTTTGAGCTGCCAGCACAGCATGTTCCGCCTGACGAAGCGCAAGACGCGCATGGTATTCGAAGGCCAGCCCGGCCGCGGTCGGCGCTACGCCGGTGCTCGAACGCGTCAAAAGCCGGGTACTCACCTCGCTCTCCAGCTTCGACAACTGCTGGCTCAAAGCCGAGGCGCCAACCCCTAGCTCGACCGCAGCCCTGCCAAGGCTGCCGTACTCCAGAACACTCAGGAAATAGCGAAGCTGACGTAACTCCATACAACTCTCTTTCAACGATGAGGGCGGGCCTGGAGCATGTTAAACGTATTTGCACAGCCTGGATCGACAGAACGCCACTGTGCCTCATCAAGTTGACAAGGACCTTGTGGGAGCGGCCTTGTGTCGCGAAAGGGCTGCATAGCAGCCCCAGCAATTTCAACTGTTGCACATCAAACCTGGGGCCGCTTTGCGGCCCTTTCGCGACACAAGGCCGCTCCCACAGGGATCGCGCCAGCTTTGGGAATTGAGCAAGGCCGTTGCTTTCACATGGTGCGCAGAACAGATCCGGCGGCCTTGCAATACATTCGAAAATCCGTATATTCGAAAAAACATATACATTGAATACCCCGCCATAGGCACCAGCTGCCCGCCCCGAGAACGCCCATGACTGACTCGCTGACCCCGACCCAGGTCTTCAAATGCCTCGCCGACGAGAACCGCATTCGGATGATGCTGCTGATCGCTCGCGAGGAAGAGCTGTGCGTCTGTGAACTGATCTGTGCCCTGGAAGAAAGCCAACCCAAGGTTTCCCGCCACCTCGCACAATTGCGCACCTGCGGCCTGCTTGAAGACCGCAGGCAGGGCCAATGGGTTTACTACCGCCTGCATCCAGAGCTTCCCGCCTGGGTACGCGATGTTCTGGTAACCACACTGGAAGCCAATCGCGAATGGTTGAGCACCAGCGCCAAACGACTGGACACCATGGGTGACCGCCCTCAGCGCGTCGCTGCCTGCTGCTGACCACTGCCGAGAAAAAAGGCATTTCTCGCATTGCCTTTCGAACAACTGGATGCCGCCGGGCTCAAGGCCGAGCTGGCGATCATCGGAACGCACTGACGTTCAGGGAGATACACCATGAGCAAAAGCCGGCTTTCCTTCCTCGACCGCTACCTGACGGTCTGGATCTTCCTGGCCATGGGCCTGGGGATCGCTCTCGGCAGCCTGTTCCAGGGGTTGCCAGCGTGGCTGAACGGGCTGTCGGTGGGCTCGACGAACATCCCCATCGCAATCGGCCTGATCGTCATGATGTACCCGCCATTGGCGAAGGTGAAATACGAGGAGTTGCCACAGGTCTTCAAGGACAAGCGCATCCTCGCCCTGTCGCTGATCCAGAACTGGGTGATCGGCCCGGTGCTGATGTTCGGGCTGGCAGTAGTGTTCCTTTCCGACAAGCCCGAGTACATGACCGGCCTGATACTCATCGGCCTGGCGCGTTGCATCGCCATGGTGCTGGTATGGAACCAGATCGCCGGCGGCAATAACCAGTACGTGGCCGGACTGGTCGCCTTCAACAGCATTTTCCAGATCCTGTTCTTCAGCGTGTACGCCTGGATCTTCCTGGGCCTGCTACCGCCACTGTTCGGCCTGGAAGGTAGCGTCATCGAGACCAGCTTCCTCGATATAGCCCAATCGGTGTTGATCTACCTGGGCATCCCGTTCCTGGCCGGTTTCCTGACCCGCAAGACCCTGATCAGCCGGAAAGGTGCCACGTGGTACCAGGAGCACTTCATTCCGAAAATCAGCCCGCTGACGCTCGTGGCGTTGCTGCTGACCATCGTTGCCATGTTCAGCCTGAAAGGCGACATGGTGCTGCAACTGCCGCTGGACGTGCTGCGCATCGCCATCCCGCTGACCATCTATTTCGTGGTGATGTTCTTCTTCAGCTTCTGGATGGGCAAGCTGCTGGAGGCCGACTACCCCCGCACCACTGCGCTGGCCTTCACCGCGGCAAGCAACAATTTCGAACTGGCCATTGCTGTGGCCATCGCCACCTTCGGCCTCGCCTCGCCGGTCGCGTTTGCCACCGTCATCGGGCCCTTGGTGGAAGTGCCGGTACTGATCTCGCTGGTTGGCGTGGCCTGGTGGCTCAAGCGTCGCTGGTTCGATCAGCCATCTGGCGCCTTGTCTCAGGAGTGAAACCATGACCGAACACCACATTCCCAACATCGACAACGACTTGGTCGATGTGCCGACAGCCGAGAAACTGGCGATCGCGCAGCAGTCCACCCACAAGCCTCGCATCCTGCTGCTGTACGGATCGACCCGCGAACGCTCGTTCAGCCGCCTGCTGACGGAAGAAGCGGCGCGCCTGCTGGAGCACTTCGGTGCCGAGACGCGCATCTTCAATCCGACCGGGCTGCCACTGGCGGATGACGTGCCCGATGACCACCCCATGGTCAAGGAACTGCGCGATCTGGTGTTGTGGTCCGAAGGCATGGTCTGGTGCTCGCCGGAACGCCACGGTGCAATGACCGGCGTGTTCAAGTCGCAGATCGACTGGATCCCCCTGAGCATGGGCGCCGTACGGCCGACCCAGGGCAAGACCCTTGCGGTCATGCAGGTATGTGGCGGTTCGCAGTCGTTCAACGTGGTCAACCAGTTGCGCGTGCTTGGCCGCTGGATGCGCATGTTCACCATCCCTAACCAGTCGTCCGTGCCCAAGGCCTACCTGGAGTTCGACGAAACGGGCCGCATGAAACCGTCCCCGTACTACGACCGTGTCGTCGATGTCATGGAGGAGCTGGTGAAGTTCACCCTGCTGTTACGCGACCGCGCCGACTTCCTCGTCGACCGCTACTCCGAGCGCAAGGAGTCGGCCGAGGAATTATCCAGGCGTGTCAATCAACGATCCATCTGAAGTCACAACTCGAGAACAAGACCATGGCAATCAAAGTAGGCATCAATGGGTTTGGCCGTATCGGTCGCCTGGCGCTACGCGCGTCCTGGGGCTGGCCGGAATTCGAATTCGTCCAGATCAATGACCCGGCTGGCGACGCCGAAACCCACGCCCACCTGATCAATTTCGATTCGGTCCACGGCCGCTGGGATCGTGAAGCCGGGGCAGATGGCGACTCGGTGGTGATCGAGGGCAAGCGCATCAAGGTCACTGCGAACAAGACGATCGCCGACACCGACTGGTCGGGCTGTGACCTGGTCATCGAAGCCAGCGGCAAGATGAAGTCGGTGGCCGTGCTCCAGGCCTACCTGGACCAGGGCGTCAAACGCGTGGTGGTCTGCGCGCCAGTGAAGGAGAAAGGCGCGCTGAACGTGGTGATGGGCGTCAACCAGCACCTGTTCGACCCGACGCAGCACCGTATCGTCACCGCCGCTTCCTGCACCACCAACTGCCTGGCCCCGGTGATCAAGGTGATTCACGAGAACCTGGGCATCCGCCACGGCTCGATCACCACCATCCACGACCTGACCAATACCCAGAGCATCCTCGATACACCGCACAAGGACCTGCGTCGCGCCCGCGCCTCGGGCATGAGCCTGATCCCGACCACCACGGGCTCGGCTACCGCAATCGCCGAGATCTTTCCTGAACTGCGCGGCAAACTGAATGGGCACGCCGTACGTGTACCGCTGGCCAACGCCTCGCTGACCGACTGCGTGTTCGAAGTGGCACGCGAGACCACGGCCGAAGAGGTAAATGCGTTGTTGAAGGCGGCTGCCGAAGGCCCGTTGAAGGGTATTCTGGGCTACGAACAGCGACCGCTGGTGTCCATCGACTACCGCACCGACCCGCGGTCCTCCATCATCGATGCGCTATCGACCCTGGTGGTCAATGGTACCCAGGTGAAGATCTACGCCTGGTACGACAACGAGTGGGGCTACGCCAACCGCGCAGCGGAACTGGCCCGAATGGTCGGCACGGCGGAGTAACCGGCAATCATGAAGGCGTTGTCAGCCCTGCCTGCACACGTGCGTCAGTACCTGCTGGTTACCGGCAACTACTGGGCCTTCACCCTCACCGACGGTGCGTTGCGCATGTTGGTGGTACTGCATTTCCATACGCTGGGCTACACGCCGCTGCAGATCGCGGCGCTGTTCCTGTTCTATGAAGTGTTCGGCGTGATCACCAACCTGGTGGGCGGCTACCTCGGCGCCCGCCTGGGGCTCAACCGCACCATGAACATCGGCCTGGGCATGCAGGTGCTGGCCTTGCTGATGCTCACGGTACCAGCAGCCTGGCTGACAGTGCCCTGGGTGATGGCGGCACAGGCGCTGTCCGGCATCGCAAAGGACCTGAACAAGATGAGTGCCAAGAGCTCCATCAAGCTCCTGGTGCCGGATAGCCAGCAAGGCACCCTCTACAAGTGGGTAGCCATCCTCACGGGCTCGAAAAATGCACTCAAGGGAGTGGGCTTCTTCCTCGGCGGAGCACTGCTCGCACTGCTCGGGTTTACCTTGGCGGTGCTGGCCATGGCGACGGTACTGGCATTGATCTGGGTCGGCAGCCTGATCCTGCTGAAGAAGGACCTCGGCAAGGCCAAGGCCAAGCCGAAGTTCCGCGACATGCTGTCCAAGAGCCGGGCCATCAACATTCTTTCGGCCGCACGGCTGTTTCTCTTTGGCGCCCGTGACGTCTGGTTCGTCGTGGCATTGCCGGTGTACCTGACCACGGCTTTTGGCTGGGACTTCTGGCTGGTCGGCGGCTTCCTGGCTGCATGGATAATCGGCTACGGCATCGTCCAGTCGCTTGCCCCCCACATCACTGGCAAGAAACGCGGCCAGGTGCCCGACGGTCGCGCGGCTTTCATCTGGGCGATCGCCCTTGCCGGGCTGCCGGCGCTCATCGCCGTGGGCCTGTCGGCGGGCTGGTCGGCCCAGGTGATGGTGCTTGGCGGGCTGATGCTGTTCGGCGTGCTGTTCGCCGTTAATTCGTCACTGCATAGCTACCTGATCGTCAGCTATGCCAAGGAAGACGGGGTATCGCTGGATGTGGGCTTCTACTACATGTCCAACGCGCTAGGGCGGCTGGTCGGTACGCTGCTTTCCGGCTGGGTATTCCAGGCTTACGGGTTGGAGGCCTGCCTGTGGATCTCCACAGTATTTGTTCTGCTGGCAGCACTGATATCGAGTGCATTGCCAAGGCATGCCAGCGATTGCAATTGACCCACTCAGCGTGTGCCATAGAATCGCGTCCCCCGAAACCTGCTCTCCAGCACGACAAAGTCAGGGGGCCGCTCGGTAAAGCGGCCCCATCGGCGGATGCCTTGGCGTTCAACGTTCTCGGTTCTATTCGCTCAACAACTGGATGATTGTCTTGCCCTTGGCGCGGCCTTCTGCGACCTGGCGGAAGGCGTCGTTTACCTCGTCCAGTGCGAACCGTTGCCGATCCACCCGGATCGTCAGTTGCCCCGCATCTGCCAGCTCGGCCGCCTCGCGCAGGATTGCGCCATGGTGTTCGCGGCCCTGGCCCGTGAGCAACGGGGCCAGGGTGAACACCCCCGAATAAGTGGCGCTTCTGAACGAGAGCGGCGCAAGACTGTGCTCGCCCCAACCAAGGCAGCTCACCACGTGACCGGTATAGGGCTTCACCGCCTTGAATGACGCATCCAGCGTGCTACCGCCCACAGTGTCATAAACAATGTCGAAACCTGCCCCTGCGGTATGTTGCTCGACGTAGGACTCTACGCTCTGCGCCTGGTAGTCGATCGCCGTAGCACCCAGTGAACGTATGAAATCGAGGCTGCTGGCCGAACCGGTGGCACAGACTTTGGCCCCGCGAGCTTTCGCCAGCTGGATGGCCATCTGGCCTACCCCACCTGCACCACCGTGAACAAGCACGGTGTGGCCAGCCCGGACATTGGCTCGATCAACCAGACCTTCCCAGGCGGTGATGAACACCAAAGGCAAGGCTGCTGCCTCATGCATGCCCAGAGTGTGCGGTTTTGCTGCGATAAGCCGGGCATCCACGGCAATGTATTCGGCCATGGTGCCCTGGGCCCCGCCGATTCCGCCGGCCATGCCGAAAACCTCCTGGCCGAGCGTGAAGCCCTCTACCGCCTCGCCCAGTTCGACGACCGTACCGGCCAGATCCAGACCAAGCACCGCTGGCAGCGCCTGACGGGCGTGCGCCCCTGCACCAGAGGCAATCTTGGTATCGAGCGGGTTTACTCCAGCGGCGTGAACGCTGACAAGGACCTGGCCTCTAGCGGGAACCGGGCGAGGAATGCGGCGAACGACCAGTGGGGCTTGGGCGGACTCGGCGATGGCGGCAAGCATGGTCTGACTCATGACGGATACCTCTGTTCAGTGGATGCATACAGGTTGCGCCCCCTCACCCATTCCGATAAGAAGCTGAATTTGCATATTACTCATTCCCAGTAGAGGCCAGGTGGCAATGGATCTGTTCGACAGCATGCGCATCTTCGTACGCGTCGTGGAGCGTGGGTCTTTCTCGGCAGTGGCCCGGGAGCTGAACATGGGGCAGCCGGCAATCAGCAAGCAGGTCCGTGCGCTGGAGCAATACCTGGGCGGGCCAGTATTCGCCCGCAGCACCCGCCACCTGGCGCTGACCGACCAAGGGCAACGTTTCTACCGCCACTGCCAGGAAATTCTCGGTCAACTCGAAAGTGCCACACGCAGCTTTGCCAGTGGCCAGGAGCAGATAGCGGGGCCCCTGCGCGTCGCCGCACCGGTCAGCTACGGACGCTTGTGCATAGCGCCTCTGATCGGGACTTTTCTGCAGCGCTATCCCGATGTGCGGCTTGACCTCCGGCTGAACGATCACAACGAAGACCTGCTCATGGAGGACATAGATGTGGCGATCCGGATAGGCGTAGTGAAAAACGAGGGCCTGGTGGCGGTACCGCTCGGCAACACCCTGCGGCAGGTATACGCCTCGCCTGCCTATCTGGAACGCCACGGCCTGCCACTGGAGCCTGGCGAACTGGCAAACCACAACTGCATCGGCTTCACGTTGCTGGAGCAATACGATCGCTGGCGCTTCACACGGGGGTCGGACGCGTTCGATATCGCCATCACAGGCAACGTCACCAGCAACAGCAGCGAGGCCATTCGGGAAATGGTGCTGTGCGGTTTGGGCATCTCCCTCTCCCCACAATGGCTTTTCAAAGCAGACGTTGAACGCGGCAGCGTGCTAAGCGTGCTTGACGATTACAAAGCCACGGCACTGCCCGTCAGCGCGGTGTTCAGCCGCGAGCGGCGACATTCGGCACGGGCGATGGCCTTCATCGACTTTCTGCGCGAGCACCTGCACGGTCTTGCGCAAGAGCCGTAGGCCTGCGTCAGTCGGGTGCACAGGCGTGGAGCAACGTCAACAAACAATCTGGCACTGCTCATTTGGACCGGCTTCGCAGTGATGAGAAACGCAGCCGTCTCAGCGCTTGAAATGTTCCCGGATAATGTCCGCGAGGCCAGAAACGGAACGACTGGCATCCTCGACCGTCTGCAACCGCACGGCGAACGCGGGCAGTGTCGGTAACCCACATTCAGGTGCAGCCAGGCTGATATCTTCAGGAACGAGACTTTGCAGCCATGGCGTAACCGCCAGCCCGTTGCGAACCATGGTCAACGTGGTATCGACCGACGCATTTTCAAATACCACCTTTGCCACGATACCTGCTTCGCCAAGACACCGGAAAACGGTGTCGCGAAAGGCGCAATTCGCCGTCAGGAAGCACAGAGCCAATGGGCGCCGTGCCGATGCAGTCTCGTTGCCCAGCCACACCAGCTGATCAACAGCCAGGCGTTCGCCCAACTCGACATCAACCGGGCCTTGGCTGAGCACCAGATCGAGTTCGCCCGTGGCGAACACCTGGTCGAGGTCCACGGACGAAGCACTGAAGATCTTTACCTCGGCCTTGGGGAAGGCATCACCGAACGCCTTCAGCACGGGAGCAAGCGGCGCGCCGGCCATATCGAACGGGAGCCCGAGACGCACCGGGGCGTCTGATTCCCTGGCCCCGACACTGGCGCAAAATGCATCATGCATCCGCAGCAGGCGACGAGCGTCGGGCAACAACGACCTCCCCTGCCAGGTCAGGCTACTGCCTTGAGTGTCACGCATCAGCAATGGGCAGCCGAGGAATGCCTCCAGCCGCTTGATTCGCTGGCTGACAGCCCCTTGTGTCAGGTGCAGCCCTACCGATGCAACACTCATGCTTCCGGTATCCGCCACTTCGACAAAGGCCCTGAGCAGCGCCAGATCAAGGGTGTGGTTCTTGTTCATGCCAGGCCATTAGCAGTGTTAATACCGGTATTGTAATTCGTCGCTACGCAAAAGCCACGCGCCGCTCTAGATTGCAAGCCTCAGACTGAGTTGCAGAAGGAAGTACGCGCATGATCAACACGGTGGACAGCATCAACCTGCAACATGAACTGGATACGCTGACCGGATACTGGAAGCCCAAGGTCATCGGCCGCGTCAACAACCAATTCATCAAGATTGCGAAATTGAAAGGCGCGTTCGTCTGGCATGCCCATGAACATGAAGACGAAATGTTTACGGTGGTCTCTGGCACGCTTCGCATCGAGCTCGAAAGCCGCACCATTGTCCTGAACGCAGGAGAATTCTGCGTGATTCCAAAGCAAATGCGACACCGGCCGATTGCCGAGGAAGAATGTGCGGTCATGCTGATCGAAACGGATACCACCCTCCACACCGGCGCAGAGACTTCATCACTCACGGTTTCGATAGAGGAGCAGTTATATCCGGCGTAATTCAGTCAACCGCGGTTCACGCCTTCAGGCGCACCGCGCAAATCGCCGGTGCAGGGAGAAAGCCGCACAGGGTGACTGTGCGGCGGGTTCAATCACTTTTTGATGATGTTGTGTTCCGGACCGTACGGGAACTTGGTGATGTTTTCACTGCCGTGCTCATTGACGATCAGGATGTCGTGTTCACGGTAACCGCCAGCTCCCGGCAGGCCTTCGGGCAGCATGATCATCGGCTCGATCGACACCACCATACCCGGCTCGAGTACGGTGTCGATGTCCTCACGCAACTCCAGGCCTGCCTCGCGACCATAGTAATGGCTAAGCGTACCGAACGAGTGGCCGTAACCGAACGTACGGTATTGCAGCAGATCGTGCTCCAGGAAGATCTCGTTCAGCTGCAGCGCGATGTCGCTGCAACGCATGCCGGGCTTGACCAGTTCAAGGCCAGCCTCATGCACCTTGACGTTGACCTCCCACAGGCGCAGGTGCTCATCGGAACAGTGGTCCAGGAAAAGCGTACGCTCCAGTGCGGTGTAATAACCCGCGATCATTGGGAAGCAGTTGAGGCTGAGGATGTCGCCCTTGTTGACCTTGCGCGAGGTCACCGGGTTGTGGGCGCCGTCGGTATTGATGCCCGACTGGAACCAGGTCCAGGTATCCATCAGCTCGGAGTCCGGGTAGGTGCGGGCGATCTCACGCACCATCGCCTGGGTAGCGTGCAATGCCACTTCGTACTCAGGTACCTGGTCACGCAGGGCCTCCACCACTGCAGCGCCACCGATGTCGGCTACCCGGGCGCCCTGGCGGATGATCGCGTGTTCTTCAGCCGACTTGATCATGCGCATGCGCATGCATGGCGCGGCGATGTCCACCAGCTCGGCCTGCGGGTAACGGCTGGCCAGTTTGTCCCGGTTCATCAGGTTCAGGTGGTCGAACTCGATGCCGATGCGCCCGGCCTTGGGCAGTGCCTGCTGAATCGCGACAAAATAGTTATCACGCTGCCAGTCGGTGTAGATGATGTTGTCGGTACCGACCGTACGGCGCCATGGCTGGCCACCATCGATGTTGGCACTGATCGACACGACGGCTTCCTGAGTGACAACCAGTGCATAGGGGCGGCCAAACGAGCAGTACAGGAAGTCGCTGTAGTAGTTGATATTGTGGTAGGAGGTAAAGACCGCAGCATCGATATTGTTTTGTGCCAGGTAAGTGCGCAACTTGGACTGACGGTTGGCATATTCCTGTTGCGAGAACGTCGGTTTGACTTTTTCGCCGTTCTTGATCTGAATGGTTTTTGGCATTTGCATGTTTTTTATTCCTTGTAGTTAACAGCGGAGAAACTTGTTTATCGGTGCCACTGGTGACCATTCGACCAGATAAGCCGAATGCTTTTTTGCGCGAATCCGACCCGTAAATGACCAGATCCGTCGCCGTGCAAACGAGGCCAAACACCGCAAAGGCGACGCAGAATCCGAGGCACCAGCGCAATCAACCGATAGTGAGGATTCAGTGGGGTCGGTGCGCGAACAAGCGCTCGAGAAGCTGCCGCGAAACGCCGATCAGCGTTGCCAGTTCGCTGACTCCAAGCAGGTGGGATGTAGACGGCGGGAACAAAGCCAGGGTCTTCTTGACCTGTTCCGAAACACTGGCCGGTGCATGCACACATTTGATCTGGCCGACAGGCAGGTCTGCGTGATCGTCAACGGTGGGCAACCACCACGTCATCTGTTTTGCCGCACAGCGCACCTTCGGCCCCGATACACGGTGGCGCAGATGCGGGGTGCCTGTGCGTGAACGCATTTCATCACCCGGGCAGACAATGAGTATATCCAGCGGTTTTGCCTGGCTCAGTTCCACGGTGGCCGTGGAAATGCCGTTGCTGGCCTTCAACGGCCGGCCGCCAAGGCTGATGATCTGCCACTGGCACACTTCGCACCGGGCAATTTCATTGGCGATGCGCAACGGCTCCAATGCGGCGGCCAACGCATAGAAATCAAACCCTTCACTCAACAGGAAACCAATGCGCACTGTGCTTGCCAATGGCTGGCCCACTTCGGTCAATTGCTGCATGTACTACCTCCAACTTTACCCACGCAGCGTCTACTGCGAACAGTAATATTGTCCCGGTAGTTGCCTGGCCAGATATGTCAGATTTCGACCCCTAATTGCCAGGCAGAATGGGCAAGCAAATCAGTTCGTCCGACATGAACGTTTTCGCCGCCCCTGAACTCGTGAATCAACTCATGCCGTGACCTACGGGATAGAGCCACGGCAGCTTTTGTCAATTCCAGGTCGGAAACTGACAATTCCAGCCGATGGCGATCTGATCAAATTGGGACATCTGCTACTGCTGCAAACCGGACGAGCTTTTGCAATTACAAGAACATAGAGAGACCACCCGATGAACGATAGCGTTGTAATTGGCGAACTCACCTGGCCCGAGTACGCCCGGCGTGTTGCATCCGGCAGCCCGATATTCTTGCCTGTAGGCGCCCTGGAGCAACACGGCCACCACATGTGCATGGAAGTGGATGTACTGCTACCGACCGCGCTGTGCAAGGCCGTAGCGCGCAATGTCGACGGCCTGGTGCTCCCCGCATTGGCCTACGGCTACAAGTCGCAGCAAAAATCGGGCGGCGGAAACCACTTTCCCGGCACCACCAGCCTGGATGGCGCAACACTGACACATACCATCCAGGACATCATCAGGGAGCTGGCCCGGCACGGCGCGCGTCAGCTGGTGATGATGAACGGGCACTACGAGAACTCCATGTTCATCGTGGAAGGCATCGACCTGGCGCTGCGCGAACTCCGTTATGCCGGCATCACCGATTTCAAGGTCGTGGTCCTGTCCTACTGGGACTTCGTCAACGCGCCTGAGGTCATCCAGGAACTCTACCCTGACGGATTCCTCGGCTGGGACATTGAACACGGTGGCGTCTTCGAGACTTCGTTGATGCTGGCCCTGCACCCCGAGAAAGTCGACCTGACCCGTGCCGTCGATCATCCGCCAGCCACCTTCCCCCCCTACGATGTGTTCCCGATCATTGCCGAGCGCACGCCGGCGTGTGGAACCTTGTCATCGCCAAAAGGCGCCAGCCGCGAGAAAGGCGAACTGATTCTGCGTGTCTGCACCGAAGGCATCAGCAACACTGTCCGCGAGGCATTCAGTTAAGCGCCGCAACACCGCATTGATCTACCAGAGCACGATTCGCATTAGCTGTTAACCCGCCATCTATAACAACAAGGGTAATGATAATGTCCAGCCATTCAACTCTGGCCCCCGGCCTCAAGCAGCGCCACGTCACCATGCTCTCGATAGCCGGCGCTATCGGTGCCGGCCTTTTCATCGGATCGGGGCATGCAATTGCAGCGGCCGGCCCAGCGGCCATCCTGGCCTACATCATGTCCGGCACACTGGTTGTGCTGGTCATGCGCATGCTCGGTGAAATGGCAGTTGCTTCCCCTGATACCGGTTCGTTTTCCACCTATGCCGAACGCGCAATGGGTCGTTCGGCCGGTTTTACCATTGGATGGTTGTACTGGTGGTTCTGGGTGCTGGTCATTCCCATCGAGGCAATTGCCGCAGCGGCAATCCTGCATGCCTGGTTCCCCGCGATCGAAACCTGGGAATTCGCACTGGCCGTTACTGCCCTGCTCACCTTGACCAACTTGTTCAGCGTTGCGCGCTACGGGGAGTTCGAGTTCTGGTTCGCCATGCTCAAGGTCATCGCCGTACTGGCCTTCATCGCCCTGGGTGCGCTGGCCCTGACCGGCGTGGTGCCAAACCTCAGCGTCAGTGGCGTGGCCAAGCTGAGCAACGACTTCGGCGGTTTCATGCCCAACGGCATGGCAGCGGTGATTGGCGCCATGCTGACCACGGTGTTCAGTTTCATGGGCACCGAAATCGTCACCATCGCCGCCGCAGAATCCAAGGACCCCTCCAGACAGATCACCCGCGCTACCAACTCGGTCGTGTGGCGCATGGGCATCTTCTACATCGTCTCGGTGTTCCTGATCGTCTCGATCGTGCCCTGGAACGACCCCATGCTGGTGCAGGTCGGCTCCTATCAGAGGGCCCTTGAGCTGATGAACATCCCTCACGCCAAGATGATCGTGGATGTCGTCGTGCTGATTGCCGTGGCCAGCTGCCTCAACTCGGCAATCTACACCGCATCGCGCATGGTCTACTCGCTGAGCAGACGTGGCGACGGCCCTGCCGTTCTCCAGCGCACCTCATCGGCCGGTGTGCCATTCGTCGCGGTCATGGCCAGCACCGCTGTAGGCTTCCTCACCACCGCGTTGAACTACTTTGCGCCGGACGAGGTGTTCTCCTTCCTGCTGGCGAGTTCCGGTGCCGTGGCACTGCTGGTCTACCTGGCCATCGCGGTATCGCAACTGATCCTGCGCAAGCAGATGGCTCGTCGAGGTGAGGTCATGGCCTTCAAGATGTGGTTGTTCCCCTGGCTGAGCTACTTGGTCGTCGCCTCCATCATCGGGATTCTGGCAATGATGCTGATCATGCCCGGCCACCGCATGGAAGTAATGACAACCGGCGCGCTGGCAATTGCCATCGTGTGCATGAGTTCGATCTTCTCGCCCAGGAAGCGCCCACTACCCCGTGTCGCAACCAAATCGGCCTGAGGCTGGCTCAGCCGCTTCGCCCTGCGAAGGCTATGCGTTCGCAGGGTGTCGCCTTTTTGCGTCAAACCGAAAACAGAGGGCGAATATCGGCCAGTGCGCACCCTGTAGCCTGATTGCTGCGTGTAGTATGCCGCCGCAGGCTTGGAGCCCTTTTACACAAAAAATTGCCTGTATCGGGAGACAGGCGCTGAACACGTCATCTTGCATTGTAGGAGTCGTATTGATGGCTACGCCGAGATCCTCCCCGCTGGCCACGGGTTACCCTGTCGATGCCCCCACACCCAAGATCGTCGGGTTTCTGGTGATCCCCAATTTCACCACCATCGGGTTCGCTTCTGCGGTGGAGACCTTGCGCATGGCTAACCTTGCTGCGCGCAGGGCCATGTTCCAGACACTCATCATCGCCGCCGACATGGAGCCGGTGAGCGCCAGCAACGGCATGCGCATCCTGCCTGAATACACCATCAAGGATGCGCCCAAGCTGGACATGCTGTTTGTGGTAGGGCCAAACCCCATCGTCTCCGACCACAATACCCGCGCCATCGTGAACTGGCTGCGCAAGCTGGCCCATGACCAAGTGGCATTGGGTGGCATTTGCACGGGTAGCCATTTGTTGGCGCGTGCCAATCTGCTCACGGGTTACCGTTGCACCATCCACTGGGAAGATATCGAAGCGCTGAAAGAGCGCTTTCCCGGGATCATCATTTCCAGCCAGTTGTTTGAACTTGACCGTGACCGGTACACCAGCTCGGGTGGGGTGGCATCAATGGACATGTGCCTGCAACTGATCGCACGCGAACCCGGCGGGCGAGAGATTGCCGAACATGCGGCCGAATTGCTGTTGTGCGACCGCGTTCGCAGTTCGCAGGAACGCCAGCGCGTGCCCCTGCGACAGCGGCTAGGGACGTCCCAACCCAAGCTCAGCCAGGTAGTCAGCATCATGGAGGCCAATCTCGAAGACCCTGTGACCCTGGAGGAACTGGCGCAGTTGAACGACATCTCAGTTCGGCAGTTGGAGCGCCTGTTCCACAAGCATCTGCAAAGTACCCCTAGCCAGTACTACCTTGAATTACGCCTGTCGCGCGCCCGACAACTGTTACTGCACAGCGAATCGCAAGTACGGGATATCGCCCTTGCCTGTGGTTTCGTTTCGCCGGCGCATTTCTCCAAATGCTACAGCCGTTTCTTCGGCGTCTCTCCCATGGGTGAACGCAAGCAGGTTGCCGCGGCTCAGTGCTGATCATCGACGAATGCAACAAAGCGTCGGTGAAACAGGGATCGCAAGTGACCGCTTTGAACCGTTAGCTGCCCTTGCCAAGGGCGGCTAACGGCCAAAGGCAAATATCGCTGAATCAGCCCTTCAGGCACTGAGCAATACTTCGAGCTCGCCCTTTTGATCGAGGCGTTTCAGATCATCAAAACCTCCCACATGGACACTCCCCACAAAGACCTGCGGCACGGTCCTGCGCCTGGATCGCAGCAGCATCTCGGCCAGATGGTTCGGCGAAGCCTCGATATCGATTTCCACGGCACTGACCCCCTTGTGCGCCAGCAGTCGCTTGGCGCTCACGCAGTAAGGGCAGTGTTGGGTGGTATAGATTGTCACTTGGCTCATGTCGGTTGCCCTCCTAGTGTGCCAACGGCGGGAAGTCGATATCGGTGGTGGCGATGTTGTTCAGGTAGTTGGTCAGGGTCAACAGCGTGACCTGTGCCACCACCTCCACGATCTTGCCATCGCTGAGACCAGCCTCGCGTGCTGCGGCGACCTGATCGTCATTCAATTGGCCGCGGCTTTCGGTGATCTGATGCGCCAGCGCGGCGACCGCGCTGAGCGTGCCACTACGCGCCTGGCTAATGGCCTCATCGCTCAAGCCGGCTTTGGCACCAAAAAAGCTGTGTGCGGCCAGGCAATAGTCGCAACCATTGATTTCCGAGGTGGCAAGCGCAACCACTTCACGCTCCGCGGCGCTCAGTGAGCTCTTGCCCAGAGCCTGGGCGAGGCCCAGGTACCCATTGAGAGCGGCTGGGGAGTGAGCCAGGGTCTTGAAGGCGTTGGGTATGAAACCAAGGCCTTTCTGAATGCCTTCAAGGGCAGTGCGCGAGCCAGCAGGGGCCTGGTCCAGCGAGAGAGCAGCGATACGAGTCATGGTAGTTTCTCCAGTAGGGTGATTAACCAGCTTGTCGATCAAGCCTGGAGTCAATACTAGGGAAGACGACTATCCTTTCGGCTTCAGATCGTCGAATCTATGCAACCGATCGTCCAAACCTGAGCGCCCCATGGACCGACTATCGACACTGCTCAAGCACTTCAACCTGCATGCGTCTACCTTCCACCACGGTGGTTTTTGTGGAACGACCCGCTTTCATGGGCAGCAAAGTTCCGGCCACGCGCACCTGCTTCGTTCGGGTCGCCTGACCTTCAGTGACAAACGTGGTCAGCTCATGGAGCTGGCGGAGCCAAGCCTGATACTTGCGGTACGTCCGCAGGAGCATCAGTTGCTGGCGATCGAAGCAGACGAAGCGGAGTTGGTGTGCGCCACCTTGCAGTTCGATGGTGGCGCCAACAATCCGCTGACCCAGGCCTTGCCGGACTTCATCATCAAGCCGTTGCGCGAATTGCAGGGCCTCGATGGCACCCTCGAATGGCTGTTCGAAGAAGCCTTCGGCGACGAGTGTGGACGGGATGTCATTCTCAATCGGCTGTTCGAGTTGATGGTGATTCAGCTACTTCGCCATCTGATCGCCAGCCGCAGCATTGCTTCGGGGATGATGGCCGGGCTGGCCAATGCACAGCTGTCCCGTGCGCTCGTGGGTATCCATAACGAGCCACAGCACAATTGGACCGTGGCAGAGTTGGCTGACCGCTCAGGCATGTCGCGCGCGAGCTTTGCTGCGCACTTTCGCGAGACCGTGGGCATCACCCCTGCCGATTACCTGGCGAACTGGCGAATCAGCCTTGCCCAGAAACGGCTGCGCGAAGGCCGCCCCATCGCCCTGATTGCCGATGAGGTCGGCTACGAAAGCCCGTCTGCGTTGGCCCGCACCTTTCGCCGCAAGGTGGGTGCAAGCCCGAGGGAGTGGCTACAGCAGAGCACGCATGATGCCTAGCCGAGTGACAGCTGCAGCCAACCCGGCGATGGGCCAGTAACGCGGGGATCAGTCGTCGTAGCGGTGATTGTTGCGCCAGCCATAATGATGGCCACGGTCGTGGCGGTGACGGCGCCAGCCCCGGTCGTCGTCATCGTCGTCATAATCCCGGTAGCGATGCCCGCTCTCGTCATCGTATTCCCGGCCCATGTGGTTGCCCAAGGCACCACCCACACCGCCACCGGCTGCTGCGCCAATCATGCTGCCAGTGGTGCCGCCCATCTTGCGACCCACCACGTTGCCGCCAGCTGCACCCAGTGCGCCGCCAATGGCCGCCTCGCCACGGCTGTGCTTGTCGGCACCCACCGCACCACCGGCCGCGCCACCCAGGCCGGCGCCGATTGCCGAGCCGGTGCTGCCGCCGATCGACTGGCCGACTACCGAGCCCAATACTCCACCCAATGCGCCACCTATACCTGCTCCGGTATTGCCGCCTGCCGACGCAACGCCGCTCAGCAGGCCAAGTGACAACAAGAGAATCGAGGAGTACTTCATTTGTGAAAGCCTCAGAGGGATACGGAGGCGATCCTGAGGCTCTGGACAGGGCCTTACAATGGAAATCCGACGAGTGACACGACTTGGAAAAATTCTCCAAGTTATTGTTTTCCCGATGGAAACTTAAGGGATTTTCAACGGTCACAGGCTGATTGCGAAAAGCCTTTCCAGTGGT
Organism: Pseudomonas sp. PNPG3; assembly: GCF_023093815.1. Classification (NCBI taxonomy): domain Bacteria; kingdom Pseudomonadati; phylum Pseudomonadota; class Gammaproteobacteria; order Pseudomonadales; family Pseudomonadaceae; genus Pseudomonas; species Pseudomonas sp. PNPG3. The sequence goes on from NZ_JALLKV010000001.1 coordinate 347,104, forward strand.
AAAAAAGCGTTTTTATTTCTACCCGTCACCCGTGCTCCCCCTCCAAACTCACTACCCTTCTGCCCCAGACCCTGCTTGCCCCAAACCGCTGGATCAACAAGGTGACAAGTGCACCAAGCAAAGCCAGGGCCATGTCCTTTTGTGCATCCCAAGGGTCTTGCTGGGTCGCGAGAAAGGCTTGTGCCTGGTCATCACCCAGGTATTGGCCACCTATCCACTCCAGCAGCTCGTACAGCGCCGATGTGGCAAGGACGAAGGAAACGGTACACAACGCCAACCAACCACCTCGCAACCGGGCCTGGCGCTGGAGCAGCTCCCTGATCGGCAGGACGAACAAAAGGCCGTAACTCAGATGCACCAGACGATCGAACTGGTTGCGCTGCCAGCCCATCCAGGCATTCAGAGAGTGGTCGGTAAGCGCACGCAGCCAAGCGTCATAGGGGACTTTGGCATAGGTAAAATGCGCTCCTAGCTCGTGAATCGCCAGCATCACCACGATTGCCAGGTAAGCATGCCGAGAAAAGCGCCAATAACGGCTGGTCGCAGCCAAGGTGAGCAGAAGCGCCAGCGGCAAAACGTTTTCGACCCACCAATCCGCACGATCAAGCGGCGCAACCCCCGAGGCAAGCATCAGCAACATGGCAGATGTCAGCAAGCCCGCGGCTTGGCGTGGCGTGGCCGAAGGGGCAAAGCTTGTTTGCAATGCTGGATTCCTGTTCATGGTTTTACGCTCGGCTTGAGCACGGTTGAGCCTCGCAGGGCAGCTAAAGTTTCCTCCGGGCGCCGGCTTCACCTGTTGCCATGTCACCTCAACGACAGTTCTTCATGATGTTGGTGGGGCCAGTAGCACTGAAAATTACCGATGGATGATTCCACCTGAACTTTACCTCCCTCCTTGGCTTCCCCTGCATAGACCACCCGGCCCCAGGAGATGAACCAATGAGAGCACTGACATACCACGGAACCCAGGACGTCAGGGTCGACAATGTCCCCGACCCACTTATCCAGGACGAGGACGATATAATCCTCCGGGTCACCGCTACCGCCATCTGCGGCTCCGACCTGCACCTCTACCATGGCAAGATTCCACAGACCGAGCCGGGAGATATCTTCGGCCACGAGTTCATGGGTATCGTCGAGGATACCGGCCGCGGGGTAACCAACCTGCAGGTCGGTGACCGCGTGGTGATTCCCTTCGTGATCGCCTGCGGCAGCTGTTTCTTCTGCCAACTCGACCAGTTCGCCGCTTGCGAAACGACCAACACCGGCCGGGGTGCAATCATCAACAAGAAAGGCATCCCGCCAGGGGCCGCGCTATTCGGATATAGCCATCTGTATGGCGGCGTGCCCGGTGGCCAGGCGGATTTCGTGCGGGTGCCCAAGGCCAACGTCGGCCCATTCAAGGTGCCTACCGCCCTGCCGGACGACAAGGTGCTGTTCCTCTCGGATATCCTGCCCACAGCCTGGCAGGCCGTCACCAATGCGCAGGTCGGCTCAGGCTCGACAGTTGCGATTTATGGCGCCGGGCCGGTCGGCCTGCTGAGCGCAGCCTGCGCGCGCATGCTGGGCGCCCAGACGATCTTCATGGTCGACGACAATGACTACCGCCTGGCGTTCGCCCGCGATGCCTACGGCGTGGTGCCGATCAACTTCGAGCAGGATGACGACCCGGCCGACACCATCATCCGCCTGACCCCCGGCATGCGCGGCGTGGACGCCGTCATCGATGCGGTCGGTTTCGAGGCCAAGGGCAGTACCACCGAAACGGTACTGACCACTCTGAAGATCGAGAGCAGCAGCGGCAAGGCGCTGCGCCAGAGTATCGCCGCGGTGCGCCGGGGCGGCGTGGTCAGCGTGCCTGGGGTCTATGCGGGTTTTATCCACGCCTTCATGTTTGGTGATGCCTTCGACAAGGGCCTGACGTTCAAGATGGGCCAGACCCACGTGCAGAAGTTCCTTCCTGAACTGCTCGAACATATCGAGGCCGGGCGTCTGGAGCCGGAACTCATCGTCACCCACCGTCTGGCCCTGGAAGAAGCGGCTTTGGGTTACAAGTTGTTCGACCAGAAACAGGACGACTGTCGCAAGGTCATCCTCGTGCCGGGCGCTGCTGCCGGTACATTGGGACCTGACCATTAGCAGGGACCCTGTGGGAGCGGCTTTAGCCGCGAAACACCGGCGCAGCCGGTGCCATGCACCGCGTTGGATTCTTCGCGGCTAAAGCCGCTCCCACAGGCTATGCGGACCGCTTGCGAATTCAGTTCTTCACACCGACCTGCTCAACGCTTGCGTTGCGTTTCATCACGAGCTGTTTTCTGCGCAGTGGAATCATGGGACGTGCCAGTTGACCCATCAGGACGCTGCGCATCATTGTCCCGTTCCTCTTCACCTCGGGTTCCGCTACGAGGTGTCTCCGATCCTTTCTTCATCTACCCTCCTACCCCTTGCTATGTTCAGGCGACGACGGCCCGGTACCGCGTTTGATTCCACGCGGCCCAAGCACGCCCCAGATGGCCAGGCCGACGATGGGCAACGCCAACAGCAACAGTGCCCACATCGCCTTCGTCACGTCGCTCTTGTCACTGCGGAAAACACTGACGATGGCCCACAGATCGAGCAACACGATGATCGCTGCAACAGCGATCCAGAAATATGTCACAGGCTCGGTCATGATCGCTTCTCCTCTGTTAGTCCGGCCGCAGCGCGAGGCCCGCACCGCCGCCCTCCTACCTAGAGGAAGCCGGCAAACGGAACAAAGTTCAGGAAGCTTTCCCCACCATTGATGGGTGGCACACAAGCAATGAACCAATCCCGCAGGAAACACGTCCACCAAAAAACAACGCACGAGTGACCGGCCATGACGACCGACCCCGTACTCGAGGCCCTTGATTACCTCAAGGCCCACAAGCTGGTACTGACCACCGCAGAATCCTGCACGGCCGGTGCCATGGTTGCGCTGTTGGCAGCAGTGCCGGGGACAGGAGAGGTTCTGGAAAGCGGCTACGTGGTGTACTCGCCAAGCGCCAAGAAACGCCTGCTCGGCGTCAGCCCACAGACTATCGAACGCTACGGCCTGACCAGCGAGGCGGTAGCCTGGGAGATGGCCCTCGGCGCATTGAAAGACAGCGACGCCACCGTCGCCATCGCCAGCACGGGTGTCGCCGGGCCACAGCCGCAGGATGGCATCGCCCCGGGCACTGTGTGCTTTGCCTGGGCCTTTGCCGGCGAGCCTTTGGCGGTATTCACACGCAGCCAGCGCTTTTTTGGCGAGCGCGCGGATGTAATCCGCCAAGGCGCGCTCTACGGCTTGTCGCACCTGGCCCATTACCACCAACGCTGGCTGCGCGGTGAGCGCGCCTGAGGGCTACGTGAGGGCTAGGTGCATGGACGAAGACGAGCTGGCTTCAAGGCACCATCCCGTCGAGGAAGACATGCGGATGCAGCAGCGGGTCTGGCGTTTCGAACGTGTGGGATGGTACGCGCTGGTGCTGGTCATGCTGCTGGGCCTGGCCGGGCTGTTCGGCAACGGTCCGCTCAGTGACGCCCAGGTCATGAGCGACGACGGCCGGGTGCATGTGGAGTATCAGCGCCTCAGCCGCAGCGGCACCACCGACAACCTGCGCATCACGGTTCGCGGCAATGCCGGGGAGCCTGTGATGTTGCTGCTCGGGGGGACCTTGCTACGCGAAGCCAGCATCGAAACGCTGCAGCCAGAGCCGCAAGTATCGCTTTCCCATGGCAGGTCGCTCCTGCTCCAGCTTGGCACCAGCAAAGAGGGTATCGCCACCCTCTACCTGACCCTGCGCAGCGAACATGTCGGCACTCTCGAAGGTATTGTCAGCGCCGGCCCAGGCAGCGCAGTGCGTTTCTCCACCTTTCTCTACCCGTAGGAGCGCGACATGGACTCCATTCTTCGTGCGACCGGCATGTACATCGCGCTGATGCTGCTGTTTCGCGTGGCTGGCAGGCGCTCGCTGGCAGACCTCACCACCTTCGACTTCGTCCTGCTGCTGATCATCGGCGAAGCAACCCAGCAGGCATTGCTCGGCGAGGACTTCTCGTTCACCAACGCCATGCTGGTGATCGCCACGCTGATCGTCCTGGATGTCGGCCTGTCGCTGGCCAAGCTCAACTCCAAGCGCCTGGCCCGGCTGGTCGACGGCCACGCGACACTCGTCGTGGATCACGGGCGCTTTCTCCACCACCGAATGCGGCGGGCGCGGCTGACCGAAGACGACATTCTCGAGTCCGCCCGGGACAGCCAGGGAATCGAAAGCGTCGGGCAGATCAAGTTCGCCATCGTCGAGCGCAACGGCAAGATCTCGATCATTCCGCAGGAGTGACCCTGCCTGGCCGGCGCAACCCGCGCGGATTCCGGTGAGAGCCGCCTTTCGCGACAGCAGTACGCTGATCATCCGCTTTGAACCTTGGCGCGCGGCCCCTACTCCATCGAAGGCAATCGTGATTTTTTCAGCCCCGAAGAGGTGTCGCATGAACGCTATCGATTTGTTGATCCAGGACCATGAGCTGGTGAAGAAGCTGCTGGAGGAACTCTCCTCCACCACTGAGCGCGCGGTGAAAAAGCGCGCCGAGTTGCTCGAACGCATCAAGCAGGAGGTGAGCATTCATACCGCCCTGGAAGAAGAAATCCTGTATCCGGCCATCAAGCAGGCCGGCGGCAAGGAAGAAGCGAAGATGTACTACGAAGCCAAGGAGGAACACCGCACCGTGGACTCCCTGGTGCTGCCGGACCTGCTGCAAACCGAGACCGGCACCGTCGAGTTCGCCGGGCGGGTCAAAGTGATGAAGGAACTGCTGGAACACCATATCGAGGAAGAAGAAAGCGAGCTGTTTCCGACCGCCCGCAAGTTGCTGGGCAAGCAGCAACTGGATGAGCTCGGCCAGGCCATGGTAGCGCAGAAAAAACTGCTCAAGGGCGAACAGCGTGCTGCGTGATGGAAGCCTGGATCGACTTTCTTGAATGGCCTGCCATGGCCCTGACGGTACTTGCCGCCTGGTGCATCGGCTCACGGCGCCCAGGCCGGCGCAAGCTGGGTTTCTGCTGCTTCATTGCCAGCAACGTGCTGTGGGCCGCCTGGGGGTGGCAGGCGCAAGCCTGGGCGCTGATCATCCTGCAGGGTTGCCTGTGCGCCATGAACCTGCGGGGCTGGAAGAAAAACACTGCCGCGGAGTCGGGCTGAACGCCCGGACACATGCCTGAAAGCCCAACGGCGAGGAGCCAGACCATGATCGACCCCAACCAACCCGACCCGTACGTGGACGAAGTACCCCACAACCCGGGCGAACCTGTGCCTGAACAGGAACAGGAGAAGGAAGCACCCGACTGGCCCGAAGGCCAGGTGCCGCCAGAGGAGCAGTCCGACGGCTGAGGCTCACCTGGCGAGCGGCATTGCCTGCTTCGCCGGCAATGCCGCTCCACCAGTCACCCAATCCTATGGAAGGAGGCAAGTGTCTCATGAGTGATCGCATCATCGCCTTGTTCACCGATACCACACTGTTCGGAGTTTCCGTTCTCAATTTGTTGCTGGCACTGACGGTAGCGCTGTTGACATTCCTCGTGGCGCGGGCGGCCATCAGTTTCATGCTGCATCGGGTCAGGCGCTGGTCCGAGCATGACGGCGCGCTAAGCCAGGTGCTGGCCAAGGTGCTCGCCGGGACCAGCAATTTTCTGCTGTTCCTTGCCTCGCTGCTGGTGGGCCTGAGCATGCTCGACCTGCCCGAGCGCTGGCTGACCCGGGTCGGTAGCCTGTGGTTCGTGGTCGCGGCATTGCAGATCGGGCTGTGGGCCAACCGCGCCATCGGCCTGGGCCTGAGTCGCTACTTCGCCCGGCATCGCACCGACGGCTTGAACCAGGGCAGCGCGCTGGCCACGCTGTCGGCATGGGGTGCGCGGGTACTGTTGTGGTCAGTGGTGCTGCTGGCGATGCTGTCCAACCTGGGCGTGAACATCACCGCCTTCGTCGCCAGCCTTGGGGTAGGCGGTATCGCTGTTGCACTGGCCGTGCAGAACATCCTCGGCGACCTGTTCGCCTCGTTGTCCATCGCCGTCGACAAGCCGTTCGAGGTGGGCGACTTCATCGTCATCGGCCCGCTGGCCGGCACGGTGGAGCACGTAGGGCTGAAGACCACACGCATCCGCAGCCTGGGCGGCGAGCAGATCGTCATGGCCAATGCCAGCATGATCAGCAGCACCATCCAGAACTACAAGCGCCTGCAGGAACGACGGATCGTGTTCGAGTTCGGCCTGTCGTACGACACGCCAACCGAGGCCGTGAAAAAGGCACCCGCCATCGTCGAGGAAGCGATCAAGGCACAACAGCAGGTGCGCTTCGACCGTGCCCACCTGCGCGGCTTCGGCAAGGAGGCGCTGGAATTCGAGTGCGTGTATATCGTCAAGGACCCGGGCTACAACCTGTACATGGACATCCAGCAAGCCATCAATTTCCACCTGCTCGAGCGCTTCTCGAAGGTAGGTGCAAAATTCGCCGTACCGGTACGCGCGATCAAGGTCACGGCCTTGCCAGAGGAATCGAAGCGCGGGCCTCAAAGTATTCACGTGGGGTAACCCGTCCCCGTGCATGTCTGCGCTCCATGCATTCCGTCGATTTCACGGCACGCCCGTGGGTGATGCAGGCCGAACAGAAGGTGACCAACCCGCAACGGAGTATCGCCATGAAGATCATGAAGCCTCATTCGTTACTGCTCGCGCTGTGCCTGGGGCTCAGCGCACCTGTGGTGCTGGCAGCCACCGACCTGAACGATCAGCGTGCTCCTGGCACGCAGCCGCATGACAGCGGGCACATGAACAACCAAGGCGGAGCGACCGGCTCCGGCACGCCTGCGGATGCCATGGGGACAGGTTCCGGCGGAACCGATGGCAATGACACTGACAATACCGGTGGCGATGGCACCACCGACCGATCCGGTAGTGACCGCAGTGGATCGGAACGCGGCACCGGGACGGGTAGCGGGACCGGAGGCTCTGGTGGTTCGGGCTCCAGCGGTGGTTCCGGTAGTTGAAGGTTCGCTCGAACTGCCCTATGGCCGGCGACGCGTGCCCAGCTCGATCCAGACGGGCGCATGGTCGCTGGCCTTGGGTTCGTTACGCACCCAGGCATCGACACCAGCCCGCTTCAGGTAAGGCGCGAGCTCGGGGTTGAGCAGCAGGTGGTCGATACGCAACCCGGCGTTGCGTGCCCAGTGGTTGCGGAAATAATCCCAGAAGGTGTAAATGCGCTCGTCCGGATACAGATGGCGAATGGCGTCGAGCCAGCCTTGCTGGAGCAGTTTCTGGTAGCACGCGCGTGATTCGGGCTGCAGCAGCGCGTCCTTCATCCAGGAGCGCGTGTTGTAGATATCCATGTCGGTAGGCACCACATTGAAATCACCCGCCAGCACCGCGGGATGGCCACTGTCATGCAGCCCTTTCACATGGGCGATCAGGCTTTCGAACCAGCGGAGCTTGTAATCGAATTTCGGCCCCGGTTGCGGGTTGCCGTTCGGCAGATACAGGCAAGCCACCAGCACTCCCTGTACCGCTGCCTCGAGGTAGCGGCTCTGGTTGTCGTCCTCCATGCCAGGCAGGCCACGACGTACTTCCAGCGGTTCGCTGCCCCGTGCCAGAATGGCCACGCCATTCCACGAAGGCTGCCCTTGGTAGAGGCAACCATAACCCGCCGTTTCTAGCGCCTGGCGAGGAAACTGCTGATCCGCCGCCTTGAGTTCCTGCAGGCAGGCGATGTCGGGCTTTTCCCGCTCCAGCCAAGCCAGCAGTGCCGGCAGCCGGCTACGAATGCCGTTGATGTTGAACGTGGCAATCTTCAGCGCTTTCATGCGTCGGGGTCGCTGACATGGGCCTGCACGGCATCTTCCAGGGCGCGCACATGGGCGTCATCGGCCAATGCTTTGAGTGCCAGCCAGTCGTCCCAGTCGATGGCACCATCGTCACGCAGCGCCTCGGCCGTGCGTAGCAGTTCATGGTGGTAGGCATCCGGCGACTCACGGCGGTAACTGATGTCGTCGTATTGGGCGTACCAGGCTTCGAGCTCAGGGATGCTGCGTTCAATGCTCATAAGGGAGCCCTCACGGTGTCCTTTGCATTAAGAACCTCAACCATGCAGCGACGTTCAAATCCAACGCTGATCGCTACGTTCAATGATCAAGCGGATCGATATCCTGGATCACTGAGCATCGTTTTTCATTGAATCACCGCGCCGTCACCATTAGCTCCACAAGCAACATCTGGAGCGGGTACATGGCCTCCCCCATTTTCAACTCAATGAGACAAGGCGCTGATGTAGCGGACCTTGGCGATAGCGTTTCCATCGTTTCGTGCGCAGCCATCGACGCCCTGGGGCTTGCACCATGAACTGCGGCCCATTCTGGGTGATCGTTTTCTTCGTGCTCATCAACAACGGCTGCTCGCTGCTGGGCTTCGGTGAAGGCTCGGTGGGAGGTGTGGCGCGGAGTATCGAGTCGCGAACGGAAATCACCATCGCCACCACGCTGCAACGAGCGCAAAAAACCAATGCAGGCGGCCTGCCGCCTGACGATGGGCAGCTGCTACCGGCGATATTTCTATTGGTTCGCGCCTGACCCGTCAGCGGATGGGGCTGGTTCGCAATCTTGGTAGAAGTGAAAGTCCTGAAATTTCTCGACTGCCTGTTCCGGCCCTTTCGCGGGCACGCCCGCTCCCACAGAACTGCACATAACTCATTGAATTAACCGGGACTCTGTGGGAGCGGCTTTAGCCGCGAACACCGGCGCAGCCGGTGCCATGTACCGCGTTGGATTCTTCGCGGCTAAAGCCGCTCCCACAGGGTACGCGCACTGTTTGCGGATTCAGTTCCCTACGCGACAGCGCAGCCCAAAGGACTGGGCGATCTCCCACAGAACTGCGCGGGACCTTGTGGGAGCGGGCGCGCCCGCGAAGAGGCCAGATCAGGCGACACATCACTTCAGGCCTTTACCAACCGCCAGCCGAACCGCCCAGAGGCTGCGCATGAAACGAGCTCGCCGCGAACCAGGTTTCCCGGTTCGCGGCGTAATTGAAGCGTTACTCAGGCAATCAGGTAGGAATACCAGCCAGTCGCCAGACAGGCGCCGGAACCGGTTCGGCCTGGCTGCGTTTGCGTGCCCACTGGGTCAGGGCAGCCATCATGGCAAAGCCCAGCAAGATCAGTACCGGATAAGCCAGCAGCAACTCGGTCAGCGAGTATTTCCAGGCCAGTGGCCGGCCAACGCCCAGCATCGCCGCATACAACCAGGACACACCCGACAGTGCGCCGGAGAACAGTGCGAACATCCGCACGCCAAAATTAAGGTCGAGCAAGTTGCCCGCTTTGAGCAGGGCAGGCAATACATAACGATGCAACAGCATGCCATTGAAGGTCAGCAACATGACAATAATGACCTTCGCTTGAAGTTTCGGATTGGCAAAATAGTTCATACCTTTATCAAGGTAGTCAATTCCAATCACTGCGGCGCCCGTGAGCCACAAGAATATCAGGGCATTGGCCACGGACTTCTGCAAGCTCGTCATATGCTTACTGTCATGCCCGGCTTCTTTATGACCTTTCAACAAGTTCCTGACCATCTCGGCGTCACTGGCGAATACCAGGCCGATGGCAATGCAACAGGCCAATAAATGAACGTAAATCACCGACAACCGCACCAGCTCCATGGATTCTTTCTGCCCGAACAGGCTAATAATTGTATTAATCTCCACGACGTTTTCTCCACGTAATGCGTTAGCGCTAGATGACCTTGCAATAGGCGTGCGAACGATTTAATCGCAGTGGCAAAGCCAAATTCGAATCGTTAAATGAAAAAGCAGATAATTATTCAATACACACGGTGGCTCACCCGAAGAGCCTCGGTTGGGCATGGCGTTGCTCCACTATTCAGGAAAAAAAGCCCCATGAGCATCCCTGCGATGCTAATGAGGTTGAACGTCCATAAGTTCTGGGGGAAAGGCGCGAGTTGCAATCACATTGAAGGCACCTGCTGGCAAATAGGAGTCAGCGTCACCCAAATCGTTCATTTCTCGAGCAAAATGACCGACAGGCGGTACACTAAATCAAGTTAGTTAGTTTGCTAAGTTGTTGTAATTTGACCGAGCGGAAAGTTTTATCGACAACTGGATCCAAACTTCGCAAATGACTTTGAATGCTCTATTCCGCTGTTTCGCAGATCTCGTTTTCCAGGTGACCGTGCCTAAAGTGCCATCAGTCAGGCCCGGCAAGCTACATTCCGATCATAACGGGCGGTCGGCAACCCGTCTGTCATCTTCAGCCTGCCAGCGGGCTCAATTTGCCCTGGGTGAACCCCCAAGTGATGTTCCAGGCCTGGTTTGCCGGGAAGCAGATCCATGCGCGCAGACCTGCAAGCCTCATCGACGCGGTCTATCAGATCATCCATTCCATCGATTTGACCGCGTCAAATTGACTCATGTAGCTTGCCGCCCTCTTCGCCGCTGGCTCAAAGGTGCGCGTTACACCTTTGCACCAGTTGCGTAGCCTACCCCCGTACTGATCAAGCCCCACCACGGCGTGCGCGCCAGTCGCGTCGCCGTCACCGTGTTCGAGTTTCCGAAATGTCCGTCAATAGCCCCACCCGTATCACCGAGCTCGTCATCGAGAGCGGCGTCAAGAAAGCCCACCTATCCACCCATGCGACACTGGTCCTGGGGTTCCTCGCAGGTGCATTCATTTCGCTAGGGTTTCTCCTGGCTATCCACGTCAGCACCATGATCCCGGTACAGTGGGCCTCGTTCGGCACGCTGCTGGGCGCCGCGGTATTTCCCATCGGCCTGATCCTGGTGATCCTGGCCGGTGGCGAACTGCTCACCGGCAACATGATGAGCTTGCCGTTGGCGATGTTCGCCCGGCGTATCGGCCCAGGCGCCGTGGCGCGCAACTGGCTGCTGGTGACCGTCGCCAATCTGTTCGGTGCACTGTTCGTTGCCGGGTGCTTCGGTCACCTGCTGGGCCTGACCGAGGGGGCCTACCTGAACAAGGTGTTGGCGGCTGCGACCAGCAAGACCAACGCCGACTTCCTCCACGCCTTCGTGTCCGGAATCGGCTGCAACTGGCTGGTGTGCCTGGCAGTGTGGCTGTCGTATGCCAGCCGTGAAATGAGCGGCAAGATTCTCGGCATCTGGTTCCCGATCATGGCGTTCGTCGCCATCGGTTTCCAGCATGTGGTAGCCAACATGTTCCTGATTCCGGCAGCGATCTTTGCCGGCTACCTGAGCTGGGGGCAGTTGGTGGAGAACCTGATGGCCGTGTTCCTGGGGAATGCGGTGGGTGGGGCGATCTTCGTGGGGTTGGCGTACTACGTGTCCTACGGTGTGCCTTCGCAGGAAGCGTGCGAGGTGCAGTGAGGCATTGCGGTCAGGCACGCTTGTGCAGGTGATGTGCCCTGCACAAGCCTGCTTGACCGTTCGTCACTATCCTTGGGCCACGCTGGGCGACACGATGTTCGGCCGGATGCTGACGGCGGTCATGTCATCGCCGACTCACTGGGGACCGGACGGCGATCAAGGCATCCGCCATCAACCTTGGGCCAGCGACTTGCGCTCCAACCACTCCACCATCAACTCCCCCCATGCAATATCCGCTTGCAGGGCCGCCTTGGCCTTTGCCGAATCGCGCTTGCGCAAGGCTTCGAGTACTTCGAAGTGCTTGTGCTTGGCGCTGGCCAGTTCCGCTTTGGGCACTTCGGCATGGAAGGTGCTGAGCAGCGGCCCCATCATCACCCACATGTTCTCCAGGGTCTTGAAGATCACCGGCATGCGTGCGGCGGCAATCAGACCGAAGTGGAACTCGCGGTTGAGCAGCGAAGCCTGTTTGTAGTCGGTGCTGACAGCCGCCTGGAAGGCCGTTTGCACCTCTTCCAGATGCTTCAGCTCGGCGGCGGAAATTCGCTCGGCCGCCATGCCCGCCGCCTCGCCCTCCAGCAGATGGCGGATCAGCTGGATTTCCCGTAGTTGGCTGACGGTCAGCTCCGGCACATAGATGGAGGTAGCGGCCTTCATGTCCAGTGCATGATCACTGACAAGGCGGAAGATCGCCTCACGCACCGGCGTGATCGACACACCAAACTCCTCGGCCAAGGCACTGATGCGCAGGCGGTCACCCGGTTGATACTGGCCGTCCATCAATGCCGTGCGGATGATGCTGTAGACCCGCTCGCTCAGGTTGCCTTTATCCAGTGGCTTGTGAACTGTCACGCTTGTTCTCTCTTGTCTGATGAATAGCACAGGGCCAACCGCCGGAGGAAACACTGGGCGACATGGCGAAGACGCATGATACATCATCGCCCATGCCGTGCCATCTCGTGCGAACGGTTCAGATCCGCGTGTCGCGTCGACCCACCCCTTGCAGCAGCACCGCCACCACGATGATCGCGCCCTTGATGATCTGTTGCGGGTACGCCGGGACGCTGAGCAGGTTCATGATGTTGCCGATCAAACCAAGCACCAGCACCCCGACCACGGTGTAGAACAAACTACCCTTGCCGCCGGACAACAGCGCACCACCTATCACGCAGGCGGCAATGGCATCCAGTTCCAGGGCCATGCCGGCACTGGGCGTGGCGACCCCGGAACGCGAGGCGATGACCACCCCGGCAAGGGCGCTGAGCCCGCCGCAAATCGCATAGGCCGCCAGCTTGTAGCGCTCCACTGCAATCCCCGCCAGGCGCACGGCAGTCTCGTTGCTGCCGCTGGCGATGATCAACCGGCCAAAAGCGTTGTAGCGCAGGATCAGGGCGAACATGCCAATCACCAGCACCGCCAGCCACACCGGCCAAGGCACCCCGAACACTCCATCGGCCTGACGACCGAAGTCTCGCAACAGGCTGGCAGCCGATTGGCTGTCGGCCAGCCGCTGTGGCTGGCCGTTGGAGAGGATAAACGCCAGCCCTCGGGCAATGGTCATCATCGCCAGGGTGGAAATGAACGGGGCCATGCGAAAGTAGGCCACGAAGCTGCCGGTGACCAGGCCCATCAACACCCCTGCCCCCACCGCGATGGCCACCGCCAGCAACAACCCGAGGCTGTCCTCCAGCGGCAGCAGATTCAGGCTCATCGCCACGACCACCCCGCCCACCGCTGCCACCGAGGCAACCGACAAGTCGATACCCGCGGTGAGGATGACGATCAGCATGCCAATGCTGACCAGTATCAGCGGCGTCAGTTGCCGCAGCAGGTTACCCAGGTTCTGCCAGGTGAAAAAGTCCGCCGACAGGCTGCTGGCCACGGCCACCAGCACCAGCAGCATCACCAGTGCGTTGTGTTGCAGAAAAAGCCGGCGCACAACGCGCCCCAGCGGCTGCCTGGACTCGCCCGACAGCGAGGGGGCGGCCAGTTTGCTCAAGTTGTTATCCATGGTGTTCGACTCCCATCGCCAGACAAATCATTGCGTGTTCTTCGATTGCATCACCGCCAAGCTCGCCGGCGATGGCACCATCGCGCATCACCAGCACCCGGTCGCACATGCCGATCAGCTCGGTCATTTCCGAGGACACCAGGATGATCGCCACCCCGGCCTCGGCCAGTTCGTTGATGACCCGGTAGATCTCGGTCTTGGCGCCGATATCTACACCACGGGTCGGCTCGTCGAGGATCAGCACCCGGCAGCCGGCGTCGATCCACTTCATCAGCGCCACCTTCTGCTGATTACCCCCGGACAGATCGCCCACCGCCTGCTCGATCGAGCCGGTCTTCAGACGCAACTGCTGACGTAGCGCCTCGACCCCGGCGCGCTCGCGGGCACCATCGATCCAGCCAAAGCGACTGGTGTAGGGCGAGCCGGGCCGTAAAGCTGCGTTGACGCGGATCGACATCTCCAGCAGCACGCCTTGCTGCTTGCGGTCTTCGGGCAGCAGCCCGATGCCATTGCCGATCGCTTCGCGCGGGCTGCGGTTGCGCAGTTGGCGGCCATCCAGGTGAACAGTGCCGGCGCTGCTGCGCTCGGCGCCGAACAGCGCGCGCATGGTTTCGGTGCGCCCCGAGCCGACCAGTCCGCTGAAGCCCAGCACCTCACCGGCGTGTACCTGAAAACTCACATTGCGTACCAGTGGCCCGGCGCTCAGCCCCTCGACCCGCAGGCGGGCCTCGCCGATGCTTGCCTGGCGTGGCGGGAACAGGTCGCTCAGCTCACGGCCGATCATCATCTGCACCAGCCCGCGCTCGTCGATGGCTGACAGCGGCAGGGTGCCGACGGTACGGCCATCCTTGAGCACCGTGGCGCGGTCACAGATGCGGAAGATCTCGTCCATGCGATGCGAGACATAGATGATGCACACGCCCTTGCGCCGCAATTCCGCCAGGATGCGAAACAACTGCTCGGTCTCGTGGGTGGTGAGCACCGCGGTCGGTTCGTCGAACACCAGCACCGAGGCGTTGCGCGACAGGGCCTTGGCGATTTCCACCGCCTGTTGATGGGCCACCGGCAACTCGCCCACTGCACGGCGTTCGTCGATGTTGGCAAACCCCAGCTCATCGAGTATGCACCGCGCCTTGTCACGCAGCATCGGCCACTGCACCCGCCACCTGTTCGCGCCCAGGTCGTCGATGCAGATGTTTTCCGCCACCGACAGGTGCGGCGCCAGGGCAAACTCCTGGTAGATCACCGATACGCCAAGGCGAAGCGCATCGGCCGGCTTGCCGATACTCGCCGGCTGCTCGTGCAACAGCACCTCGCCAGCATCGCGCACGTAGGCGCCGGCGAGGATCTTCATCAAGGTCGATTTGCCCGCGCCATTCTCACCCATCAGCGCATGCACTTCACCCACGTTGGCGCTGAAGCTCGCACCACTGAGCGCACTGATGCCGCCGAACGCCTTGTGAATGTCGCGCAACTCGACGGCGGTCTTGTGTATTGCATTCATCGGTCTTACCTCTGCAAGCGGCGCGTTGCCAGGCAGGCGCCGCAACCTTCGGGTCAGCGCATGGCTGCCTTGAGCTGGTCGATTGAGCGGAATGCGGGTAGCCGCTCGACCGTGGCCGGGCCCTGTTCGAGCTGGATGAAGTGGTCGACGTTGCCAGGGGTTATCAGCTCCACCGGGAAGTACGACGCCAACGGCAGGTTGTTGGCCTGCAGCCGGCCGTCAAGTATCTGGTGGATCAGCTCGATGGCCGCCACCCCGGTCTGCGAACCACTGTTACTGGCGCTAACCAGCAGCTTGCCCTGCTTGATCAGATCCAGCGCAACCTTGAAGCTGCCAGCTGCCGCAGCGACCCGTACCTGCCCGGCCTTGCCGGCATTGTCCACAGCGTTGATGGCGCCGATGGCGATGAAGTCGTTCTCCGCCAGGATCAGGTTCAGGCGCTCGCCATGGGCACTGAGGATGTCCTCGGTGGCGGCCAGGCCACCCTCCTCGGTCCATTCGCCACGGCCCCAGGCCAGCACGTTGAAGCCCCCTTCAGGCCAGCTGAAACTGCCCTTGGCTTTGACCTGCTGGAACAGCTCGAACCCCTTAAGCAGCGCATCCTCCTTCGACAGGCCGAGCTGGCGCTGCTCGGCACGGGCCTGGACGATCCCCGAGATCATGCCGTTGAGGCGGCTCTCGGAGGTCGAGTTGCCCATTACACCGATGACCATGGCAGCGTTGATTTCGCTGCCCGGGTCAGTGTGCTCGACCACATAGCGCCCGGCCTCGACACCGCTGCCGTAGGGGTTTCCGGTGCTGGTGGTGATCACCGGCGCTCGCGCGTCGGGTGCAGTGCCGACGGTGATTACCGGGATCCCGGCCGCCACAGCTCGCTCGACATCGGCAACGGAACCGAGGATGTCGGTGGGGTCGATGACGATCACATCCACCCCCAGGGTGATGAAGTTGTCGACCTGGGCGCTCTGGCGGGCCACATCGCCGTCGGCCACCTGCACCTGCATGTCATAGCCGTAACGCTCGGCCAGGCTGCGCGCGTCGTCGATCATCGAGACGAACCAGGGGTTACCCAGGGTGATGTCGGTCCAGCCAATGCGTAACCGTTCCCCCTTCTGCTTCAAGGGCAAGCCCTTGTCGATGTCGGTACGATCGGCCATTTGCGGGTCCACCAGGCCGGACAACGCCGTGTTGGGTATCAGCTGGTACAGTGGGTGGCGCGCCTCGGCGGCGGTCGGCCCGGCGAGCAGCGTGGCAAGGCCGAAGGTGGCCAGGGTACGGGCAACTGTGCTTTTCATATTGTTGTTCTCCAGGGTTGCCAGGCAAAAGGTCACAACTCGATCCAGGTGGACTTGAGCTCCGAATACTTGTCCAGGGCATGCAACGAGCGGTCGCGACCGTTGCCGGACTGCTTGAAGCCACCGAACGGCATGCTGATGTCGCCCCCATCGAAGCAGTTGACCCACACGCTGCCGGCACGCAGGCCCCGGGCCATTTGGTGGGCCCGCGAGAGGTCGCGGGTCCACAGGCTGGCGGCCAGGCCATACGGGGTATCGTTGGCGATGCGCAGAGCATCGAGGTGGTCACGGGCGGTGATGACCGAAAGTACCGGGCCGAAGATCTCCTCTCGGGCGATGGTCATGTCGTTGCTGACGTTGTCGAAAATGGTCGGCGGGATGTAAAAGCCCTCGGCGCCCAGGCCGTGCTTGACCCGTTCACCACCGAGGATCAGCTGTGCGCCCTCCTGCACGCCTTTGTCGATATAACCCAATACCCGTTGCAACTGGCTGGCATCGACGATAGCGCCAAGCTGGGTGGTTGGGTCCAGTGGATCTCCGACGGCGATGGTGCGTGCCACCTTGAGCACCTCGGCAACGAACTCGGCGCGGATGCCAGCTTCGACAATCAGCCGCGAGGGCGCCACGCAGACTTCGCCCTGGTTGAAGAACATCGAGCGCGCCGCAGTGGTCGCGGCCTTCTCCAGGTCACGGCAGTCATCGAGAATGATGTTCGGGGTCTTCCCGCCGCACTCCAGCCACACCCGCTTCATGTTCGACTGCCCCGCGTACTGCAGGAACAGCTTGCCGACCTCGCCGGAGCCGGTGAACACCAGGGTATCAACGTCCATGTGCAGGCCCAGCGCCTTGCCCGCGGTGGGGCCAAAGCCCGGCAACACGTTGAACACACCGGCCGGGATACCGGCTTCGGCGGCCAACTGGGCAATGCGCAGGGCAGTCAGCGGTGATTGCTCGGCGGGCTTGAGGACCACCGAGTTGCCCATGGCCAGGGCGGGTGCGACCTTCCACATGGCCATCAGCATCGGGAAGTTCCAGGGGGTGACCGCCGCCACCACGCCGATCGCTTCGCGGGTCACCAAGCCCACGGCCGAGGGCCCCGACGGCGCGACTTCGTCATACAGCTTGTCGCAGCTTTCGGCGTACCACTGCAGGCAATCGAGCACCGCGTGCACATCGAACCCGGCGCTCTCGCTGATGGGCTTACCCATGTCGAGGGTTTCCAGTAACGCCAACTCTTCCATGTGCTGCTCGAACAAGGCAGCGAAGCGCAGCATGACGCGCTTGCGCTCCTTCGGTGTGCGCTGCGACCACACACCACTGTCGAAGGCACGCCGCGCGGCCTTCACGGCCATCTCCACATCCTCGGCCTGGCACGAGGCAACCTGGTTGAGCACGCGCCCGTCGCGCGGCGAAATGTTGGCGAAGGTCTCGCCACTCAAGGCATCGACAAAGCGGCCGTCGATGAAGGCCTGGCCGAGCAGCTGGAGTTCGCTGGCACGCTGCTGCACGGTGGTAAGGTCAATGAAACTGGCAAGGCTCATGGGATTCTCCATTGGATACATGATGCATCATAAAAACAGCGAGACGTCGGCCTGACGCCGGCACTGCACTAGAAGCTGATTTCGGTCTTCAGGCCCCAGACCACCACACTGCGGTCATGCTCGAAGCCGCCGGGGTTGCGTACGTACTGCAGGTTGGGGCGCAGGGTCAGTGCCGGTGTCAGCTGCAACCCGTAATAGAGTTCGACCGGGTACTCGACATCGGCCCGCCGGGGCACGCCGCTGGCCTGCTGCACACGCCGCGCCGAACGCGGGTTGACCTCCAGGCGGCCCAACGCCAGCCCGATCTCGTCCTGCGGGCGCTGGGCCAGGGGCCCACGGATGAACGCGCCCAGGTGCCAGAGCCGCTCGACACTGGAAACGTCCCGGTCGGACTGGATGAAGTTGGTGAAAAGCGTCAGGCCACGCGCAGCATTGTCCGGGTTGCGGTAGACCTGCTGTTCGGCCATGGCGTAGTAGCCGCTTGCCTGGTCGTGTTGCGCGGGTGCCGCGCCGGTCAAGCCGATGGGTTGCCCATCGATGTCCTGGTACAGGTCATCAAAGTCGCCAGTATTGCGCCATACGCCAACCCGGTAGCTGCCAGGCAGGCCACCAAGCACCGGCTTCCAGGCCAGTTCGCCAACCGCCAGGTAACCGGTGGTGCCCGAGGGGCTGCCGAAGTTCAACCCTTGGCTGTTCTCGGTAAAGTGCGGGTTGACCTGGTACACGGAGGTGTTCAGCCACCAGTCATCGGCCAACTGCGCCGCCAGGCTCGCGCCCCATTGGCTGACCGGCCAGGTGAACCAGTTGGGGGTGATGTAGCCAGGCACCGTTCCACAGAAGGTCAGGTTCTGGAACGTGCAGGAAAACGGAAATACATCGCCACTCATGGGCAGCCGGCCGATCTTGAACAGCAAACGCTCATCGAGCAGTGCCTGCTGGTAATAGAACTGCACCAGCCGGGTAACACTGCCATAGCCTTAGATTTCCTGGGCGGCCAGCAGGGTGCCGGTGTCGGCTTCGCGGGTCAGGCTTTCACCGTTGCGGTTGGTGAAAGTGATGCGAAAC
The DNA here is from genome assembly GCF_023093815.1 of Pseudomonas sp. PNPG3. Lineage (NCBI taxonomy): Bacteria > Pseudomonadati > Pseudomonadota > Gammaproteobacteria > Pseudomonadales > Pseudomonadaceae > Pseudomonas > Pseudomonas sp. PNPG3. The sequence continues at coordinate 365,921 of NZ_JALLKV010000001.1, forward strand.
GCGGCCCCCTGCCAACCCAACAGGCGCTGCAGGTCGAAGCGGGCATCGGCCATCAGCTGGTCGCTGTAGGTGCCCTTGTGCTGCGCCCCTCCCTGGGTGTTGTAGGCCAGTTCATTGACATAGGTGAACTGCAGGTCTACCCCCTTCTCATGCAGACGGGTGCGCTGCCCCTGCCAGTCACCGAACAGGAAATTGCCGGGTGAGTAGTTGTCGGCCTGGGCCTGCTGCAAGGCGCATACGCCCAGCAACCCGACCCCGATCAAGGTGGATCTTGTCATTGCGATCTGTTCCCGAAACTGTTTTCTTGTGGTTTTTGTTCAGCTTTGCGAGCGTGCAACGAGGGCGCCTGGCGTCACTGACCTGGCCGCGCGCAAGGCGGCCAGGGCTGGGTGACGCCAACTACAGGCATTGGCGGACGATTTCGGCCACCTCCTGCTGGTCACGAATGGGTTTGGGGTGGCAGGCCAGGTCCTGGTTGAAGCTGGTCCACACCACCTGAGCGAACTCATCGACCTGCTCGGGCTTGAGGCCATAGCTGCCGAACGTGTCCCGTACGCCCAGGCGGGTGAAGTGGGCGCTGACGATGTCAGGCAGGCGCGCGGCGCGCTCGCTTAGCGGCAAGGTATGAGTGCCCGGGTCGAGGATCTCGGCCACCCGGGCAAACTTGTCCTCGGCCACCGGTAGGGTCCAGCGGATCACCTGCGGCGTACTGGCTGCCACCGTGCCGCCATGGGGCGCATCGGTCATGGCGCCCAATGGCTGGCCCAGCGCATGGGATACGGTGACCCCGGCGCCGGCAATGGCCATGCCGCCGAGGGTCGACGCAAAGGCCATGCGCGCCCTCGCCTCCAGGTCGTCCCCATGCTCCACGCAGCGCAGGGCATTGGCGGCAAAGAGGCGGATCGACTCCAGCGCGACCATTTCCACCCAGGGTGTGGCATGGATGCTGATGAATGCTTCCAGTGCGTGGCAGAAAGTATCCACGGCAGTCAGCGCCGTCAGCCGTGGCGGCTTGGAAACCAGGATTTGCGGGTCGATCAACGCCACATCCGGGTAGATGTGCGGGTTGACAATGGCACACTTGAGGCCCAGCTCAGGATTGTTGATCACCGCGAATGGTGTCGCCTCGGTCCCGGTCCCAGAGGTGGTCGGCACCACCAGCAGCGGCAGACCACGGGACTGCGGCCTCGTCACCGGCTCACCGAGACGCTCGGTGTAGTCCCAACAGCGGCCGCCATGTACAGCGACGAACGCCACGGCCTTGGCCGAGTCGATGGCGCTGCCGCCGCCGATCGCCACCACAGCCTGGCAGCCGCTGTCACGCACCAGCGCCACTGCGCGGTCAATGGTGGTATGGCGCGGGTTGGGCACGATGTCGTAGAACTCGAGGACAGTGATGCCACGCTCGGCGAAACTGCCGAGCACCTGGGCGACCAGCTCGCTGCCTTCAAGGAACGGGTCGACCATCAACAGCACCTTGTTGCCGAACGGCGCGACCTTTTCACCCATGCGGCGGATTGCACCGGCCTCGAAGTCCAGTTTGACCGGCAGGCTTGCCTGAAATGCTTTCATCTACTTACCTCTGTTCGTGGCGAATGACTGATGGCAAACGCGGGCTGGCCGAACTTGCCAGAACCGATCCGCCTTTCTTGTAGAACTCCCCCAGGTCGCTGGCGGCAAGCAGCGCTGCGCGCATCTCCCACTCAGTGACGTCGAAGGGCTCGACGCGGCTGGTCTGCTGCGGCGAGGCCGCCACCTGCACCACCCGTTGCAGCTCCTGCTCGCTGAGGTCCGCCAGGCCCAGGTCGGCGAAACACACCGGCAGGCCAACCGCCAGGCACAGTCGCAGCAGGCCATCCAGTTCACCGGCCGGCGCACCCTCGAGCACCAGCATCACCAGGGTGCCAAAGGCAACGTATTCGCCGTGGTAGGCCGTGGCCCGTGGACCCAGCTCACTGAAGCCGCAATACACGGCATGAGCGGTGGCCACCCCGTTGCTCTCGAAACCGATGCCGCTCATCAGTGCGTTGGCCTCGATCACCCGGTTCAGCGCCTTGGTCACCTGCTGCTGCGCACAGGCCCGCACGGCTTGCACCGCATTGGCTTGCAAAACCTGGTGGCACAGTTGGGCGATGGCCATCGATGTGAGGGTCGGCTTGCCGCCGCCCGCGCTCGATTGCAGGCCACCGCCGGCCAGGCCAAGGAAGTTGTCGTGGTCGCCCTGCACGCAGGTGCGTGCCTCGTAGTAGGTCGCCAGAGCATCGCCGATGCCAGCCACCAACAGGCGCACCGGCGCTTGGGCGATGATCCAGGTGTCCACCACCACCACGTCCGGGCTGCGCTCGTGGAACAGTACATCGTCGAAGGCACCGTCCGGGTGGTAGAGCACCGACAAGGCGCTGGTGGGGGCATCGTTGGAGACCACCGTGGGCACGATACACAGCGGCAGCCGGCCCTGCTGGGCAACCGCCTTGGCAGCGTCGAGCACCTTGCCACCACCCACCCCGACCACCCCGTCACAGCCCAGTCGCTCGCGCAACGCACACAGCCGCTGCACCTCGGCTCGGGTGACTTCGCCTTCGAATACGGCGTAACGCAGGGCATGTTCAGGTTTGTCGAAGCTGATGGCCAGGGTCTGCTGCAGGCTATCCAGACGGCCCTGGCTGGTGATGATCAGGAAGCGCTGGCCAAACCAGGCGATATGCCGGTAAAGGCGTTCAAGTTCCTTGTAGCCCTGAATGTAGCGACCGGGCGCGGCGAATATCTGGGTCATTCGCACCTCCCGTCACACAGGGCCGGCAATGCATGAAGCATTCCGTGCATGAGGTCATCCTCGCCTTTCGTAGAAGGCCTTGTTGTTTTTGATATCAGGACGTTCAGCGGCCGCAGCCGACTGGAGGCATGATATATCATGTTTTATTTTTAAATCGCAAGATCAAGTCTTTTGACTTTCATGCAAAAGACTTTTGCGGCCAGGATGGGGATTGACTAATGATATATGATGCATTTATGAATCTAATAACGAACGCGGCGCTGGCCCGCGCTCTGCCTTTTCACGCCAGCTTTCAAGGAAACAGCCATGCCTGTCACCGGCACTACCCGGGTGGTGGTACATCTCACCTACCCAGCCAAGCACCTGCGAACACCGTCCTTGTTCAACCCGCTTCTTGAACGCCTGGGGCATGACGGGGTGCTGGTCCCCTGGGAGGTTTCGCCCGACAACCTGGCCTCGGCCTGGGCTGGCCTGCGTGGTATCGAAAACCTCGCCGGGGTGATCGTGACCGTGCCGCACAAGATCGAAGTGGCCCACCTGTGCGACGAGCTGCTGGGCATCGCCGAAGTGCTCAAGGTGTGCAACGTCGCGCGTCGTCTGCCCGATGGCCGCTTCGTCGGGCGCATGTTCGATGGCGAAGGCTTCGTACGTGGCCTGAAGAACCAGGGCCATGACCTGGGCGGCCGGCGTGTGCTGCTGCTCGGCGCCGGTGGTGCCGCCACCGGTATCGCCCATGCCCTGCTCAGTGAGCCGATCACCCGGCTGGTGGTCGCCAACCGTTCGCTGGCCAAGGCTGAAGCACTCGCCGCGCAGTTGCGCACGCTGATGCCTGGTCGAGATATCGCTGCGGGTGCGGCCGATGCACGCGGCTTCGATGTGGTGATCAACGCCACCGCACTGGGCCTGAAGGCGGACGATCCGCTGCCGCTGGCGGCCGATACCCTGCAGCCAGGCACGCTGGTGGGCGAGGTGGTGATGAATCCTGATGTCACCCCGTTGCTCGAAGCGGCCCAGGCCCGTGGCTGCCCCATCCACAAGGGCGTGCACATGCTCACCGGGCAGCTCGAGCTGCTGGCCGATTACCTGTTTGGCGCAGCGCCCGGTCGCTGACGCGCCCTGTGCCTTTGTCGGCCTGTTCGCGGGGCGCCTGGGTCAGGCCCCACCCATGTACACATCCCGAAAGGAGCTACACCCATGAGCAAGATTGCAATCATCACCGGCGGCGGCTCGGGCATCGGCCTGGCAACCGCGCAGCGCCTGCTTGCCGATGGCTATCAGGTGCACACCCTGGGCCTGGGCGAACCTGAAGCACGGGTCGAAGGCATCCACTATCAGGTGCTGGACGTGACCAGCGATGCCGAGGTCAATGGCTTCTTCAGCCGCTTCGAGCGCGTCGATGCCCTGGTCAATGCCGCCGGCGTGATCGACCACAACCGGGAATGGCAAATCGACGGTTTCAACCGCGTGCTCGACGTCAACCTGACCGCCGTCCTGCGCATCAGCAATGCCGCCTTGCCGGGCCTGAAAGTGGCGCGCGGCGCGGTGATCAACTTCGCTTCGATGTGGGGCATCTTCGGCTCGGCCAAGACCCCCGCCTACGCCTCGAGCAAGGCCGCGATCAGCGAGCTGACCCGTTGCCAGGCGGTGGCCTGGGCCGCCGACGGTGTGCGCGCCAATGCCGTGGCCCCGGGCTGGATCCTCACCCAGCTGTCGCGCCGAGCCTATGAAGACCCCACCCGCTCGGCCGGCATTCTGTCACGCATCCCGATGAACGCCTGGGGCCAACCCGAGGACGTGGCCAATGCCATCGCCTTCCTGGCGTCTGACAGCGCCCGCTATATCACCGGCACCACGCTGGCCGTCGATGGCGGCTACTCCATCGCCTGATATCCCATTCGACAGACAGATGGCTACCACTGCCCCCGAACAAGCTTGACGGCCATCACGCATGATATATGATGCATCACAAATGACGCAGATCCCCTGAGGTCTCGCATAACAACAACAAACAGTCATAAAGAGGTGCCGTATGAATCTGGTATTCGGCTCACCCGGGCGCTATGTGCAAGGCCCCGATGTTCTTGACGAGGCAGGCCAGTACCTGGCCCATTGCGGCCGCCGAGCCGTGGTGGTCATCGACAGCTTCGTGATCGGCTTGGTCAAGGAGCGCCTCGACGCCACCTGCGCTCGCGCCGATGTGCAACTGCACTACATCACCTTCGATGGCGAAATCACCGCCAAGGGCATCGCCGGCCTGCGCCAATCGGCCGCGCGCTTCGACTTCGACGTGGTCCTGGCGGTCGGTGGCGGCAAATCGATCGATGCCGGCAAGGCGTTGGCCCACACCTGCGGTGCGGCGCTGGTGAGCATGCCCACGGTTGCCTCCAACGATGCGCCTACTTCGAAAAATTTCGTGGTATACGACGAGCATCACCAACTCAGCGAAGTAGGCCACCTGCTCAGCAGCCCACGCTATGTCCTGGTCGACACCCGCCTGATAGCCCAGGCCCCGCGCCCCTTCCTTCTGGCCGGCATCGCCGACGCACTGACCAAGAAGTTCGAAGCCGAGCAATGCCTCAAAGCCGGCGGCGTGAACATGTTTGGCGCTCGCCCGTCGATTGCCGGGGTCACCTTGGCCCGCGAATGCTATACCGTGCTGCGCGCCCATGCCGAAGAGGGCCTGGCGCTGGCCGGCAGCGGCCAGGTCAACGAAGCGTTCGAACGTCTGATCGAAGCCGTGCTGCTGATGAGCGGCCTGGGCTTCGAGAGTGGCGGCCTGTCCATCGCCCACGCGATGACCCGTGGCCTGTCGAAGATCCCCGGTGCCCGCGACCAGGTGCATGGCTGGCAGGTTGCCTATGGTCTGTTGGTGCAACTGGTACTTGAAGACCGCGAAGCGGCGTTCATGGCCGAATTGCTGGCCTTCTACCGACGCATCGGGCTGCCCTGCAACCTGGCCGAACTGGGTGTGACGGGCGTCGACGACGCCATCTTGCTCAAGGTCGCCGAACCCACCCTGCAAGCCCCCCACGCACGCAACTTCGTGCGTGGCAACGGCCAACCCCTACACAGCGGTGAACTGATCGAAGCCATGCGCGCACTCGAATCCCTGACCCGCTGATTTCCCCCGGCAACACCCACCCTGCTATGCCTGCATTTGGAGGTAGAGATGGCTACACCCCGTAAAACCCTTGAGGCCTGGAAAGCCAGCGATTTCGTGCCCAGCGCCGAGACCGTCGCCCACCTGCGCGAACGGGCGAAATTCGTCCGCCTGGAAACCATTCGCCTGATCGAGATCGCCAAGACCGGCCACTACACCTCGGTGTTCTCCGCTGCCGAACTGTTCTCGGCGCTGTACTACGACGTGATGAACCTGCGCCCCGAGGAGCCGGGCTGGGCCGGGCGCGACCGCTTCCTGATGGGCAAGGGCCACGCGGCCGTTGGCCAGTTCCCGATACTTGCCGACCTCGGCATGTTCCCCAAAGCGTGGCTGGATGACTACACGCGACTGGGTAGCCCTCTGGGTGATCACCCTGATATGCGCAAGGTACCCGGCATCGACTTCTCTTCCGGCTCCATTGGCCACGCCCTTTCCGGGGGCCTGGGCATGTGCCTGGCCCAGCGTTTCACTGGCGAAAGCTACGACGTGTTCGTCATGCTCGGTGACGGCGAAATGCAGGAAGGCCAGGTCTGGGAAGCTGCCATGGGTGCCGCCCACCACAAGGCCAACCGGTTGATCGCGATCGTCGACCGCAACGGCTTCCAGCTCGACGGTAGCGTCGACGACGTGATCGGCGTCGAGCCGCTGGACGAAAAATGGCGCGCCTTCGGCTGGGAAGTGCACGTCATCGATGGCCACGACATCCGCGCGGTTGCCACCACCCTGCGCAAGGTCAAGGCCGACGAAAACCGCGACAAGCCGGTGTGCATCATCGCCAAGACCGTCAAGGGCAAAGGTGTTTCCTATATGGAAACCGAGCCGGGCTGGCACCTGGGCTACCTGGACCCTGAAGACGCCAAACGCGCGATCGCTGAAATCGAAGCCAAGGAGATCTGAAACATGAACGCCCCCCTGTCCCCCAACTCCTGGCAATACCGTGGCCTGAATGCCATGAACCCAGGGCTGTCCTACCTCTCCGATGCCCTGATCGAGCTGGCCCGTGAAGGCCATCCGGTTATGGCAGGCTCGGCAGACCTGCAGTATTCCAATGGCCTGAACAAGTTCGCCACGGCGTTCCCCGACCGCTACATCCAGTTCGGCATCTCCGAGCAGAACATGGTCACCGCTGCCGCCGGCCTGGCCACCTGCGGGGTGATGCCGTTCGTGGCGACCTTCGCCTCGTTCCTGGGCCTGCTGTGCTGCGAACAGATCCGCATGGACGTGGCCTATTCGGCCCAGCCGGTGCGCCTGATCGGCCACCATACCGGGATCTCGCTGGGCTTCTACGGCACCTCGCACCATGCCACCGAGGATATAGCCACCATGCGCTCGATCGCCGACCTGGCGGTGGTCTCGCCCTCCGACGGCCCGCAATTGGCGGCAGCGATCAAGGCCTCGGCCAGCTACGACAAACCGGTGTACTTCCGTATCGGTCGCGGCCGCGACCCGATCATCTACGAGCACGGCACAACCTTCGAGTTCGGCAAGGCCACCGAGCACTTGCAGGGTGAAGAGCTGACCATCATCGCCTGTGGCATCACCGTACACCCGGCGCTTGCCGCGGCCCGCAAGCTCAATGCCGAAGGCCGTTCGGTGGGCGTGATCGACATGGCCTCGATCAAGCCGATCGACCGCGAGACGATCCTCCAGGCCGCTGCGCGCAGCAAGCGGATGATGACCGTCGAGGAGCATAACGTGCTCGGTGGCCTGGGCGCCGCGGTGGCCGAGGTGCTGGCCGACGAAGGCGTCGGGGTCAAGCTCAAGCGTCATGGCATCTACGACGAATACAGCCTGATCGCGCCGCCGACCCACCTGTACCAGCACTACAAGCTCGATGCCGCCGGTATCGAGGAAGTGGCCCTGGCCCACATGGCGAGCTGACCCGCCCCGCAATACGGGCAGCGCCGTCTTGGGTGCTGCCCGCCCCATTCGCTCGGAGACTACAATGAACAACATGACCGAGACCCTGCCAGGCAGCGTTGCCTACGCTGCACCTGACGCCACGCGCCTGCGTCGCAAGTCCTTGCTTGCTACCGGCGTCGGCAACCTGCTGGAGTGGTTCGACTGGACCCTTTACACCGTTGCCTCCGTCTACATTGCCAGTGCCTTGTTCGACAAGAGCAACCCCACCTCGGCGCTGCTCGCCACCCTGGCGGTGTTCGCCGCAGGTTTCCTGTTGCGGCCATTGGGCGGCATCGTCTTCGGTATCCTCGCCGACCGCCTCGGCCGACGCACCGTGCTGCTCAGCACCATGCTGCTGATGGCCGGCGCCAGCCTGCTGATCGCGTTCATCCCTTCCTATGAATCGATCGGCAGCTGGGCTTCCGGATTGCTGCTCTGTGCGCGCTTGGTCCAGGGCTTCGCCCACGGTGGAGAGACCACCACGTCCTACGCCTACATCGCCGAGATCGCCCCGCCAAAGCGCCGGGGGTTGTGGTCGAGCACGGTGTTCTTCGCGGTGGGCAGCGGCTCGCTGCTGGCAACCTTCTACATGGCCCTGCTGACCTCGATGCTGAGCACCGAGCAGATGCAGGACTGGGGCTGGCGCATCCCCTTCGCCACCGGTGGCCTGCTGGCGGTGGTTGCCCTGTGGCTGCGCCGCAACATGATGGAAAGCGACCACAGCCCTAGCACCGCCAGCGCAACGCAGCACACTACTTGCTGGAGCCGCGGGCAGGTACTGCAACATGGTGTGCGGTTGTTCCTGTATGAAGCAGGCGCCACCCTGACCTACTACACCTGGGTCACGTCGGCATCGATCTATGCCATGAGCGTGAAGGGCATGGACCCGCACAACGCCTTCATGATGAGCTGCGTCGCCCAGGTCATCTATCTCGCCTTCCTGCCGGTCTGCGGCTGGGTTTCGGACCAGGTGGGGCGCAAGGTCTGTGCACTGATTTCGCTGCTGGGTATCGCGGCAACCCTGTTCCCTCTGTGGGGCATGATCTCCAGCGAGCCGTGGACCCTGATGGTGGCGCAGACTGCCGGCCTGATGCTGGTGGCCTTCATCACCGGCTGCAAGCCCGCATCGATTTCCGAGCAAGTCCCTACCCGTTATCGCACGCGGATGTTCGGTGTGTGCATTTCGTTGGGTGTGGCGGTATTCGGGGGAACTGCGTCGTATGTGACAACCTGGCTTTACTCGGAGCAGATTGGCTGGGTGTTCAACGTCTACCTGATCGTCGTGGCGCTGATTGCCAGTGGCGTGGTACTGATGTGGAAGAACAACCACGGCATTCCGATCGATCAGGTTTGAGTCGTAGACGCTGGGGCTGCCAGGCAGCCCCCATTACGCTTACCCGCCTAACGCACTGACCAGTGCCACCTGGTTCTGCCACTGGGCAGTGCGTACCGTGGCCAGGGCATCCAGGGCACTGAGCTGGTTGCGCTGGGCCTCCAGCACATCAAGGAACGGCGCCTCGCCAGCCTGCCACGAACGGCGGATCTGCTCGAAGGCCGAGGTCGACTGCTCGCTGGCACGTGCCAGCAGTACCTGGCGCTCCGCATTGCGCTGGGCCGCCGCGAGTGCCGATTCCACCTCCGACACCGCCACCAGTACCGTGCGCCGGTAACTCAGCAACGCCTCCCGCGCCTCGGCATCCCGGACCTGCACCTGCGCCTTGCGCCGGCCACCATCGAATAATGGCGCGCTGGCATTGACGCCGGCCAGCCAGAAGGTCGAGTTGGCCAGCGTGGCCGCGCTCATGCCATTGATCAACGAACCCAACGCCGCCGACAGGCTCAGACGTGGCATCAGCTCTGCCTTGGCCACGCCAACCCGCGCATAGGCGGCAACCACCCGTGCCTCGGCAGCCTTCACGTCAGGACGCCGACGCAGCAGGTCCGCAGGCGTGCCAGCATCCTGCAAGGCCACCTCACGCACACTCGCCGGGTTGGCATGCATCTGCCCGTACAACTCGGCACTGGACATGGCCAGCAGCACCGAAAGCCGGTGCACGGTGCGCTGCCACTCTAGGCGCAGCGCCGGCACCCGGGCCGCAGTGCGGTCGGCCTGGGCGCGGGCCCGCAGCAGGTCGGCCTCCGGGCTGCTGCCCGCCGCGTACAACTGCTCGCTCAACTGCAAGGTCTCGGCCTGGCTCTGGGCACTCTGGCGGACGATCTCCAGGCGCTGCTCCAGGCCTCGGGCCTGGGCATAGGCCTGGACCACTTCACCCACTAGCGCAACCTTTACTGCATGGGCTTGCTCTTCACTTGCCGTCACCTCGGCGTCAGCAGCGCGGACGCCTTCACGGATGCGGCCAAACAGGTCAAGCTCCCAGCTGGCGCCCAGGCCCAACGAGATCGGCGCATCGATCAGTGCCTCGCTGTAGCCGGTCTGGTAAGCCGAGGTACGCTGGCGTGCGGCACTGGCGCCGAAGTCCAGGGCCGGGCTGCCGGCCGCAGCGCTGACTGCCCTCAGAGCCCGGGCTGCATCGATGCGCGCCAGGGCAACCTGCAGATCGAGGTTATCATCCAATGCCCGCTGCACCAGGCGGTCGAGCAGCGGATCGTGATAGCCGCGCCACCACTGTTCGGTCACAGCCAGCGGTGCTTCGGAGCGGGCATTGAGGTAATGCTGCACAGGTGCAGCGCTGGGCGGCGGCAAGCTCGGGGCAGCGCATGCAGCCAGCAGCGCCGCAGTAAAACCCAGTACGGGGAAACGAAGACGCATGTTCATTGCTGGAAGTCCTGTTCGACAGCCGAAGGCTGTGACGATACCTGCCGTTCGCCGCCGGCAAGGCGACGAACCAGCACATAGAAAATCGGTGTGAACACCAGGCCGAACAGGGTTACCCCGATCATCCCGAAGAACACCGCAGCCCCCACCGCCAGGCGCATCTCGGAACCGGCCCCCTCGGACAGCACCAGCGGCAAGACGCCAAGGATGAACGCCAGCGAGGTCATCAGGATCGGCCGCAGGCGCAGGCGACAGGCTTCCACCACCGCCTCGACCGTACCCTGCCCTTCCTTCTCCAGCTGCCGGGCCACTTCGACGATGAGGATGGCGTTCTTTGCCGCCAGGCCCACCAGAACGATGAAACCGATCTGGGTGAGGATGTTGATGTCCTGGCCCATCAGGCGCACGCCACCGGCCGCGGCCAGCAGGCACATCGGCACGATCAGCAGGATCGCCAGCGGCAGGCTCCAGCTGCCGTATTGCGCCGCCAGCACCAGGTAGACGAACACCACACAGAGCGGGAAGACCAGCAGGCCCATGTTGCCGGCGGTGGTCTGCTGGTAGCTCAGGTCGGTCCACTGGTAGCTGATGCCCGCCGGCAGATTCACCTTGGCCAGGCGCTCCATGGTCTCGATGGCATAGGTCGAACCCAGGCCTGGCAAGGTGTCACCGTTGATCTCGGCAGTAGGGAAAAGGTTGTAACGCGGGAAGCGCTCTACCCCCAGGGCCTCGTGCAGCTGCGTCACGCTGGCCAGCGGAACCATCTGCCCGGCCTGATTGCGCACCTTGACCCGCGCCAGGTCCTCTGGCGTGACCCGGTAAGGCAGGTCGGCCTGGGCAGTGACACGGTAGGTGCGGCCGACCAGGTTGAAGTCGTTGATGTAGGTCGAGCCGAAGTAGGTCTCTATGGCCTGGTTGATCTGGCTGCTTGGCACGCCCAGCATCTCGGCGCGCTCACGGTCGAGCTCGACGAACACCTGCGGAGTGCTGGCCGAAAACGGCGAATACACACCCGTCATGCCCGGTGTGGCGTTGGCGGCGGCAATCAGCTGCGCCGTGGCCTTGGCCAGCGCGTCACTGCCTAGCCCGGCACGGTCCTGCAGACGCAGGGAGAAACCACCGGTACTGCCCAGCCCCTGCACCGGCGGCGGCGTGGCGACAATCACCGACGCACCGCTGACCGCTTTCAGGCGTTCGCGCAAGTCGGCCGCGATCACGTCCGATGTGCGGCCCTTCAGCTTGCGCTTGGACCAGGGTTCGAACACCGGGGCCAGGCCCGCCGAATTGGACGAGTTGGTCCCGGTGACCATCGAGAAGCCCGAGAAGGTCGGCACCCTGTCCACACCCGGCACCTGCAGGGCGATGGCTTCGATCTGCTGGGAAATCGCATTGGTACGCTCCAGCGATGCGCCGTCGGGCAATTGCACGATCACCACCAGGTAGCCACGGTCCTGGGCCGGGATGAAGCCCTTGGGCGTGGACACCATCAGGTAGGCGGTAGCGGCGATCAGTACGGCATACACGGCCAGCATCAGCGGCGTCCTGGCAACCAGGCCGCGGACGCTGCCGGCATAACCATTGGACAGCCGGGCAAAGCCCCGGTTGAACGCTTCGGCAGCGCGCCGCGGCAGGCCCGGCAGACCGGCACGCAGCGGCGCATGGCCACCGTGACGGCGCAGGATCATCGCCGCCAGCGCCGGCGACAGGGTCAGCGAGTTGAACAGCGAAATGGCCGTGGCCACCGCGATGGTCACGCCGAACTGGCGGAAGAACTCGCCGGAAATCCCCGGGATGAACGCCGTGGGAATGAACACCGCACAGAGCACCAGGGTGATCGCCACCAGCGCACCGCCAATCTCCTGCATGGTGACGATGGTCGCCTGGAGCGGGCTCTTGCCCTCGCCCAGGTGGCGCTCGACGTTCTCCACCACGACAATGGCGTTGTCGACCACGATCCCTACCGCCAGCACCAGGCCGAACAGGGTCAGGTTGTTGATCGAGAAACCCAGCAGCGCCATCACTGCGAAGGTACCCACCAGTGACACCGGGATGGCCAGGATCGGAATGATCGACGGCCGCCAGCCCTGGAGGAACAACAGCACCACCAGCACCACGAGGATTACCGCCTCGTAGATGGTCTTGCCCAGCTCACCGATACTGTCTGCGATGAACGCCGTGGGGTTGTAGCCAATGCTGTATTCGATGCCCTCCGGGAAGTCCTTGCTAAGTTGCTGCATGGTCTGCTCCACCACCTGCATGGTCGCCAGGGCATTGGCGCCCGGACGCTGCAGCACCTGCAGGCCGATGGCCGGGTTGCGCAGGTAGTAGGTGTTGTTGACGTAGGCCAGCCCGGCGATCTCGGTACGCGCCACGTCCTTCAGGCGCACCAGGCGGCCCGCCTCGCCGGACTTGAGCACGATGTTGTCGAAGTCAGCCGGCTCCTTGAGCCGCCCTTCGAAGATCAGGTTCGGCTGAAACGCCTGGGAGGCCACCGGTGGTTGGGCGATGACGCCGCCGGCCACCTGGGTGTTCTGCGCACGCACGGCGGCGATGATGTCGCCCGGGGTCAGGTCGAAGGCGGCGACGCGCTCCGGGTCCAGCCAGATGCGCATCGAATACTCACGCGCGCCCAGCGGGTTTATGTCGCCAACGCCGTCGATGCGCTTGAGGGTATCGGCCACTGTGCGAATGGCGAAGTTCGACACGTACAGCTGGTCATAGGTGCCCTTGGGCGAGGAAATGAAAATGGTCGACAGCTGGGTCGGCGAGGACTTGCGCACCGACACACCGCTGCGCTGCACCGGTTCGGGCAGGCGTGGTGTGGCCAGGGCCACGCGGTTCTGCACCAGCACCTGGGCCTTGTCGACGTCGGTGCCGCCCTTGAAGGTCACGGTCAGGTTCAGGCTGCCATCGGAGGTGGCCTGGCTGTACATGTAGAGCATGTCCTCGACACCGTTGACCTCCTGCTCCAGCGGGATCGCCAGAGTCTCGGCGACGGTCTGCGCCGAGGCCCCCGGATAGGTGGCCTGGACCACTACCGTGGGTGGCGCGATGTCGGGATACTCGGCAGTCGGCAGCACCAGGTAGGCCAGGCCGCCGACGATCATCAGCACCACCGAGAGGACTATCGCCAGCACCGGCTGGTCGATCGAGGTGCGTCCCAGGTTCATAGCGTCGCCTCCTGGGCCGGGTTGGCGGCGGCAACCCGGGTCAGGCTGCGCTGTTCACCGATCGCAGTATCCCCGGCGCGTACCCGTTGCAGGCCATCGACAATGACCCGGTCGTCGGCCTGCAGGCCGCTGACCACTTCGCGCAGGCCGTCATGCAGCTTGCCCAGCTGTACCGGGCGCAGTTCGACGCGGTTCTGTGCATCGAGCACATACAGCACCTTGCGCGTGGCATCGATGCCTACGGCGGTATCCGGCACCAGCAAGGCCTCATAGGCCGGGCGCGCGGAAAACTGCACGCGGCCGAACTGGCCCGGGCTCAACGCCAGGTCCGGGTTGCTGACTCGCGCGCGCTGGCGCAGGGTGCCGGTGGATGGGTCCAGGCGGTTGTCGATGAAATCCATGCGCCCGCTCAGCGATGCCTGGAGCTCGCCTGGCAGGGCGATGCGCACCTGGCTCCCGGCAATGTTGCCGGCCGACTGACGGCGGTACTTCAGGTAGCTCTGCTCGTCGATGTCGAAGTAGATGTCGATGGGATCGAGCGAGACGATGGTGGTCAGCAGGGTGGCATCGTTGCTGCCACCGTTGACCAGGTTGCCTTCGCTGATCAATTTGCGGCTGATACGCCCGCTCATGGGCGCGGTGATACGGGTGAACTCGAGGTCCAGACGAGCGCTGGCCAGCGCGCCTTCGGCGCTGAGCACTTCGGCGCGGGCCGCCTCGCGCGCTTGCAGGCGCTGGTCGTACAAGCTCTGCGCAATGGTCCTGGAATCGATCAGCACCTTGGCGCGGGCATACTCCTGTTCGGCCAGAGCCTGTTGCGAACGGGCCTGGGCCAATTTGCCCTGGGCCTGGGTCACCGCCGCCTGGAAGCTGCGCGAATCAATGACGAACAGCAGATCGCCCTTCTTCACGATTGCACCGTCCCGGAAGGCTACCTTCTCCAGGTAGCCGCTGACGCGCGAGCGTACCTCTACCGAATCGGTTGCCTCGAACCGGCCGGTAAAGCTGTCCCAGTCACTGATGGTCGACTTCAACGGTTGGCTCACCACCACACTCGGCGCCGCCGGAGCACTCTCCTGCGCCTGCGGGCCACAGCCGACCAGCAATGCCGCCAGCGACAAGGCGAACAGCGCCCTTTTGCCCGTTACGGGCAGTTTCACGTTCATGATCTCCATAACCGGCGTCATTTCCTGAAGGCGTGGGCGTTGAGGGAATGGTTGCGCTCGACGAATGCCGACGACTCCTCGGCGTGAACAGCCAGGGTGGACGACAGGGTGACCAGGGTGGCGAACGCGAGCAGGGCGTGCTTGATAGCGGTCATGGGGAAAGCCTCGGTATTTGAAAGTGAGGCGAATTCTTGGGAATTGCGGGGGCAAGAGAAATAGCGCCGCGAACAAATCAATATTGTGCACTGTTCACGAATATGAACGCTTGAGGGTGCAGATGCCGCGCCTGCCCTGCTCCGCCTCGTTCAGCTCGATCAGTTCGTTCAGAGGCACAACAGGCCCATGGCATGCTAAATACTATGTGCATGCACCTTATCAAGGAGCCTGCAATGATCGCGGTTCGCGAAGCCTGGAACGCCGGCCTGTTCAAGCGTGAACACTGGATGCGCAACCTTGTCTCCGGCCTCATCGTCGGGGTTGTTGCGCTGCCCCTCGCCATGGCCTTCGCCATCGCTTCCGGGGTCAAGCCGGAGCAAGGCATCTACACGGCGATCATAGGCGGGCTGCTGGTTTCCTTGCTGGGCGGCAGTCGATTGCAGATCGCCGGACCGACCGGGGCCTTCATCGTGATCCTCGCAGGGGTGACGGCGAAGTACGGAGTGGAAGGCCTTCAACTGGCCACGATGATGGCTGGCGCCATACTGCTGGTGCTTGGCATTACCCGCCTGGGTGCAGTCATCAAGTTCATTCCCGACCCGGTGATCGTAGGTTTCACCGCCGGCATCGGCATCATCATCTGGGTTGGGCAATGGCGTGACTTCTTCGGCCTGCCCGAAATCGAAGGTGGGCACTTCCACGAAAAACTGTGGCATCTGTTGCTAGCCCTGCCGGACCTCCACATTGCCACGACGCTGCTCGCGACATGCAGCCTTGCTTTGCTGATCCTGGCGCCAAGGCTGCCCGTGCTGAAACGCCTGCCCGGGCCACTGGTAGCCATGGTGTTCGCGACGCTGGTCCAATCCCTGTTTCATTTTGACGGTGTGGCTACCATCGGCACCGCCTTCGGGGCTATCCCACAAGGTTTGCCGTCACTGACCTGGCCCGAAGTCTCCCTGGCGCGGGTGATCGAACTGATCGGGCCAGCCTTTGCGATCGCCATGCTGGGGGCCATCGAATCGTTGCTCTCTGCTGTTGTCGCCGACGGCATGGCAGGGACCAGGCACGACTCGAACCAGGAACTGATCGGCCAAGGGGTCGCCAACCTGGTAGTGCCGCTGTTCGGGGGCTTTGCCGCCACAGGTGCCATTGCCCGGACAGCGACCAACATCCGCAATGGTGCTACCGGGCCGTTGGCCGGCATCATCCATGCGCTGACACTGGTACTGATCATTCTGTTCCTGGCGCCACTGGCGTCGAACATTCCACTCTGCGCACTGGCAGCGATCCTGTTCGTCGTCGCCTACAACATGAGCGAGCTGAAGCATTTCAAGCGCATGCTGCAGCGCGCACCGCGAGCCGACATCGCCATCCTGCTCGTCACCTTCACCTTGACGGTGTTCAGCGACCTGGTGATCGCCGTGAATATCGGCGTCATCCTCGCCATGCTTCAGTTCATGCGCCGCATGGCATCGTCCGTCGAAGTCCAGCAGGTGGTCGAAGAGGAACTGGCCAATGAACTGCACAGCAACGGCCAGAAATCGCTGCCCCCCGGCGTGCTGGTGTACACCATCGAAGGCCCGCTGTTCTTTGGCGCCGCTGAAACCTTCGAGCGCGCCCTGTCACAAACGCATACCGACCCTGAACTGCTGGTAATTTGCCTGAAGCGGGTGCCCTTCATGGACATCACCGGGCTGCAGACCCTGGAGGAAGTGATCCAGCAACTGCATGAACGCCAGATCGTTGTGAAACTGTGCGAAGCCAACGGCAAGGTACTTGGCAAGCTCGAAAAGGCCGGAATCTTGCGCCTGCTTGGCCCCGGGCACTATCACCAAACGCTCGGTACCGCCCTGCTGGAGGCAAAGGCACCGGCGGCACACAACTGACTTATGATCCACCAGGGCCATACAGAGTCCCATTTCAGGAACAGCCACCTGGCACTGCGCGCCCCCCTGTAGGAGCGGCTTTAGCCGCGAACACCGGCGCAGCCGGTGCCATGCACCGCGTTGGATTCTTCGCGGCTAAAGCCGCTCCCACAGGGTACGAGGATCGCTTGCGAATTCAGTTATCTGTCACGCAAGGCCATGGGGTTGAGGCTTCAGCCCAGCAACTGGCTCAATACCGCACGCAACTTCCCCGGTTTGACGGGCTTGTTCAGCAACGGCGCACCGAGCTTGTTCAAGGAGCGTCGGCACTGATCGCTGCGGTCGGCAGTGATGATCACCGCAGGAATGGCGGCGCCGAAATGTTCACGCAAGTGCCTGACCACCTCGCAGCCGACAACACCGTGGTCCAGGTGAAAGTCCGCCAGGATCAATTCCGGTGCCCGCCCCTGCAAGGCCAGCAAGGCCCCGGCCTGGTCGGTCGCGGTAACCACTTCGCAGCCCCACTGCCCGAGCAGCGCGCCCATGCTCTCGAGGATGCTCACTTCGTTGTCCAGTACCAGCAGGCGGCGGCCCGGCAACGGGTTGCCGGCGCCAGGCTGCGGCGCGGCCTGGTGGATAGGCAGCGGCATGGCTTCGCCGATCGGCACGTCGATACTGAACATCGAGCCACGCCCCGGCCATGAACGCACCTCGACGCGATAGCCGAGAATCTTGGCGATCCGCTCGACGATCGCCAGCCCCAGCCCCACACCCTTGCGATCGGCGGCACGGCCTACGTCAAGTTGGTTGAACTCGAGGAAAATGGCCTGCAGCCGATCGGCCGCGATGCCCCGCCCGGTATCCCACACCTCCAGGCGCAAGTGATCGCCGCGGCGCCTGGCGCCCAGCAGAATCCTGCCCTCATCGGTATAACGGCAGGCGTTGCTGAGAAAGTTGCGCAGGATACGCGTCATCAGCCGCAGGTCGGTGCTGATGGCGTAGTCGGCAATGCGCGCACGCAACTTCAGGCCTGCCGCATCGGCCACCGTGCGGAACTCCGAGACCAGTGGCCCGAACAGCTCATCGAGGCGGTACAGCGCCACGTCCGGCTTGACCGCCGCCTGGTCGAGCCGGGAAATGTCCAGCAGGTCGGTCAGCAGGTCTTCAGCGCCCTCCAGCGCCTGATGGGTACGCTCCACCAGCACTTTTTCCGCTTCTGGCAGCGGTCTTTCGCGCAAGGTCGAGATCAGCAGCCGCGCGGCATTCAGCGGTTGCAGCAGGTCATGGCTGGCGGCAGCGAGGTACTTGTCCTTGCTGCGGTTGGCGGTTTCCGCGGCGTCGCGGGCATCGCGCAGGGCGCGGGCGATCTGTTTGCGCTCGGCGATCTGCTGTTGCAGGTTGCGGTTGGCCTCCAGCAGTTCATCGGTACGGGCAGCCACCCGTTGCTCGAGCTCGTCATTCAGTTGCTGCAGGCGCTGCTGGGCCAGCTTGCGTTCGGTGATGTCGGCGACAAACCCTTCCACCAGCCCTTCCTGACCTGGCTTGAGCAACAGGTTCATCAACACATCAAGGTGGCTGCCGTCCTTGCGCCGCAAGCGGGTTTCATAACCGTGCAGGCTGCGTTCACGGGCGAGGGTCGCGGTGATGGCGTGCAACTCTTCGGCCCCGCCGACAAACAGGTTGGCGGCAAGGTCCGTCAGCGGAAACAGCAACGCTTGCGGGTTGTCGTAACCGAGCATGCGTGCCAACGCCGGGTTGGCGGCACGCATGCCGTCTTGCAGGCTGGCCTGGAAAATCCCGTGCACGGCGTTTTCGAACAACCATTTGTAGCGGTTGCGCTCGGCCTCCAGTTCGTCCAGGCGCGCCGCCAGCTCCGGGTAATGGCTCTTGCGCGCCGAGTGGTCGCCCAGCCCCAGCAGCCCGGCCAGCGCCCGTTGCTGCTCGTCAGAGGGCCTCGCCATAGACCACCTCGACATCACGCTGGCTCGACGCACGCGGGTTGGTGAGGATGCACGGGTCGTCCATCGCATGTTGCGACAGGAACGGGATATCGGCCGTGCGCACCCCATGCAGGCCCAGGGTTTCGTGGAAGCCGATGGCACGCTTGAGCGCGATCAGGTGCTCCACCAGGCGCGCGCAGATCTGCCGGTGGTTGAGGCCGCGGCAGTCGATACCCAGCACTTCGGCAATCACCTTGAAACGCTCCGGTGCCGAGCTGTAGTTGAACGCCACCACGTGCTCCACCAGCACCGCATTGCACAGGCCATGCGGCAGGTCGAGGAACCCGCCCAGGCTGTGCGACATGGCGTGGACCGCACCCAGGATCGCATTGGAAAACGCCAGCCCCGCCTGCATGCTGCCCAGCATGATCTTCTCGCGCAGGGCGATATCGGTGGGGTTGGCGATCATCTCCACCAGGTTGCCGTTGATCAGGCGCATGGCCTCCAGCGCATGGGGGTCGGTCAGCGGGCCGTGGCCGGTGGAAACGAAGGCTTCGATGGCGTGCACCAGCGCATCGATACCGGTGCAGGCCGACAGGAACGGGTCCATGCTCAGGGTGGTTTGCGGGTCGATCAGCGACACGTCCGGCACCACCGCCTTGCTGACGATGGAGAACTTCATGCGCTCCTGCTGGTTGGAAATGATCACGAACTGCGACACGTCCGCCGAGGTGCCGGCCGTGGTCGGGATCAGGATCAGCGGCGGGCTGGGCACGCGGATCATGTCCACGCCTTCGAATTCGAGGATGCTGCGCCCGTGGGCGACCACGATGCCGATGGCCTTGCCGCAATCCATCGGGCTGCCGCCGCCGACCGCGACGATCACATCACAGTGGTTTTGCCGGTAGATCTCGGCGCCAAGCATCACCTCTTCCACACGCGGGTTGGGCGATACGGCGCTGTACAGGCAGTAGTCGATGCCCTGGGCCTGCAGGCTGGCCTCCACGTCCGCCACCCAACCGGCGGCAATCACACCGGGGTCGCTGACCACCAGCACCTTGCGCGCACCGAAGGTCTTGGCGTAATTGGCGACATTATGCCGGCAGCCGGCACCAAAGATGATCTCGGGCGAAACGAACTTGCGAAGCGGGCTGAAACTCTGGCTCATCGGGAAGCCTGTTCTTATTGTTCTGGAAGGTAACCGCCAGCGTAAAGCATCCCGCAGCGAAAGCAACCAGACCAAAGCCTGGCCACGGCTCATTCGATCCAGTACTTGGCACGGGCCACCTCCAGGAACGCCAGGATGTCCTCGTCCAGCCCCGGCACCCCGGGGAAGCGCTGTGCAAGGCGGTCGATGACCGCCGCCACGCTGCGCCGGCCGTCCAGCAACTCGAGCACCCAGCCGGCACTGGCATTGAGTTCGATGGTGCCCTCCGGGTACAGCAGCACATGGCAGGCCCGGCAGGGCTCCCAGCGCAGGCGGAAGCCCTTGCGCAAGGCCAGGGCTTGTTCGCGATCGATCAGGTTCACAACGGGCATGCTCAATGAAGAACCGGCCATCGCGCTGATGGCCGGACAGGCATCAACGATTGGCGAAGTACATCGTCACTTCGAAGCCGATGCGCAGGTCGGTAAAGGCGGGTTTAGTCCACATGGGGCATTCCTCTTCTTGGTGCCGGGCGATTCCGGTAGAGGCATTAATGCACGAGGGGCGACGGGGCCGAATGCTACTTTGGGACAGGTTTGCGGGGTGCGTTGGTAGGGGTAACACGGAGCAGCTGTGGTTTGTGCATGGCAGTGCCGGCCTCTTCGCGGGCTCGCCCGCTCCCACAGGGATTGCGCAAGATCCATGGCCTGCGCGGTCCCTGTAGGAGCTGGCTTGCCTGCGATGGGCTGCAAGGCAGCCCCCGAGGCCAGCTCAGGCTTTAGAAGAAGCCCAACGGGTTGATGTCGTAGCTCACCAGCAGGTTCTTGGTCTGCTGGTAGTGATCAAGCATCATCTTGTGCGTCTCGCGGCCCACCCCGGACTTCTTGTAGCCACCGAACGCGGCATGCGCCGGGTACAGGTGGTAGCAGTTGGTCCACACGCGCCCGGCCTTGATCCCGCGGCCCATGCGGTAGGCACGGTTGATGTCACGGGTCCACAGCCCCGCGCCCAGGCCAAACTCGCTGTCGTTGGCGATCGCCAGCGCTTCGGCTTCGTCCTTGAAGGTGGTCACGCCCACCACCGGGCCGAAGATCTCCTCCTGGAACACGCGCATCTTGTTGTTGCCCTTGAGCAAGGTCGGCTGGATGTAGTAACCGCTGGCCAGGTCGCCGTCGAGCCGCTCGGCAGCGCCACCGGTGAGCAGCTGCGCGCCCTCCTCCCGGGCAATCTGCAAGTAGGAAAGAATCTTGTCGTATTGCTGCTCCGAGGCCTGGGCGCCGACCATGGTCGCGGTGTCCAGCGGGTTGCCACGGGTGATCTTGGCGATCTTCTTCATCACCTCGGCCATGAACGGCTCGTAGATCGATTCCTGGATCAGCGCCCGCGACGGGCAGGTGCACACTTCGCCCTGGTTGAAGAACGCCAGCACCAGGCCTTCGGCTGCCTTTTCGATGAACGCGGGCTCGGCCTGCATGATGTCTTCGAAGAAGATGTTCGGCGACTTGCCACCCAGTTCGACGGTGGACGGGATGATGTTCTCGGCCGCGCACTTCATGATGTGCGAGCCCACCGGGGTGGAACCGGTGAAGGCGATCTTGGCGATGCGCTTGCTGGTGGCCAGTGCCTCACCGGCTTCGCGACCAAAGCCCTGGACGATGTTCAGCACGCCTGCTGGCAGCAGGTCGGCGATCAGCTCGGCGAAAATGGTGATCGACAACGGCGTCTGCTCCGCCGGTTTGAGCACCACGCAGTTGCCGGCTGCCAGCGCCGGGGCGAGTTTCCAGGCGGCCATCAGCAGCGGGAAGTTCCATGGAATGATCTGCCCGACCACGCCCAATGGCTCGTGGATGTGGTAGGCCACGGTGCCCTCGTTGATTTCGGCGGCGCCGCCTTCCTGGGCACGGATGCAGCCGGCGAAGTAGCGGAAGTGGTCCGCCGCCAGCGGCACGTCGGCGTTGAGGGTTTCGCGCACGGCCTTGCCGTTGTCCCAGCTCTCGGTAACGGCCAGTACTTCGAGATTCTGTTCGATGCGGTCGGCGATCTTCAGCAGTACCAGGGCGCGGTCCTGCACCGAGGTCTTGCCCCAGGCCTCGGCAGCGGCATGCGCGGCGTCCAGGGCCTGCTCGATGTCCTGGGCGCCGGAGCGCGGGAACTCGGCAATCGGCTGGCCATTGACCGGCGAGCTGTTGGTGAAGTACTGGCCGCCCAGCGGCGGCACGAATTCACCGTTGATGAAGTTGCCGTAGCGTGGTTTGAAGGACACGACGGCGCCTGGGGTTCCGGGTTGTGCGTAGATCATGCTGAGCCTCTGTGGGTCGATGCCTGTCCGGCGACAGGCGATGAGCCGATGGTAAAAAGCCCCGCCTGCCGGGCGAATGCATCGTTGGCAGCGGGGCTCTCGTCATTTGGTAGTAGGGCCGCTTGCCACAGGGTCCCTGGCAGCAAGCGGCAGGTTGCAGGCTTAGCGACTGGCGCTTGCCGTTTGCAGTTGCTTGGGCAGCTTGAAGGTCCAGAGCATGCCGCCCTGGTTGAAGTCCTTGACCCGCTTGGCCACTTCACCGCCCCACAGCGGCACCGCGCCGCCCCAACCGGAAACCACCGAAACGTACTGCTCGCCGTCCATTTCCCAGGTCACTGGCGAACCGAGCACGCCGGAACCGGTCTGGAACTCCCAGACCTTGTCGCCGGTCTTGGCGTTGAAGGCCTGCAGGAAGCCTTCCGGCGTGCCGGTGAACACCAGGTTGCCCTTGGTGGTCAGCACCCCGCCCCACAGTGGCGCATAGTTCTTGTGGCGCCACACTTCCTTGCCGCTGACCGGGTCGATGGCGCGCAACACGCCAATGTAGTCTTCGTTGAGCGGCTTGATGGTGAAGCCGGCACCGAGGAACGCCGCGCCCTTCTTGTAGGCGATGCCTTCGTTCCAGATGTCCATGCCCCACTCGTTGGACGGCACATAGAACAGCCCGGTGTCCTTGTTGTAGGCCATCGGCATCCAGTTCTTGGCCCCGAGGAACGCCGGGGCGACGAACACCGAGCTGCCCTTGGCCTCGCTACCCGGCGCCCCCGGCCGGCTGGCCTCGTTGTAGATTGGCCGGCCGTCCTTGTCCAGGCCGGTGGCCCAGGTGATCTTGTCGACGAAGGGGAAGCCGCGGATGAACTTGCCGTTGGTGCGGTCCAGCACGTAGAAGAAGCCGTTGCGGTCAGCGGTAGCGGCGGCCTTGACCTCCTTGCCGCCGTCCTTGTAGTTGAACGAGATCAGCTCGTTGACGCCGTCGAAGTCCCAGCCGTCATGCGGCGTGCTCTGGAAGTGCCACTTGATGGTGCCATCGTCGGGGTTCAGGGCCAGGCGCGACGAGGAATACAGGTTGTCGCCCGGGCGCAGGTGCGAGTTCCACGGCGCCGGGTTGCCGGTGCCGAACAGGATCAGGTTGGTTTCCGGGTCGTAGTAGCCACCCAGCCAAGGCGCCGCACCACCGGTCTTCCACAGGTCGCCGGGCCAGGTCTTGCCCGCCTCGCCGCCGGAAATGCCGTTTTCGATCGCCTTGCCGTCCTTGTACACGTAGCCCATGTGCCCTTCCACGGTCGGGCGCATCCACAGCAGCTCGCCGTTTTCCGGGTTGTAGGCCTGGATCTTGCCCACCACGCCAAACTCGCCGCCGGCGACGCCGGTGATCAGCTTGCCGTTGACGATCATCGGCGCCGCGCTGATGGAGTAGCCTTCCTTGTGGTCGGCCACTTTCTTGCTCCATACCACCTTGCCGGTGTCCTTGTTCAGCGCCACCAGCTTGGCATCGAGGGTGCCGAAGAACACCAGGTTGCCGTACAGCGCCACGCCGCGGTTGATCACGTCGCAGCACGGGCGGATGTCATCGGGCAGGCGCGCATCGTATTGCCACAGCTTCTTGCCGGTACGGGCGTCCACGGCGAACACCCGTGAGTAGGAGCCGGTCAGGTACATCACCCCGTCCTTGACCAGCGGCTGGGCCTGCTGGCCGCGCTGCTTCTCACCACCGAAGGAAAATGCCCAGACCGGCCGCAGGTCCTTGACGTTGTCGGTATTGAGCAGGTTCAGCGGGCTGTAGCGCTGGCCCTGCACGCCCAGGCCATTGGTCACGATCTGCTGCGGGTTCTTCGGGTCCTGGAGAATTTCTTCATTGCTGACAGCGGCGTGGGCTGCACCGGCAAGCAGCATGGCGCTGAGCACCAGGCTCAAGGCGAACACGGGACGACGTGTGGATCGGGTCATGACGGCTACCTTTGGTTTTTTTGTTGTATCCGGGAAAACTTCCCGGTGTGTCGGGAATTCTTGGTCCCGACCTGCTTGCCAACAATTGCCCGCAGTGCTGAGTTTTCTAGTTCCTTGGTAGCAGTGAACTTGCGCGGTCCCACAGGGGGCCGCGTTACACCCTCAGATTGGGGGCTTGGCGTCGACACGCCGCAGCTGCTGGCGTTCGTAACGGGGGTACAAGTGGCTGACACTGCGAATCAGCTCGTAACGGGTCAGGCTGATAGCAGCAAACCGTTCGGGTATGGGGCTGCGGATCATCTCGGCCATGTCATCGCCACGCGCCGCGCCGTCGCGCATCAGTCCGTCCAGCCAGCCCAGGTAATCACGCATCTGGGCAAACGGCCGGGCATCGCTGGCGAGCGGGCCATGACCAGGCACCAGCTGCTTCCAGGGCAGCGCTTGCAAGGTGTCCAGGTCCTTCAGCCACACCTCCAGCCCCGGGCTGTTGGGCGTGGTCAATGCGCGCTCGTAGAACACCAGGTCGCCGGCGAACAGCACACCGGTGCTTTCATCCAGAATCGCCAGGTCGGCACCGGTGTGCCCGCCCAGCGCCAGCAGCCGCAGGCGGTGCCCACCCACCTCGTGAATACCTGGCTCCAGCACGCGGGTCGGCAGCACCACCTCGGTACCGCGCATCCAGTCGCCAACCAGGCGGTACATGTTCTCGGCCATGGCCTCCCCCTGCTGGCGCAACAGCTCGCCGGTACCGGCCAGGGCGCCGATGGGCACATCGGCAAAGGCCTGGTTGCCCAGCACATGGTCGGGGTGATGATGGGTCAGCAGCACTTCGACTACCGGCTTGTCGGTGGTGGCGGCAATGGCCTGGCGCAAGGCTTCGCCGTAGCGTTTCGACGGCCCGCTGTCGATCACCACCACCCCGCTGTCGGTGACGATGAACGCGGTGTTGACGATATTGCCGCCGTTATCCTTGGCGAAATTGTCGGTGCTGCCCTCCAGCAGCCAGGTGCCTTCGGCGATCTGCCGGGGCTTGAGCCGATAGTCCAGGTCTGCCCAGGCCGGCAGGCCCAGGCACAGTAGCAACAGCAGAATGCAACGCATGACGGGCGCCTCTGGTCAGGGATGGAGTCGGCAACGCGTTCAGGGCACTGCCGCCTCGAACTGGTTGCCGCTGTTGTCCTGCAACAACAGCCGGGTCGGCCCGGAGCCCTGGATGTCGAAGCCCAGGTTGGGGTTTTCGCTGACCGCCGGGTACAGTTCCAGGCTGGCCAGGCGCTGGCCGTCCGCGCCTTGCAACTCGGCATGGTTGAGGAAGAATTCGGGAATGCCGCTGACCAGGCCGTTGTCCATGGGGTGAGCCACCTGCAGGCGCAAGCGGCTGCTGTCGCCGCGCGGGTAGCGTCCGCCCAGGACTTCGCCAAGGTGTTCCTCCCAGCCGGGCTGAGTGCGTACCACGCTGGGCGCGGTACAACCGCCGCCGGCAGCATCGATCAGGGTCGAGCCGACATGCCACAGGCCGTCGCGGGTCAGCACCGCGGCACGCAGCGGTGTGGCCTGTTCGACGCGGATGCGGATCGACAACCAGGGCAGCACGCGCTCGCCAGGCTGGAAGTCGACGATACGCGGCAGCGGGTTGAGTTCGGCCCAGGCGATGATCCGCACCACCTGGCCGCTGAACGCCCGAGCGTCGATCTCCAACGGCACCTGGCGTGCGTCCTCGGCAAAGGGTGGCGCCAGCAGCTTGACCCGATCATCGAACACGAATGCGGCCTGGCCCAGCAGCTGCTTGTGGTAGAAGTCCCACATCACCGACGGCACCGGGTCCTTTTGGCTACCTGGCTCGCTGGCCAGGGCTTGTGCGGCCCAGAGCACCCAGCAGGCCAGCAGGAAAGTCGCTCGCCAGTTCATCGCCCACTCCTTTTGATCAACGCAAACCTGGCTGACAGTGCACGGTCCTTGTGGGAGCGGGTTCACCCGCGAACACCGGCGAGGCCGGTGCCATATACCGCGTCGCATTCTTCGCGGGTGAACCCGCTCCCACAGGGGGATGTGTTGCTTTTACAAACTCACAAGCCTGCGAAGCCTGTTACTGATACATCTCCGGCACCTGGTAACGCAGGCCATAACTGGCATAAATCGCCTTCATCCGCCCATCACGAATCAGCGTCTCAAGCGCTTCCTCCACCGCATAGGCCAGCTGCCGGTTGCTTTCATGCACCGCCATGCCGATCTCCCAGGCCTGCTTGCCAAGGTTCGGGTAGGCGTTTTCCGCCAGGGCCAGCTGCGGGTCGGCGGCTTGATGCAGTTGCCAGTCAACTTCGCCGCGCATCGCCATCACCGCGTCCACCTGGCCGGCCTGCATGGCGCCGAAAGCTTGCTGCACATTGGGGTAGTGATGGGTCCTGGCACTGAGCATGCCGTTGAACACAGAAGTCAGATAGAACGACGGTACGCTGTCCACCTCGACCCCGATCGGGTGCTGCTGGAACACCGCGACACTGGCCACCGAGGGCAGGCGGCGGCGATCATAGGCGACCTGCCAGCGCTCCTCCTGATAAGGGCCGAACATGACCACCTGGGCGTTTTCCAGCTCGCCTACCTCGTTGCGTCGCTGCGCATAGGCATGGTCGTATGGCACCCGCATCATCAGGTCGGCCAGTTGCTGGTGGCGCAACGGGCTGCCGCGCCAGATGTAGTCGCGCAGATCGTCGTCGAGCTTTTCCCCGGGTGGCGCCCAGATCAGCTGCAAGCGCACCCCCAACGCCGTGGCCAGGGCCTGCGCCAGCTCCACGTCGACACCTCGCGGCTGGCCGTGGTCCTCGAAACTGTAGGGCGCAAAGTCCTTGTACACAGCCACCTTCAATTCGCCGGCGGCGATGATCGCGTCGTAGTTGCGCACCTGCGCCTGCGCCGCCGCGCAGCACAGCAGCAAGCCACTGAACAGCACCGCCAACAGACGCATGGCCGTCATTCCTCGACGTGCACGCTGTCCAGGTAGGTGCGCACCGCCCACAGGGCCTCCTGGCTCAGGTAGTCGGCCATTTTCGGCATGTACACCCGGCCGTCGCGGACCGCACCGTGGCGTACCCGCTCGACGAACCACTCATCCCCGGCCTCGCCGGCATCGAGCATGCGCAGATCCGGGGCGATGCCCCCCGACTTGGCCTCCAGGCCATGGCAGGCGGCGCAGTTCTGGTTGTAGGCCGAGGCACCGATCTCCACGGCCTTGTCGTGCTCGGGAGAGCTGCGGTACGGGTTGACCGCTGCCCAGCCATCGCCGTCCAGGGTTACGCCAGCGTCCTTGATCGGGGTCAGGCCCTTGGTTTCCACGGCCTGGGGCACCACATTGCCATGTGCCCAGGCAGTGCCGGTCAGCACTGCACTGGCAAGCAGCCCGGCAGCCAGCAAGACGTTGCGTTTTGTTGTCATTTTTATGCCCTCACGATTGCACGCAAGGCCTCAACCACAGAGGCCGTGTCGCCATCTTAGAAACAGCCCGCAGGCGGCCGAATGCTGCTTTGGTGGCCGCGCCTTACTCCCTTGGTAGTAGGGCTTGTGGCGAAGGGCCAAATGAGGTGCCCCGTGGGAACTATTCCCGGCAAGGGCGGGATTTTTTCCGTATCCCGCAAGGCCCGCCCCGTCCCACCCTGTGCAGGCCAAAACCTCCACTGGGAACTGCAACCATGACAACAAGAACGCTACCCGCCCTTTCCCCTCTGGCCCTGAGCGTGCGGGCCTTGCTGCTGGCCGGTAGCCTGGCCCTGGGCAGCGTGGCCACGGCAGCCACCACCCCTGCGGCACCTGCCAGCAAGAACGTGACGTGGGAAGACATCGCCAACGACCACCTGACCACCCAGGATGTGCTGCAGTACGGCATGGGTACCAACGCCCAGCGCTGGAGCCCATTGGCCCAGGTCAATGACAAGAACGTGTTCAAGCTGACCCCGGCGTGGTCCTATTCCTTCGGCGACGAGAAACAACGCGGCCAGGAATCCCAGGCCATCGTCAGCGACGGTGTGGTCTACGTTACCGGCTCATATTCGCGGGTGTTCGCCCTCGATGCGAAAACCGGCAAACGCCTGTGGACCTACAACCACCGCCTGCCGGACAACATTCGCCCCTGCTGCGATGTGGTCAACCGCGGCGCGGCGATCTACGGCGACAAGATCTACTTCGGCACCCTCGACGCGCGGGTCATCGCCCTCGACAAGCGCACCGGCAAAGTGGTGTGGAACAAGAAGTTCGGCGACCACGCCGCCGGCTACACCATGACCGGTGCCCCGGTGCTGATCAAGGACAAGACCAGCGGCAAGGTACTGCTGATCCACGGCAGCTCCGGCGATGAATTCGGCGTGGTCGGCCAACTGTTCGCCCGCGACCCGGACACCGGTGAAGAGGTGTGGATGCGGCCCTTCGTCGAGGGCCACATGGGCCGCCTGAACGGCAAGGACAGCACGCCGACCGGTGACGTCAAGGCGCCGTCCTGGCCGGACGACCCCACTACCGAAACCGGCAAGGTCGAAGCCTGGAGCCACGGCGGCGGCGCGCCTTGGCAAAGCGCCAGCTTCGACCCCGAGACCAACACCATCATTGTCGGCGCCGGCAACCCTGGCCCCTGGAACACCTGGGCGCGCACCTCGAAGGACGGCAACCCGCATGACTTCGACAGCCTGTATACCTCAGGGCAGGTCGGCGTCGACCCGAGCACCGGTGAAGTGAAGTGGTTCTACCAGCACACGCCCAACGATGCCTGGGATTTCTCCGGCAACAACGAGCTGGTGCTGTTCGACTACAAGGGCAAGGACGGCAAGCTGGTCAAGGCCACCGGCCACGCCGACCGCAACGGCTTCTTCTACGTGGTGGACCGCAGCAACGGCAAACTGCAGAACGCTTTCCCCTTCGTCGACAACATCACCTGGGCCAGCCACATCGACCTCAAGACCGGGCGCCCGGTGGAAAACCCTGGGCAGCGCCCGGCCAAACCGCTGCCGGGAGAAACCAAGGGCAAGCCGGTGGAGGTCTCGCCACCCTTCCTTGGCGGCAAGAACTGGAACCCCATGGCCTACAGCCAGGACACCGGCCTGTTCTACATCCCCGGCAACCAGTGGAAGGAGGAGTACTGGACCGAGGAAGTGAACTACAAGAAGGGCTCGGCCTACCTGGGCATGGGCTTCCGCATCAAGCGCATGTACGACGACCACGTCGGCACCCTGCGCGCCATGGACCCGACCACCGGCAAGCTGGTTTGGGAGCACAAGGAGCACCTGCCGCTGTGGGCCGGCGTGCTGGCGACCAAGGGCAACCTGGTGTTCACCGGCACCGGCGACGGCTTCTTCAAGGCCTTCGACGCCAAGACGGGCAAGGAGCTGTGGAAGTTCCAGACCGGCAGCGGCATCGTCTCGCCGCCGATCACCTGGGAACAGGACGGCGAGCAGTACATCGGCGTGACCGTGGGCTACGGCGGCGCGGTACCGCTGTGGGGCGGCGACATGGCCGAACTGACCAAGCCGGTGGCCCAGGGTGGTTCGTTCTGGGTGTTCAAGATCCCAAGCTGGGACAACAAGACTGCACAGCGTTGACTTGCAGCGGGGAGCGGGCCTGCGCCCCTCCCCGCTTCTGCCTTTCTCCTGCCAAGAGCCTTTCGCCATGAACTACCTGCCACTTGCCTTGTTGATCGTGCTGACCCCTGCCATGGCCGAGAATGCCGACGACGCTGGCAACGATACCCCCCTGACCATCAACGGCTGCGTGATTGCCGAAGCCAGCCAGTGCCCGGGGGCCGACCTGCGGGGCGCCAACCTGGCCAACCAGGACCTGCGCAAGATGAACCTGGCCGGCGCCGACCTGCGCGATGCCGACCTGCGCCATGCCCGGCTGGACCTGGCCAACCTGGAAAAGGCCAACCTGCAAGGCGCCAACCTGACCCGCGCCAGCCTGCAGCAGAGCAACCTGCGCCTGGCCGACCTGAGCCAAAGCCGGCTCGTTGCGATTCAGGGCTGGGGCCTGTTTGCCCAGGGTGCGCAATTTGCCAAGGCCGACCTCAGCGCGGCCTACCTGCAGTTCGCAAGGTTGTCAGGGGCGAAGATGCAGCAGGCCAACCTGCGCGCGGCGGACCTGGAAATGGCCTGGCTGAGCAAGGCTGATCTGCAAGGGGCCGACCTTGGCGATGCCAACCTGCAGGAGGCCAAGTTTGGCCAGAGCAACCTGGCCCGCGCCGACTTGCGCGGGGCGCGGCAGCATTACGGGAATTTTCAAGAGGCCAACATGGAGGGGTGCAAGGGGTGCCCCGAGACCTGGGACAATTGAGCAAAGCGTGCTTGGGCACATTGTTCCCCTGTGGGAGCGGGTTCACCCGCGAACACCGGCGAAGCCGGTGCCATATACCGAGTCGCCTCATTCGCGGGTGAACCCGCTCCCACAGAGTCACTGCTAAATCCATCAGTCATATGTTGGCCTTCAAAGAAACCTCACCCCGCCACCCGCACCACCCCCAGATCAATCCCCAGATGCACCAGCTCCGCATGGGAGCTGACCTGCAACTTGCTCTTGAGCAAGGTCAGGTGGTTGGACACGGTCTTGGCACTGATGCACAACTGCTCGGCAATCCCTCGCACCGGGGTGCCCTTGGCCAGCATCACGAAGATTTCCAGCTCACGCTGGGTCATGCGCTGCAGGCGCGGGTCGCTGGCATTCTGCTGTGACGTGCAGGCCAACTGGGTGGCCAAGGGCTGTTCGATATAGGCATGCCCGGCCAACACCCGCTGCACCGCCTCGATCAGCACTTCGGGCGCCGAGTTCTTGGTCAGGTATCCTGAGGCACCAGCATCCAGCGCCTGGCGCACCAGCGGCAGTTCGTCATGCATGCTGAAGAACAGCACCCGCAACTGCGGCAGGCGCTGACGCAGGCGCCGGGTGGTTTCCAGCCCGCTGATGCCTGGCAGGCCAAAGTCCATGATCACCAGGTTGGGCACCTGTTCCTGAACCCGCGCCAGCGCCTCTTCGCCACTGGCAGCCTCACGCACCTGTACCTTCGGCAGCACCGC
Source organism: Pseudomonas sp. PNPG3 (assembly GCF_023093815.1). NCBI lineage: Bacteria > Pseudomonadati > Pseudomonadota > Gammaproteobacteria > Pseudomonadales > Pseudomonadaceae > Pseudomonas > Pseudomonas sp. PNPG3. Next base: position 397,265 of record NZ_JALLKV010000001.1, read on the forward strand.
TCGCAGCAGGCTGGCATAGCCCTGGCGGACCACGGCGTGGTCATCGACCAACACGATATTCATCACACCTCCATGGGAATGTTCAGGGCCAGCGCCCAGCCGGCACCCGGTCGGCTGAGGATGCGCAGTTCACCGCCCAGGCTGCGGGCGCGCTCGGCCATCGAGTGCAGGCCTACCCCGGGGCGCTGGGGCTGGCTGGCACCGCAACCGTTGTCGCGAACCAGCAGGCGCAAGCCCTTGGCGCTGCGTTGCAGGCGCACCCGCACCTGGCTTGCGCCGGCGTGACGGGCGACGTTGGTCAACGCCTCCTGCAGCAAACGATACAAATGCGTGCGACTCGGCCCGGGTAGTGCCGGCAAATGCTCGCCTACCCGCAGGCGGCAATCGATACCCTGGCTGGCCTGCCATTGGCTCACCAGCAGGCCGAAGGCTTCGGCCAGCGGCATGTGCTGCAACGCCAGCGGGTACAGATCATGTACCAGGGCGCGGAAACCTTGCTGCAGGCGTTCACAATCGAGCTCCAGGGTGCGTGTCGTCTGCGCCACCGCGGTTGGCTGGTCGGCGACCATGCGCAGCAGGCAGAGCTGGGCCCGAATACCCGCCAGGTATTGCCCGAGGTCGTCGTGCAGGGTCTGCGCCAACTGGGTGCGTTCCTGCTCCTGCACCGCCAGCAGGGCCTGGGTAAGTTGGGTATTGTCGCAGCGGGCCTGCTCCAGAGACGCGGTCATGCGGTTGAAGTGCTCCGCCAATTGGCGCGCCTCCGGCAGGCCGGCCTCGCGCAGGCGTGCGGTCAATTGCCCACCCGAGACCTGGCGCAAGGCCTGCAGCAGATCGTCCAGCAAGCCCATGCCCCGCCGCACCGCCCAACGGATGGTCAACAAGCTCAGCAGCAACGCAAGGCCGCACAAGACCAACAACTGCTGCAGGGAGTCACGCACCTCGTCGATTTCATCTCGTGCATCCACGGCGATCATTACCCGGCGACCATCCCCCAGCTCCAGCAGCCGGCTGCTGTCGTGGCGCTGCCCAAGCAGTTGGCGGCCCAACCAGGCATCCAGGCCGGTTGCTTGCGGCAGCCGCGCAGGTTCATCCGCCGCCAGCCAGTGCACCCGCACATGGCGCAGGCTTTGCGTCAGCCGTGGTTGCAGGCTCTGCGGGTCGCGCTCGGCAGTGTCGCCGAGGTATGCCACCACGGCTTGCGCCGACTGCAGCTCCCGCTCCACGTCAGCCACCGCCTGGCGCAACAGCACCACGGCACAGGCCAGCGTCAACATCGCGAAGCAACAAGTGACCCAGAGGTTGATCCGCCACAGGGCCGAAAGGTTGACAAGGCGCATGGGCAGTTCTCCTCGGGGTTGCTGCGGCCATCGTAAAACCCGCGCCCATGTGGTGAATTACTACCTTGGTACCGGGCGAGCGCTACTTTCTGCATATTCCCCCCTCCCGGCGCGCTTCCTATGCTGGCGCCATCTGCCGTGGAGTTGCCTTATGCGCCTGCCTGCCCACCTTGCCATGACCTGCCTGCTGGCCCTGGCCGCGACGTTTTCTGCAAGCCCGGCACCCGCCGCGCAGGCCCCGGGCGGGGAACCGTTGCAAGTGCGCATCGGCTATCTCGGCTATCGCCCCGCTCCCGGCCCGCTGCTGTCCAACATCATTCCCGAACCCACCGATGCCGGGCTGCAGGGCGCCGAACTGGCGATTGTCGACAGCAACAGCAGCGGGCGTTTTCTCAAACAGGAATTCCACCTGGCCAATGCCACGGTCGAAAGCCCCGAAGCCCTGCTGCAGGCTGCCAAGGCCCAGCATGACCAGGGCCTGCGGCTGTTCGTGGTAAATGCCCCCGCCGCCAGCCTGCGCGCGCTATCTGCCGCCCTGCCCGACAGCCTGCTGTTCAACGCCGGCAGCCCGGACGACAGCCTGCGCAGCAGCCAGTGCCTGGGCAATGTGCTGCACAGCCTGCCCAGCCGCGCCATGCTGGCCGATGCCCTGGCGCAGTTCCTGGTAATGCGCAAATGGCAACGGGCGCTGTTGGTCGTCGGCCAGACCGACGATGACCGGGCCTATGCGGCGGCCCTGCGCCGCGCCATGAAGCGCTTCGGCATGCAGCTGGTCGCGGAGAAAGCCTGGACATTCGACAACGACCAGCGCCGCAGCGCCCAGGCCGACATGCCGCTGTTCACCCAAACCGCCGAGTACGACGTGGTGCTGGTGGCCGACGAACGCGGCGACTTCGGCGAGTACCTGCCCTACCAGACCTGGTATCCGCGGCCGGTAGCCGGCACCCAGGGCCTGACCCCCACCGGCTGGCACAAGACCGTTGAAACCTTCGGCGCGGCGCAGTTGCAAAAGCGCTTCGAAGCCCAGGCCGGGCGCTGGATGAACGACCGCGACTTCGCCGCCTGGATGGCCGTGCGCAGCGTCGCCAGCGCAGTGAGCAAACTGCGCCAGGCCGAGCCCCGCGCCCTGCAGCAACTGCTGCTCAGCGAGCAGTTGCCGCTGGACGGCTTCAAGGGCCGCAAGCTCAGCTACCGCCCGTGGAACGGCGAGCTGCGCCAGCCGATCCCGCTGGTGCAGCCGCGGGCCCTGGTCAGTACCTCACCGCAGGAGGGCTTCCTGCACCCGTTCAACGAAATGGACAGCCTGGGCTACGACAGGCCCGAAGTGACCTGCGGCTACCCCTGACCCGATAACCACAACAAAAAAGGATTTCGCCATGCGTCGCTCCCCTTTTCACCGGGCACTGCTTTACCCCAGCCTGCTGTCCGGCGCCCTGGCCCTTGCCAGCGGGCACGCCGTGGCCGCCACCGCCTGGGTATCGAACGAGAAGGACAACAGCCTCAGCCTGATCGACATGCAGACCCTGCAAGTCACCGAGACCCTGCCAGTGGGCCAGCGCCCGCGCGGCCTGCTGCTGTCCCACGACAACACGCTGCTGTACATCTGCGCCAGCGATTCGGACCGGGTGCAAGTGATGGATGTGGCCACCCGCAAGATCATCAAGGAACTGCCCTCCGGCAAGGACCCCGAGCAGTTCGCCCTGCACCCCAACGACCGCTGGTTGTATGTGTCCAACGAGGACGACGCGCTGGTGACGGTAATCGATACCCAGACCGACAAGGTGCTCGGGCAGATCGACGTCGGCATCGAGCCCGAAGGCATGGCGGTGAGCCCGGATGGCAAATGGGCAGTCAACACCAGCGAAACCACCAACATGCTGCACTGGATCGACACCAGCACCCAGACCCTGGCGGACAGCACCCCGGTGGACCAGCGGCCGCGCTTCGTCGAGTTCAGCCAGGACGGCTCGCGGCTGTGGGCCTCGGCAGAAATCGGCGGCACGGTGACCATCCTCGACGTGGCCAGCCGCCAGGTGCTGAAAACCCTGAACTTCCAGATCAAGGGCGTGCACCCGGACAAGGTCCAGCCGGTAGGCATCAAGCTCAGCGCCGATGGCAAGTACGCGTTCGTCGCCCTGGGCCCGGCCAACCATGTGGCGGTGGTCGATGCCAAGACCTACGAAGTACTCGACTACCTGCTGGTGGGCCGGCGGGTCTGGCAATTGGCGTTCACCCCGGACCAGAGCCATTTGCTGGCCACCAACGGGGTCAGTGGCGACGTTTCGGTGATCGATGCAAAAAACCTCAAGGTGCTCAAGTCGGTGAAGGTCGGCCGCTACCCCTGGGGCGTGGTGGTGACGCCATGAATACCCTCGAAGTCAGTGACGTGAGCTTTGCCTACGGCCAGCGCGAGGCGCTCAGGCAAGTCGGCTTCAGCCTGGCGCCCGGGCGCTTTGCCGCCTTGCTGGGCCCCAATGGCGCCGGCAAGTCGACCTTGATCGCCCTGCTCACCCGCTTGTACGACCTGCAGCATGGCGACATCCGCGTGTGCGGCTGCTCGCTGCGCAACGCCACACGCCCGGCCTTGCGCCAGCTGGGCGTGGTGTTCCAGCAAAGCACCCTCGACCTGGACCTGAGCGTGGAGCAGAACCTGCGCTACCACGCCTCGCTGCACGGCCTGTCGCGGCGCCAGGGCAATATTCGGGTCGATGCCGAGTTGGCCCGCCAGGGCCTCGATGAGCGGCGGCGCGAACCGGTCCGGGCGCTGAACATCGGCCATCGGCGCCGGGTGGAGATTGCCCGCGCGCTCCTGCATGAGCCGCGTTTGCTGTTGCTCGACGAGGCCAGCGTCGGCCTCGACCCGGCCAGCCGCCTGGCGCTCAACCAGCACCTGCGGCTGCTGTGCCGCGAGCAGCGCCTCAGTGTGCTGTGGACCACCCATCTGCTGGACGAAGTGCAGCCCAGCGATGACCTGCTGATCCTGCATCAAGGGCGCCTGGTGGCCAGCGGCACGGCCGATGCCCTGAGCCTGGAGCACGGCGGTGACCTCGACCATGCCTTTGCCCGCCTGACCAGCGCCCCCACAGGAGCCAATGCCCGATGAACGCTTACTGGCAGTGCTTCAACGGCATTCTCCTGCGCGAATGCCTGCGTTTCGTCCTGCAACGCACCCGTTTTCTCAGCGCCCTGGTGCGCCCGCTGCTGTGGCTGCTGGTGTTCGCCGCCGGCTTTCGCGCGGCCCTGGGCATTGCGATCATCGAGCCCTACGACACCTACATCCCCTACGAGGTGTACATCATTCCGGGCCTTGCCTGCATGATCCTGCTGTTCAACGGCATGCAGGGCTCGCTGTCGATGGTCTATGACCGGGAGATGGGCAGCATGCGCGTGTTGCTGACCAGCCCGTTGCCGCGGCCCTTCCTGCTCGGCAGCAAGCTGCTGGCGACCTCGTTGATCTCCCTGCTGCAGGTGTACGCCTTCCTTGCCATCGCCTGGTTGTATGGTGTGCAGCCACCGGCTGCGGGCCTGTTGCTGGCGCTGCCGGCGTTGTTGCTGGTGGCGCTGATGCTCAGCGCCCTGGGCCTGTTGCTATCGAATGCGATTCGTCAGCTGGAGAACTTTGCCGGGGTGATGAACTTCGTGATATTCCCGCTGTTCTTCCTGTCCTCGGCGCTGTACCCGTTGTGGAAGATGCGCGAGGCCAGCCAGTGGCTGTACTGGCTGTGTGCAGTGAACCCGTTCACCCATGCCGTGGAGCTGGTGCGCTTTGCCTTGTATGAGCGCTTCAACCCGCTGGCGCTGGCGGTATGCCTGGGGCTGACCGTGCTGTTCACCCTGCTGGCGATCCTCACCTTCAACCCCCAGCATGCGGCGCTGCGCAAGCCGCGCTGAGCGGCAGCTGTCTCCCATCGGACCTTTCGCCGAACCCGTTGAAGGAACACGGTCCGTGTGGGAGCGGGTTCACCCGCGAAGAAGGCGAAGCGGTGCATGGCACCGGCTACGCCGGTGTTCGCGGGTAAACCCGCTCCTACAGGGATCGCGCCTGCATTCAGATATTGGGCAGGATCAGGCCAGAGGCGCCCGGCTTTCTACTACTTTGGTACTGCCTTTGCTGTCTGATCGTCGCATTCACAATGCACCGCCACTGGCATGTAATGGGCCTATAACAAAAAGGACAACCCCCATGCCACGTGCCCTGCCCCGGCTGCCACGCCCATTGCTGGCGGCGCTTTCCCTGAGCCTGACGCTAGGCGCTGCCCAGGCGGATACCACGCCGCTATTCTCTGCCGACGGCTACCGCACCACCCTCTACCGCAGCCCGACCCCACAGCAGGTCGAGGGCGGCCAGGTCATCGACACCGCCATGCTGCAAGACCTGCTGGGGCACACCCCCAAGCCGGTGCTGATCGACGTCTATCGCCGCCAATGGCTGCAAGGCCGCTTCATCGAAGATGAACCCCACGCCAACATCCCCGGCAGCCGCTGGCTGGCCAACACCGGCGACGGCGAGCTGAGCCCGGCGTGGCACGATTACTTCGTGCGCAACCTGCAACAAGCCACCGCCGGGCGCACGGAGCAACCGCTGGTCTTTTACTGTCGCTCCGATTGCTGGTTAAGCTGGAACGCGGTAAAACGCGCGAAAGCCCTGGGCTATAAGAATCTGTATTGGTACCGCGATGGCCTGGACGCCTGGCAACAGGCCAACCTGCCGCTGCAGCCAGCGCAGCCGGAACCCTTCCCCTGAATTCATCGCCTGCAAACGCGTGCCCGCTCCATCCAATAAAAACGAGGTGAAAAGGCCATGTACAAAATTCTGATTGCCGACGATCACCCCCTGTTTCGCGAAGCCATCCACAACGTTATCAGCGATGGCTTCCAGGGCAGCGAAGTCATGGAAACTGCCGACCTGGACAGCGCCCTGGCGCTGACCCACGAACATGACGACCTCGACCTGATCCTGCTCGACCTGAACATGCCCGGCATGCATGGCCTCAATGGCCTGATCACCCTGCGCAACGAGGCACCGACCACGCCGGTGGTGATCGTCTCGGCCGAGCAGGAAAAGCAGATCGTGCTGCAGGCCATCACTTATGGCGCGGTGGGCTTCATCACCAAGTCCTCGCCACGTTCACAGATGATCGAAGCGATCGAGCAGATCCTCAACGGCAATGTCTACCTGCCGCCCGACATCATCCGAGCCCAGAAAAGCAGCACCAGCCGGCGCCTGAACGATGCCCCGAGCTTCCCGCCGGAGATGCTCCAGGCCCTGACCCGCAAGCAGCTGCTGGTGCTCGAGCGCATGACCAAGGGCGAGTCGAACAAACAGATCGCCTACACCCTGGATATCGCCGAGACCACGGTCAAGGCCCACGTTTCGGCGATCCTGCGCAAGCTCAACGTACACAACCGGGTGCAGGCCATCCTCAGTGCCGGTGATATCGATTTCGGTGATTATCTGCGGCGTTGACCTATTCCGGCCTCTTCGCGGGCTTGCCCGCTCCCACAGGTATTGCGCAACACAGAAACCTGCGGGAATCCTGTGGGAGCGGGCAAGCCCGCGAAGAGGCCGGCGGCTATGCCACACTGCTGCCCAGCAAATGGCTCATCGCCGCCTTAAGCTTCATCGGCCGCACCGGCTTGTGCATCAGGGTGTGGCCCTGCTCGCGGATCTGTTGCTTGAGCTCGTTGCTGTAGTTGGCGGTGATCATCATCGCCGGCAAGGGCTGGGTACGGCGGGCATTGATCCGCGCCACGGCGTCGACGCCATTGCAGTCGTTGTCCAGGTGGTAGTCGGCGATCAGCAGGTCGGCCTCGGCATGGTAGTTGTCCACCTGGCGCGCAAGGTCTTCCTCCGACAGCGCGGTGACCACCCGGCAGCCCCACCCCTCCAGCAGGGTACGCATGCCGGCGCAAATCGCCGCATCGTTATCCAGTACCCACACCCGCGCCCCGCGCAGGCGTTCGAGCATCGGCTCGCTGATTGCCTGGCTCGGCTGGGCCTTGGGCGCGGTGGTGCTCAGCGGCACTTCGACAGCGAACACCGAGCCTTTGCCAAGCCATGACCGCACCCGAATCCGGTGGCCAAGAATGCCGGCGATCTTTTCCACGATCGCCAGGCCCAGACCCAACCCTCGGTCCTGGTCCGGGCGCTGCACATCGCCGCGCCTGAACTCCTGGAACATTTCTTCCAGGTGCTCTTCGGCGATACCGATCCCGCTGTCCCATACTTCGATCCGCAAGCCGCCACGCTGGCGCCGGCAGCCCAGCACCACGCGCCCACTGCGGGTATAGCGAATGGCATTGCTGAGCAGGTTGCGCAGGATCCGCGCCAGCAGCTGAATGTCACTGCGCACCACGGCGGAACAGCCCACGAAATGCAGTTCAAGCCCTTCGCTGCGCGCCACCTGGGCGTATTCGGCAGCGAGGTTGTCCATCAGTTCGCGCAGGGCGAACGGGGCGACATCGGCCTTGATCACGCCAGCATCGAGCTTGGAAATATCCACCAGGGTACCTAGCAGGTTCTCCACATCCTCCAGCGAGTTGCTGACATTACGCACCAAATGGGCACTGTTGTGCGGCTCGCGGTGTTCGAGCAAGGCGCTGGTGAACAGCCGCGCCGCGTTCAGTGGCTGCAGCAAGTCATGGCTGACGGCGGCAAGGAACTTGGTTTTCGACAGGTTGGCCTGCTCGGCCTCGCGCTTGGCCTCGCGCAGGCGCGATTCCACCCGGCTGCGCTCCTCGATTTCGCGCAGCAGCTGCTCGTTGAGGCTGGTCAGCTCGGCCGTGCGCTCGCGTACCCGTTGCTCCAGGTGCTGATACGCCTGGTGCAGCGCCTGTGCGGTATTGCGTCGCTCGGTGATGTCGCGGATCAACACGAAGATGCCCACCACTTCGCCATTGGCCAGGCGGTTCGGCACGTAGGAGCGCAGCATGTAGCGTTCCTGGCCGTTGATGTTGGTTTCGGCAAATTCGAAGGTTACGCTCTCCCCCGCCAGCGCCCGCGCCACGTAGGCCTCCAGGCGCTGGTAATGCTGCTCGCTGTGGGCTTCGCGCAGGCTCTGGCCCAGCATCACGCCGCGAGGCCAGCAATACCATTCTTCATAGACCTTGTTGGTAAATTCGTAGACCAGGTCGGCATTCAGGTAAGCGATCAGCGCCGGCACATGGTCGGTGATCAGGCGAATCTGGTGCTGGTGTGCCGTCTCGGCCCGCTGCCGGGCCTCGCTGAGCAGGTGGTTGACGGCCTTGAGCTCGGCCATGGCCTGGTTCAGCGCTTCGGTGCGTTCGCGCACCTGCTCGGCCAGCACCACCGAATGCTGGAACGCGGCATAAGGGTCGTTGCCACGCGTGACGCCGGACTCGATACGCTCGATCAGTGCGCCGTTGATACGCTGCAGCTTGTGGTTCTGGTGCTGCAGCCGGGCGACCTCGGCCTGCAGTTCAGCGACCGACAGGAGGCCGGTTGCGGGCAATGGCGACTCCGGTGAAGGTCTGGTTGATGTGCATGCCATCGAACTGTTCTCCGTAGGTGTTGAAGCCGATCACCCGCTGCTCGCGCAGGAACGCACCGACCGCTTCCAGCCCGTCCCGGGCTTCCAGCTCCAGCCGCCGCAGGAAGCAATCGCAACCGATGGTCAGCAGCAGCGGGCCGAGGCGCTGCTGCAAGCCGTCGAACAACTGGTGCAGGTTTGGCAACAGCGGGCCCGGGGTCATGGCGGTAAGCACGATGCCGTTTTCCACAGCGCAGTAGAAACTCAGGCTCAGGTCCGGGTGCACCTGCTGTATCGCCCGCACGTAATACTGGTCGTGGATGCGCACGGCCAGCGGATGGGCAGCGAACACACGATGATCGAGCTCGGCCACCGGCACGCCGATGTGCCGGGCGTATTCCTCGGCAGCTGGCTCGGCATTCAGTTCGAAGACCCGGCGCTGGGCACTGTCGGCGCCGGTGACCACCAGCTTTTCCTGGCGCGGCAGGATGTGGTGGGTGGTGAACACTTCGAAGTCGAGCCAGGTATTGACCAGCACCACCACCGCCGCGCCGTGGTGGAACGCGCCGCCGAAATACACATGGGTGCGGGTCAGGTAGTTGTCGTCGCCGGCCGAGCCGCCAAAATGCGGGATGTCGCCCAGGGCCGCACTGAGGGCGGCAAGCACCATTTCCTCGCGGCTGGACAAGCCGTCGAGCAGGGTCAGGGCAAAGCTGTGGCCTTTGATCGGCGCCAGGTTATTGCTGCGACAGGTGCCGACCAGGCGCTCGACCATCTGCTGGGCGTCGATCAGGCTGAAGCGCTCCATTTCGTCGATCAGCTCGGTGGCTATGGAAAAGTGCCGATGATCGAACCCCACTGCCGTTATGCAGTTGCGGCCATAGCCCTGCGGGGTGATTTCCCCGGCGCTGGTGCAACCGACCAGGCGGATGCCGCCAAAGCCCTGCTCCAGGGCTTCGCCCAGGGCCTGCAGGTCGTATTCGGCGGAGCAGAAGAACAGCACGAAGCCCAGGTGCGGGTGCAGCAACTGCGCCGCCAGCTCCTGGGCTGCCTGCCGGGCATCGGTTGCCTGGGACATGGCGCTGACCACACCGTCGTTGTGAGCCTGCTGCATCGTGGTCTCCGGCGCGGGGTGGCTGAGTGATGAGTGTACGAAGGCGATCATCGAGGACGAATGCTACTTGGGTAGCGGGTGGGCGGTTCCATGGTTGTAATAGCTTTTCCTGAAGATTGCCGGGGCCGCTGCGCGGCCCTTTCGCGACGCAAGGCCGCTCCCACATGGGCTTGCGCGGTCGATGTGGGAGCGGCCTTGCGTCGCGAAAGGGCTGCACAGCAGCCCCAGCAGTCTTGAGTCGAGGCCGAGGGCTTACCAGGTCAACACCGCCCCCACCGCAAAGGTATCGGTGTCTTCGTTCTGGTCACTGGTTTCATGGCCGTCGATGGAAAACTGGTTGTACTCGGCAACCAGCTTGAGGTTGTCGTTGACGTCATGGAACAGCGCCACGCCACGGGTTTCATAATCCGCACCACTGCCCACCGCACCGTTGCCATCGTCCTTGGTCTTGCCATACGACAGCGCCACCCGGTTCTTGCCGACCTTGTAGGAGCCCTGCAGCAGGTAGCCGTCGCTGTCGACATTGCGCAAGGTCGGTTCGCCAGCGTTGTTGGTGAAGAACGGGTTGATGCCCTTGGCCTGGAACCCCGAGCCGGTCAGCGACAGCCCCCCCATCTTCGCCTGCACACCGTAGCCGACACCTTTGGAGGTGACCGACTGCACCGCCGGGTCGGTGTTGTCGGAGGTCTGGTAGCTGCCGTTGAGCCAGCTGTAGATCTGCGCCCCACCCAGGTCGAACTGGTAGGTGATCTCGCTTTCGGTACGCGGGTTTTCCTGGTAGGCCTTGCCGGTCGGGCTGCTGTCGTTGGTGTCCACCGGGTCCATGATGCCCACCGCCACCCGCAGGCCGTCCATCACTGGGGTGCGATAGGTGATCTGCGAGGTGGGGAACGGGTACGGGTAGCCGCTACCGATGTTGCCGAACGAGACCCCGCCGCCGTCAACCAGCCCCAGGGTGTCACTGACCTGGCCATAACCGGCCAGCAGTTCGTCGAGCAGGATATTGGAACGGGCGAACAGCCCGAAGTCCTTGCCGATCAGCACCTCACCCCACTCGGGGTTGGCCACGGTGCCGTAGAACTGGCGCACGTCGATGGCGGTGTCGGTACCGTTGGTTTCGCTGTCGTTGATGGTCACCCAGAACGAGGCTCGCGCGCCGAGCTTCAGGTCATCCACCTGCTTGCCCATGTTGAAGCCCAGGTAGTTGGGCAGAAAGCCCATCTTCACCCGTGACTGGCGGCGATCGAACTGCTCGCCCTGCCGATCGACATCGCTGTTGACGTAGAAGGCGTTGATATAGCCGTCGGTGGAAAACGTCGTCTGGTCCTTGTCGTACAGCATGATCTCGGCCTGGGCCAGGCTGCTCAGGCAAAGGGTCGACAGGCTGACGGTAACAGCCGCCAGCAAACGTGGGGACAGATTCTTATTGTTGTACATGGCGCGCTCCGAAACGGGGACGGGATGTCGGAGGCGATTATCAGAAGCTGGCAAACAGCCAGAAACGCTGCCTTGGAGGGGGCTGCCAGATGCTTTGGGCCTGCGCGCGCGGCGTGATGATTCCGGCCCAGGACCGGGTTACGCCCAGAGGCAAGACTTCTGGCGTAACCCACAGGAGCAGGCGAGGATCAGTACGGCAGACTACGGCGGGCCCCTGTCAAAGGTCCAGGGCACCACTGAGCAAGGCGTTCAGCATGGGTGCGACGTCAGCGCGCTGCTCGTCCAGCAGACACAGCGGGAGGCCTTGCCAGGCTGGTTGTAAATCGGCCAATCCCTCGCCAATCAAGGCCAGCGGACAAACGATTGCCATTTGCAGCGAACGCAGCCGCCTGGCCAAGGCAGGGTCCACCGGCACCTGGACCTTGATCACCACTGCCGCGGGCTGCATTGCTGCACACAGCATGGGTATTTCTTCCAGCGGCTGCCCGCAACCGAGCACTTCGATGCGTTGCTGCTCGCTGCTCAACAGCAGCCCGGTGCACAACACCTGCAGTTCGGCTTGCCCCTCGGTGCCTGCCAGCAGCACGCGCGGTGCATCGGCCTGGTTCATCTGCAGGCGCATCAGCAGGCGGGCGCGCAGGAACATGTCCAGAAACAGCCATTGGCTACGCTGGCCCGGCGCAATGCCTGAGGCCAGGCCATGCCAGACTGGCATCAGCACATCACGCAGCACGGTGGCCTTGGGCAGGACGGTGAACAACTGCCCATGGATGCTTTCCAGCGCTTGTGTATCGAATGCCTTGGTTGCACGCTCCACGGCAGCGCGCCAGTCGTCGAACGCCGAGTGCTGCTGCACCGGCGCATCCGGCTGGCCTGCGAGCATGCCGCCTACCTTGCTGATGGGCACCCCATTGCCGGTCCAGCGCAAGATGTCGCGTATGCGCTGGACATCGCGAGCGCTATAAAGGCGATGGCCGCCCTCGGTGCGCTGCGGGCTTATCAACCCATGGCGCCGCTCCCATGCCCGCAAGGTCACCGGATTGATGCCGGTCAGGCTGACCACATCGCGCATGGGTAGCAAATCGGCTGGGGTGGCGTCAGTCATGATGAGGGTTTATCTGGGGGGTGGCACATTCTAAACCCATATGCACCTTCTGCGGCGAGCCTCCTTGGGTCATCATGCAACAAACGGCGCCGAGGCCTTCTCCACGCAGGCCAGGCTACGCACTTCGCATCCTAAATGCCTGTAGGTGGGCCCCATGATCAACGCGAAACTCATGCAACTGATGGTCGAGCATTCCAACGATGGCATCGTCGTCGCAGAGCAGGAGGGCGACGACAGCATCCTTATCTACGCCAACCCCGCCTTCGAGCGCCTGACCGGCTATCGCGCCGAGGACATCCTGTATCAGGACTGCCGTTTTCTGCAGGGCGACGATCATGACCAGGCCGGCCTTGCCAACATCCGCGAGGCGATCCGTGGAGGCCTGCCGTGCTGCCAGGTGCTGCGCAATTACCGCAAGGACGGAAGCTTGTTCTGGAACGAGTTGTCCGTCACGCCGGTGTACAACGAGGCGGACCAGTTGACGTACTACATCGGCATCCAGCGCGATGTCACAGCGCAGATTTTCGCTGAGGAGAAACTACGCGAGCTGGAGGCCGAGGTGGCTGAATTGCGCCGACAACTGGGCCAGGCGGAGCGCTGAACAAAACCTATACAAGATCGTTGACTTGTATAGATTTACGCTTAGACTTCAGATATACCTGTACAACAAGCCATTTCTGTACAGGATTTCCTGGAGTCCAGCATGTCAGCGTATCTGCAGCAATTCGCCGAGCACTTCAGCAGACTCGACGGGGGCAACCTCGGCCCCCTTGAAAAGCTGTACAGCGACGATGTCACCTTTCGCGATCCGTTGCATCAGATCCAGGGGCTGCGGGCTCTGCGAACCTATTTCGCGCAGTTGTACGCCAACGCTCATGACATTCGCTATGCCTTTTCCAGCATCGACGAAGTGATGCCCGGGCAAGGTTACCTGCGCTGGACCCTGCAGTTTCGCCACCCACGCCTGGCCCGCGGTCAGCAGATCAGCTTGCAGGGATGCAGTTACCTGCAATGGCATGACCGGGTCCATTTTCACCAGGACTATTTCGACGCAGCAGCCCTGCTCTACGAACATGTTCCGGTCATGGGCGGTGCGATTCGATGGCTCAAAGGCCGGATGGCATGAGCCGCTGCTGGCTGACAGGCGCAAGCAGCGGTATCGGTGCCGCACTTGCACAATGCCTGCTGGAGCAAGGCCACCAGGTCGCCTTGGGCGCACGGCATGCAGATCGTCTGGCCCCGTTGGCTGAACGTTTTCCCGGGCAGGTGCTGCTGGCCATTGGCGACCTGGACGACCCCGTACAGGTCGCCGGGATCGCAACCCGTATCGAGCAGGCCTGGGGAGCGCTGGACAGGGTGATCCTCAATGCAGGCACCTGCGAGTACCTGGAGCCGGACCATTTCGACCCTGCCTTGGTCGAGCGTGTGGTCCGTACCAATTTCCTTGCTGTCAGCTACTGCCTGGCAGCGGCCCTGCCCTTGCTTCGCGCCGGTCAACGCCCTCATCTGGTGGTCATGGGCAGTTCGGTGACCTGGCTGGCCTTGCCCCGTGCCGGCGCCTATGGCGCGTCCAAGGCAGCCGTGCGTTATCTGGTGGAATCGCAGCGCATCGACCTGGCCCGCGAAGGCATCGCCGTCACCCTCGTCAACCCGGGCTTTGTCGACACGCCATTGACCCGTCGCAACGATTTCCCCATGCCGCAGCTGTGGTCGGCGCAGCGCGCAGCCAGCCATATTGCCAAACGCCTTCCCGAGCGCCCGCTGGAAATCAACTTCCCCCGGCTTTTCATCCTGGTATTGCGCCTGCTTGGCGCACTGCCCGCGCGCCTGCGCCTGGGGCTTGGGCAACGCCTTGCCCGTCATGAACAGGAATGATGATCCATGCGTATAGCAATCATCGGCAGCGGCATTGCAGGGCTGTCCTGCGCTCATCTGCTGTCACGCAAGCATGAGGTGACGGTTTTCGAAGCCGAGAAATGGATCGGGGGCCACACGCATACCCTCGATGTGATCTGGCAGGGTGAACGCCATGCAATAGATACCGGCTTCATCGTCTTCAATGACTGGACCTACCCGCACTTCATCCGCTTGCTCGACCACCTGAAGGTCGCCTCACGGCCGACCGAAATGAGTTTCTCGGTGCATGATCCGGTCACTGGCCTGGAATACAACGGGCACGACCTGAATACCCTGTTCGCCCAACGCCGCAACCTGGTGTCCCCGGGGTTCTGGGGGATGCTACGGGATATTCTGCGTTTCAATCGTCAGGCACTCGCCGACCTGGATAACCAGCGTATCGATGCCAACGCGACCCTGGGCGCCTACCTCCGGGCTCAGCGCTATGGACAGCGCTTCATCGACCATTACATCGTACCGATGGGGTCGGCGATCTGGTCGATGTCCCGCGCGGACATGCTCGGCTTCCCACTTGCGTTCTTTGTGCGGTTTTGTCGCAACCACGGCTTGTTGTCGGTCAACCAACGTCCACAGTGGCGCGTGATCGAAGGGGGTTCGCGCAGCTATGTCAGTCCGCTGTGCCGGCCGTTTGCCGGGCGCATCCGCCTCGACTGCAAGGTTTTCCGGGTCAGCCGCGACGAAGGTGGCGTCACCCTGACGAGCGCTGCCGGTACCGAGCGTTTCGACAATGTGGTGTTCGCCTGCCACAGCGACCAGGCCCTGGCTTTGCTCGAAGCGCCGAGCGTGCAGGAACGGGAAGTGCTCGGCGCCATCGGTTATGCCAGCAACGATGTGGTGCTGCACACCGATACCCGTCTGCTACCCCGCCGCAAGCGCGCCTGGGCCAGCTGGAACTACCGTCTCGGCGGGCCGCAGCAGGCGCCTGCCGCGCTGACCTACAACATGAACATTCTGCAAGGTATCCAGGCACCGACGACCTTCTGCGTGAGCCTCAACCAGACCGCGCTGGTGGATCCGGCGCAGATCATTGCCCGCTTCCAGTACGACCATCCGCAATACAGCCTTGCGGCGTGCGCCGCGCAGGCGCGCCAGGCGCAGCTGCAGGGCCAGCGCCACAGTTACTTCTGCGGCGCCTACTGGGGCAACGGCTTTCACGAGGATGGCGTAGTCAGTGCGTTGAAGGTGGCCGCGCATTTCGGAGAGCACCTGTGAACAGCAGCCTTTGCGTGGGCTGGGTCAGCCACCGGCGCCTGGCGCCGCGCCCCCACGCCTTCCGCTACAGGATCGGCATGTTCTACCTGGACCTGGACGAGCAAGCCTTGCTGACAGGCCTGTCACGCTGGCTGTGGCGCTGGCGCCTGGCGCCGCTGAGCTGGAACCAGGCAGATTACCTGCCAGCCCAGACCCGCCGGGGCGAGACCCTGGCCCAGGCCGCACGTTTGCTGGTGCGCAGCGCGACGGGAGAAATGCCTGAGGGGCCGGTGCACCTGCTCACGCAATTGCGTTGCTGGGGGCTGTCGTTCAACCCGGTCAGTTTCTATTTCTGCCATGACCGCGACGGACGGCTGACGGCAATCCTGCTGGAGGTGCGAAACACACCATGGCGTGAACGCTTCCATTACGTGCTGCCGGTGCGCGGAAACCTTGCCGGACCCTTCACCGTCGCCAAGGCCTTCCATGTGTCGCCGTTCATGCCACTGCACATGGACTATCGCTTGCGCTTCGCCCTGGACGCTGAACATGTGCGCATCCACATGGAGAACTGGCAAGGCGATAGCAAGGTGTTCGAGGCCGACCTGGCCTTGCAACGCCAGGCGCTGGATAGAGCCGCTGTGCACCGATACGTACTGGCCTTCCCATGGATGAGCCTGCGCACCGTCTCGGCCATTTACTGGCAGGCATTGCGCCTGCTGTTCAAACGCACACCCGTCCATGACCACACGGCCAGCCAGCGTGACCTGGCGCTCGGCCATTCCTGCGAGGACCCTGATGATGTCGAACCCCACCCTGAGCGTTAGCAAGTTCGCAGGCCTCGGGCCATTGTTCGGCGGGCTGGCACGAAATGCCGTGCTCGCCCGGCTGGGCAGGCTGCGCCATGGCCACCTGCGCCTGCTCAGCCACGGGCAGCAGTGGAGTTTCGGTGACGCCCACAGCCCGTTGCAGGCCGAGGTGGAGATCCTTGATGACATCACCTGGGGCCTGATAGCCGGCAATGGCTCGATCGGTGCTGGCGAAGCCTACATTCACGGCTATTGGCGCAGTCCCGACCTGGCGCTGGTGACTCGTCTGTTCGTCGCAAACCTTGAGGTACTTGACGCCCTCGAGGGGGGCCTGGCCCGCTTCGGCCGCCCTGCCCTGCGGTTGCAGCACAAACTCAACCGCAACAACAGGCGTGGTGCCCGCCGCAATATTCTGGCGCACTACGATCTGGGCAATGCCCTGTTCGAGCGGCTGCTCGACCCCACCATGATGTATTCGGCAGCTCAGTTCGAACACCCGGGGCAGACACTGGAGCAAGCACAGCTGCACAAGCTGGAGCGCATCTGCCAGAAGCTGGAGCTGAGCCCTGCCGACCACCTGCTGGAGATCGGCTGCGGGTGGGGCAGCCTGGCGATCCACGCCGCCACCCGATATGGCTGCAAGGTCACCACCACCACGCTTTCCGAGGCGCAGTACAGCCATACCCTGCAACGCGTTCAGGCCCTGGGGCTGGAGCAGCGGGTGAAAGTGCTTCGCGAAGACTACCGCGATCTTCAAGGCACCTTCGACAAACTGGTCTCGATCGAGATGATCGAGGCTGTCGGCCACCGTTACCTGCCGGTGTATTTCCGCCAGTGCGCCTCGCTACTCAAGGCCGACGGCCTGATGCTGTTGCAAGCGATCACCATACGCGACCAGCGCTATGAGCAGGCGCGGCGGTCGGTCGATTTCATCCAGCGCTACATCTTCCCCGGTGGCGCACTGCCTTCATTGAGCGTGATGCTGGAAACTGCCAGCCGGCACACCGCACTCAACCTCTTGCACATGGAAGATTTCGGCCAGGACTATGCCCACACATTGCGGCATTGGCGAGAAAACCTGCGCCAGGCACGCGCAGCGCTGACGGACCTGGGCTACGACGACATGTTCCAGCGCCTGTGGGAGTTCTACCTGTGTTACTGCCAAGGCGGTTTCGAGGAGCGCACCATCGGTGTCGCGCATCTGCTCTGGGCAGCGCCCCAGGCACGGCGCGCGCCCTTGCCTGGCAGTGCCTGATGAGCCGTGGCTGGCTGCTCGCCAATGCCTTGTGGCTACAGGCTGGCTGGTGGCTATGCGTACTGGGGGCCGAAAAGCCCTTCCTGTCGATGCTGGTGATTGCTGGCCTGGCCGTGCATCTGAGCCTGTGCCCGGCCGTCCACGCAGAGGTCAAGGCGCTGTTGCTGGTAACGCCGGTCGGGTGTGTGCTGGATAGCGTGCTGGGCGCGCTGGGCGTGTTCAGCTTCGACACCTGGCCATTGCCGCTGTGGCTTGTGCTGCTGTGGCTGGTACTGGCCAGCGGCATGCGCCATAGCCTGGCATGGGCCGACAGGCACTGGCAGCTCGGTGCACTGCTGGGTGCAGTTGGCGGCCCGCTGGCCTATGTAGGCGGAGCGGGGCTGGCAAATGTCGACTTGCCCATGGGCCCACTGGTAACCGGCCTGCTACTGATGCCGATATGGGCCGTTACCCTCCCCCTGCTCGTGCGCCTTGCGGTGCGGTGCTGACTTGCGGCATCGTTCGGAGCAGTAGCGCACCTGCTCCCAGCAACGTGACCAGCGCTTGCGCCAGCTGAACGGCCGCCCACACACCACGCAGACCTTGCTGGGCAAAAGACCCTTTTTCATATCGGTTGCGCCGCATCGAGTCGCGCCAAAAGTGACTGGCCACGCTGCCAGATGGCATCGCGACGGTCAGCCGACATGCCATCGAGGTTTCGATAGACCAGCGCCAGACGCGGGTTGGCCGAAAGCAGGTGGCGATGACGGATGAGAAAATGCCAGTACAGGGCATTGAACGGGCAGGCACCTTCCTCGGCCACCTGGTCAACCCTGTAACTGCAGGCCTTGCAATGATCGGACATGCGCTGGATGTAGCGACCGCTGGCGCAGTAAGGCTTGGAGCCCAGGTAGCCGCCGTCGGCGTACATCACCATACCAAGCGTGTTGGGCAGTTCGACCCAGTCGAAGGCATCCATGTAGACAGCCAGGTACCACTCACAGATTGCGGTGGGCGCGATACCGGCCAACAAGGCGAAGTTGCCGGTGACCATCAGGCGCTGGATATGGTGAGCGTAACCCAAGCGAAGGGTTTGCCCGATGGCCTGCTCCATGCAGCGCATGCGGGTGCGACCGGTCCAGTAGAATTCCGGCAACGCTCGCTCGTTACCCAGGTAATTGAGCGCGGCATACTCCGGCATGCGCAGCCAATAGATGCCGCGTACATACTCACGCCAGCCGATCAGCTGGCGGATGAAGCCCTCTGCTGCATTGAGCGGCACTCGCCCCTCGCGCCAGGCCTTGTCGACCCCGTCGCATAGAAAACGCACATCAAGAAGCCCGATGTTGAGTGCTGCACTGATGCGCGCATGGAACAGGTACGGCTCGCCCTCGGCCATCGCATCCTGGTAGTCACCGAAAGCCGCCAGGCCGAAATCCAGAAAGTGTTGCCAGAGCTGCTGTGCCTCGGCATGGGTCACCGGGTAGTCGAAACCGTCGATGGCTCCGTAGTGGTCGCTGAAGCGTTGCCGTACCAGGGCTATGACTGCAGCTGTGATGTCGTCCTGTGCGAAATGTGCGGCGAAGGGGCCACGTAGCTGGCGAGGCAAGGCCTTGCGGTTGTCGCCATCGAGATTCCAGGTTCCACCTGCCGGGCTGCCGTCAGGCTCCAGCAGCAGGCCGGTGCGTTTGCGCATGCCACGGTAGAAGTGTTCCATGCGCAGTTGGCCGCGCTCCCGGGCCCAGCGCGCGAAAGCTTCGCGAGAGCATAGAAATCGCGTGTCGCGATGCCACACAAGCGGCAGTGCGGCATCGCGCAACGCCTGCTCCAGGCGCCACTCTCCGCACTCGGTCAGGTGAATATGCGTGGCTCCCAGGGCCTGCTGCCAGCGCCGCAACTCGCCAACGATGGTTCCGCTGTTGCCGTCATCATCGAGTTGCACATAATGCACCTGCCAACCGCGCTCGCGCAGTGCCAGTGCGAAGTGCCGCATGGCGCTGAAGATCAGGACGATCTTCAGCGGATGATGCGGCACGTACCTGGCCTCCCCTTCCACTTCCGCCATCAGCACAGCATCGCGGGCAGGATCGAGGGCGTTGAGGCTTGCCAGGTCGAAGGACAGCTGGTCACCCAGTACCAGACCCAGGCGCATCTTCAGGCTACCCCTGGCTGGTCAGCGTTACCGTTATGCAGATTCATGGCATGCCCCCCAGCAGACGCTGACGCAGTTGTTGATCCCTGGCCCGCGGATCGAGCCAGATGGCGAAGAACGCCCGTGCAAAAACGGGGTCGGCGACCGCCCGGCTGAGTTTGCCATCGACGTAGAAGCGGCAGCCCTGCCCCGGCATGTACAAGCCGGTGATGCGCATGCCTGGCTGTACATCCACAAACGCCTGCTGCATGGCTTGGGACCACGCCGCGCGCCGCTGCGGCGTCACGTTTTCAGGTGCCAGCCGGTACATTTCCTCGAGGCTGGCCTGTACCAGCGTGTCCCTGGACAGGCTTCGGTGATAGGCCAGCTCAAGGGCAAAAGGCCGGCTCCAGTCCTGGACCGGACCTGCCGCCCAGAGCTGTGCGGTGTAAAGGCGCAAGCCAAACCAGCTGAACTCACCGACGCCCAGCCGTTGCGCTGCCGGCAGCTCCGCTCGCCAGTCCGCCGCCTCCGACAGGGCAGTCAATAGCAGGCAAAGCCAGGCCCAACGAGTTGTGTGCCCCATACTGACCTCGAGCACGTGAAATACCTATACAATATTAGAAACTATGTACAGTTTTTTATGAGGTTGTACAACTTTTACTTGCGGGTCTCAGGGCCTTGTTTCGGCAGAGCCAGTGACAGTGGCATACCAGCGTCGGCGCCGGCAAAGGAGGCAGTTCAGTGAGCCTTATCAATAACCTTCATACCCCCGCCAACGTACTGGTCTGCGGAGCCAGCCAGGGGATCGGCCTTGCACTGTGCACCCAGCTGCTGGCGCGCGACGACATCGGACGGGTGTTTGCCGTCTCGCGACATGCCACCAGCAGCCCTGCGCTGGATGCTTTGTTCGCCGAGCACCCACGACAGTTGGTTCGCATCGACTGCGACGCGTGTTCCGAAGTGGCACTGCAAACACTGGCGGCGCGGGTGGGAGCCTGCTGCAACCACTTGAACCTTGTATTTTGCACGCTTGGGGTGCTGCAAGCGCCGCCCGCGCGGGCCGAAAAAGCGCTGACACAGGTAGATATGGCGGGGCTGCTGGCCAGCTTCACGACCAACTGTTTCGCCCCTGTCCTGCTGCTCAGGCACTTGCTGCCCTTGTTGCGACAGCAACCGATGACCTATGTGGCGCTGTCGGCGCGGGTCGGGTCGATCAGCGACAATCATCTTGGCGGGTGGTACAGCTATCGCGCCAGCAAGGCCGCGCTCAACCAGCTTATGCGTACCGCGAGCATCGAGCTCAAGCGACTGAACCCTGCTTCCACGGTACTGTTGCTGCATCCCGGGACCACCGACACCCGCCTTTCCCAACCCTTTCAGGGCAATGTGGCGCCAGGAAAACTGTTCTCGCCGGCGTTTGCAGCGACATGCATCCTAGCGCTGGTGAGCCGACACGGCCCGGAACAGAGCGGTACATTCTGGGCGTGGGACGGGACACCGATTGCCTGGTGACTCCAGAGCCAGCCTGGATTCCCCTCTCAGCTGAATACCCAGAGCACGCGGGTGAGCTTGTCTGTCAGGTTGGCGTAACGAAAGCTCGCGTGGGGTTGCAGCTGAAAACTGTCATTGGCGCGCAGCGTTACCGGCTCGCCGCCATCCAGCCAGACGGTCAGTTCGCCTTCGAGCACGAAGCAGCCCTGCTCCGAGCTGTCATCCAGGTACTCCTCGCCACTGCTGGCCCCCGGCTCCAGGTGGCTGTCGAGCATGGAGAACGCGCCCGTTATCGTGGGGGATGCCAGCACATCGGTGATGCCACCGGCCAGGTGAAGGGTACGACGCTCGTGAGGGCGGGTGACCCAGTCGAGCTCGCGGGGCTGGTCCAGCTTGTAGAAATAGGCCGTGGAGACGCCGAGCTCTTCGCTGATAGCCGTGAGGTCGGCCACGGTTGGGCGGGATACGCCCCGTTCGACCTGGGACAGAAAGCCCACCGAACGGCCGATGCGCTGCGCCAGTTCGCCCAGTGTCAGGCCCTTGAACTTGCGCAGGTCGCGAATCAGTACGGCCAGGCCTTCGATCTCTTCGTGCACTTTCATGGTTGAATCGCGACTACGGATGGGAAAATTGATGCCCTGAAAAGTACATGATTCATTTCACAAAGCAAGATGCTTCGCGGCATTGCAAGATGCCGGCGACGATATGCCTGCGACTGTCTAGCCCAGACTCCAGAAGTTTGTGCGATCCCTGTGGGAGCGGGTTTACCCGCGAACACGGACGAAGTCCGTGCCATCCACCGCGGCGCCTGCTTCGCGGGTAAACCCGCTCCTACAGGTATCAGACCCAGACGCTCAGCGAACAGCCTCGTACGTCAGGTCCAGACACTTGCGGGCTTTTTCCACCAGTTCGTCGATCTCCTCGATGCTGATAACCAGCGGCGGCGCGATGATCATGGTGTCGCCCACGGCACGCATGATCAGGCCGTTGTCGAAGCAGTGCTGGCGACAGATCATGCCGACACCTTTGCCTTCA
The DNA here is from genome assembly GCF_023093815.1 of Pseudomonas sp. PNPG3. Taxonomy (NCBI): domain Bacteria; kingdom Pseudomonadati; phylum Pseudomonadota; class Gammaproteobacteria; order Pseudomonadales; family Pseudomonadaceae; genus Pseudomonas; species Pseudomonas sp. PNPG3. The sequence continues at coordinate 419,559 of NZ_JALLKV010000001.1, forward strand.
TAGCGCGCGCGGGTGGCCTTGTCCTTCACCAGCTCGATCGCACCGAGCATGCCCAGGCCGCGTACCTCGCCTACCAGCGGGTGGTCCGCCAGCTCGCGCAGGCGTCGTTGCAGGTAAGGCGCGGTCTTGTCGTGCACCTGCTCGATGATCTTTTCGTCACGCAGGATCCGCAGGTTCTCAAGGCCGACCGCAGCCGCCACCGGGTGGCCGGAATAGGTGAAGCCGTGGTTGAAGTCGCCGCCTTCGCTGATGACTTTGGCCACTTCATCTCGCACGATCACGCCGCCCATGGGGATATAGCCGGAGGTAAGGCCCTTGGCGATGGTCATCAGGTCGGGCTTGAGGTCGTAGTAGTCGCTACCGAACCACTCGCCTGTACGGCCGAAGCCGCAGATCACTTCGTCAGCGACGAAGAGGATGTCGTACCTGGCCAGGATCTCCTTCACCTTCGGCCAGTAGGTCTGCGGTGGAATGATCACCCCGCCAGCGCCCTGGATCGGTTCGGCGATGAAGGCGGCAACGTTGTCCACGCCAACTTCGAGGATCTTTTTCTCCAGCTGTTCGGCCGCCCACACGCCGAAGTCGGCCTCGGTCATGTCGCCGCCTTCGCCATACCAGTATGGCTGCGGGATATGCACGATATCCGGGATCAGCCCGCCCTGCTGGTGCATGCCGCTCATGCCGCCCAGGCCCGCGCCGGCCACGGTGGAGCCGTGGTAACCGTTGATTCGGCCGATGATGACCTTCTTGTTCTTCTGGCCCTTGAGCGCCCAGTAATGGCGGACCATTCGCAGCACGGTGTCGTTGCCTTCGGAGCCAGAGCCGGTGAAGAACACGTGAGTCATGCCTTGCGGGGCCACATCGGCGATCGCCTTGGCCAGTTCCAGCGCGGGCGGGTGCGCGGTCTGGAAGAACAGGTTGTAGTACGGCAGCTGCTTCATCTGCTGGCTGGCGACGTCGGCCAGCTCATCGCGCCCATAGCCCACCGCCACACACCACAGGCCCGCCATGCCATCGAGAATCTTGTGGCCCTCGCTGTCCCAGAGGTACACACCTTTGGCCGAGGTGATGATGCGCGGGCCTTTCTCGGCCAGCTGCCGAACATCGCTGAACGGGGCCAGGTGGTGGTCGCGGCTCATGGCTTGCCAGGCAAGGGTCTGCGAATTCTGCTCACTCATTGACTTCACTCCATCAAGTTGCGCAGCCGTGCTGCGCAGGTACTTTTTTTGTAATTGGGAAAGATCGCTGTCAGGCGGTCTTCAACAGCATCTGGCGCAGTACCGAGCGATGCCGGCAGGCCTTGCCAAAGGACTGGAAGATGGTCAGGTAATGCGGGTTGTCCATGACCTGGTACTCGGGGTGCCATTGCACGGCCAGGGCAAAGCCTTTGCTGTTCTCGACCGAAACAGCTTCCACCAGGCCATCGGGTGCCAGCGCCTCCACCCTCAGCCCGGGGGCCAGTACATCGATGCCCTGGCCGTGGATGGAATTGACATCGATGACCGCTGGCAAACCCATGCGGTCGAGCATGCCGCCGGGCTCTATATGCAGGGCGTGACGCGGGCCGTATTGCTTTTCGATGGGCTCACCCTTGCTTTCGCGGTGGTCCATGAACATGCCGGTCTCATGCACTTTCTGGTGCAAGGTGCCACCCAGCGCCACGTTCATTTCCTGGAAACCACGGCAGATGCCCAGCACCGGCACTCCGGCGGCGATGGCCGCACGCATCAGTGGCAGTGTGGTGGCATCACGCAGCGGATCGTGATGGGTGCCCGCTGCACTGGCCGGTCCGTTGTAGTGGAACGGTTCGATGTTGGACGGCGAACCGGTGAAGATCAGCCCATCCACCACGTCGAGAATATCGGCGCTGTCCATCAGGTCTGCGAGGCTGGGTATCACGATGGGCAGCCCACACGCTGCCTTGGCCGCCGCGCGCGCGTACTTCTCGCTGATGGTCTGGGTTGCATGCAGCTCGATCATGCTGGTGCATGCGGTAATGCCGATAACGGGCACACGTGGCATATCTTCCTCCGGCAAATCCATATTGCGCGTTGTATTGAAACGGTAGAAAGGCAGGGTGCAGCGGCGCTGCCCCGACCCCGGCAGCTACAGGAACCAGCGGTATTCGCGGGCATCGATGTGGCGCATGAAGTCCAGTTGCTCCTGGTATTTGTTTTCGCAGTAGACCATCACGAATTCACTGCCCAGGCCCTCGTTCACCTCCGGGTGGTGACGCATGGCCGCCAGGGCACTGAAGGCATCCTTGGGGAACTCGATGCCGCTCTGGCGGTTGTCGTTCAGCGGGGCAATGGGCTCGACGCCACGCTCCAGGCCATGCTCCATCCCGGTCAGGATGGCCGCCAGCACCAGGTACGGGTTGGCATCGGCACCGGCGAGGCGGTGTTCGATGCGCAGGTTGCGGGGGTCGGACTCGGGGATGCGAATACACGCATCGCGATCTTCGAAACCCCAGCTGGCCTTGCTCGCCGCGTTGACCATGGCGCCGTAACGGCGGTAGGCATTGTGGTTCGGGGCGAAGATCGGCATGCAGTGGGGCAGCAACTCCAGGCACCCTGCCACCGCATGGCGCAGCTTGCGCTGGTCATCGCCGGCGAGGATGTTGTTGCCGGCGTTGTCGTACATGCTGACGTGCACATGCATGCCGCTGCCCGGCGCATCGAGGTACGGCTTGCTCATGAAGCTGGCGCGGTAGCCGTGCTTCATCGCGATACCGCGGGTACTGCGGCAGAACAGCGCCGACCAGTCAGCCGCGCTCATGGCATCGTCGCTGTGCGAGAAGTTGATCTCGAACTGGCCGGGGCCCAGCTCCGCGGTGATCACGTTCGCCGGCACGCCCTGCTCGTTGGCGCCATCGACCATCTCGTGCAGCACCGGTGCAAAGCGCGACAGCCGCTCGATGTGCATGTTCGGCTGGTCGTCGTGGTCGTCGGTCGCCTTGTCGCGTGGGTACTGTGGCAGGCCGTTATCGAGCTTGCGGTCGAACAGGTAGAACTCCAGCTCGAAGGCCACCACCGGGCGAATGCCGCGCCTGGCCAGGCGCTGGATCACCCGGGCCAGCACTTCACGGGGCTCGAACTCGATGGGCTTGGCGGTGCCGTCGGAGGTGATGAGCATCTGCGCGATCGGTTCCTTTTCCCAGCGCACCGGCCTGAGGGTACCCGGCACCAGGCGGCGGGCGGCATCCGGGTCGCCGTCGGCGAAGCAGTAGTCACCGATCGGGTAGAGCCCCCCCTGGGTGCCCAGCAACACGCAGTTCTGCGGCAACTTCAGCGGCGTGCCGGCTGCGACTTTTTCCAGCATGTCCATGGGGTAGCGCTTGCCGTAGAAGTGCCCGGGGATATCCAGCGCAATCAGGTCGACATAACGTATTTCTGGGTGTTTCGCTCGGAACGAGCGCACTTCAGTCAGCAGATCCGGAAAGACGACACTCATCTTCTTGTCCTTGTGAGGTGAACGAATTCAGTTGAAGACCCAGAGCACGCGGGTGGTTTTTTCCGTCAGGTTGGCGTAACGGAACTGCGCGTGGGGGTGCAGCTGGAAGCAGTCGTTGGCCTGCAGGGTCACGGCGTCGCCGTGGTCCAGCCAGACCGTGAGTTCGCCTTCGAGCACGAAACAGCCCTGCTCGGATCGGTCGGTCAGGTACAGCTCGCCACTGCTGGCGCCTGGCTCGAGATGGCTGTCGAGCATGGAGAACGCGCCGCCGATGGTGGGCGAAGCCAGCACATCGGTGATGCCCGACTCGAGGTACAGCGTGCGCCGCTCGTGGGGGCGCGTGACCCAGCTGACGCTGCGGGGCTTGCTCAGGTTGTAGAAGTACGCGGTGGATACGCCGAGCGCTTCACTGATGGCGGTGAGATCGGCCACGGTAGGGCGCGAAACACCGCGCTCGACCTGGGACAGAAAGCCGACCGAGCGGTTGATGCGCTCGGCCAGTTCGCCCAGGGTCAGGTTCTTGAATTTGCGCAGGTCGTGAATAAGGATCGCGAGGGCTTCAACCTCTTCGTGCATCTTCATCGTTTGAGACTGCCGTGAAATTTTTAGAGTTATTTTTCATGAAAAATTACATGAAAAATTTCACGAGTCAAGCCGAAGCTGAAAATGGGAAGCCGCGAATGGAGGTGTTGGGGGGCAACAAGTAGCGAAGAGGCGTAACGAGAAAAGTACCTTGAGGCCCTCAGGAAGCGAGGGCCTGCGAACGCTGCTGTACCGGCATTTCATAGCGGTGCGGTTGCTGCCAGGCCAGCTGTGCCTGGACATCGACCGCCGCATCCATCACTTTCTGCGCCCAGTTCTCATCCTTGGGGCACACCACCACCACGCGAAAACCGTGGTCCACGCCTTCCAGCCGCACGCCCTCGGAATCATCGACATGCAGGTCGATATCGAAGGCCGACGGCAACTTGGAAGGCGCATTCTCAAGCCCGTTCACGGCCAGGATATGCTGGTGCCGGTCACTGTTGACCACGCCATCGACGCGGATACCGTAGAGCATCAGCCAACGGCGTATGTAGGACGGCGTGCGCCCCGACGAGGTGTAGATCCAGATGCTGCAGCCCTGGCGGCGCAAGTCGCGGATCAGCGAGCGCGTGCCACTGCGCAGGGGTTCACCCAACCAGCGGTGGAGGAACGCCGGCAGCTTGCTGTCCTCGGCGGCGGCATGGTCGGCCTGGCAGGCGAGCGTGTCGTCGATATCGAACGAAATGCGTATCTGCGGGCGGTTGAACGTGCGCTCGATGGCTTGCCGCCCGCGTTGGAACAGAGAAGAGCTTTGCATCAGCGGCACCTCTCGCGCGCAGGCATGGATGTGACGTCCAGGAAGAACTTGCCGGGCTCAGGCGCGTGCGCTTCAAGGAAAGCTGCATACTTTTTCTTGATCTTGGGTAGTTCGTACAAAGCCTTGACACCATGCTTGGCAGAGTTGCGTATGACCGAGGATGGGTTGAAGTAACCCTCGGCATTGTCCAGCGACAACACGAATGGCGGTAACCCCGCGCGCATCAGCAGGTAGCTGACAATGAGCGACCCTGTGCGGTTGTTGCCTTCGATGAACAGCTGCGGCTTGCTCAGAATTCGAACGTAGACACCCGCCGCGCGCTTCCAGATCGAATCGCTGCCGTACGAGCAATACCAGTTGTAGAGGTCCTTGATGCCGCCCTCCACGTTGTTGAAAAAGTGCGCCTCGGTCGCCGCCAGGTGCGGGGCAAACTCCAGCCTGCGTGCCGGGTCGCTGCCGCACAGCACGGTGGCGTTGATCTCCAGCATCAGGTTCAGTTGCTGAAGGTCGAAAAGGTCGACACCCCGGGCGACATAGTCGTCAATCAGGGCATAGCCTTCAACCACATTCAGCAGCACCTCGTCGGTAAACGGATCGCGCGGTTCGGTGAAATGCTGGCTGAGTTCGGCAAAGCGGGCCTGCACCTCACGCAGTGCGCGCTCTACCGCTGGCAGATCAATACGACGCGTCGCTGGCATTGGAAATCCCTGGTAACACTTGACGGAAGGTAATGCGGCCGGGTGTTGCAGCCTTCCTGACTGCAACACCCGGCCACCTTGGCACGTGCGGCCTCAGCTGAACTTGCCGCTGATGTAGTCGGCGGTCAGCTGCTCACGCGGGTTCTGGAAAATCTGCGTGGTCGGGCCCATCTCGACCAGGTAACCGGTACGGGTGCCCTTGGAGATATCGACCGAGAAGAACGCGGTGGTGTCGGCCACACGAATTGCCTGCTGCATGTTGTGGGTCACCAGGGCGATGGTGTAGTCCTTCTTCAACTCGACCATCAGCTCCTCCACCCGGCGGGTGGCAATCGGGTCGAGTGCCGAGCAGGGTTCGTCCAGCAGCAGCACTTCCGGCTCGGTGGCGATGGCGCGGGCGATGCACAGACGCTGTTGCTGGCCACCGGACAGTGCCAGGCCGCTGACCTTGAGCTTGTCCTTCACCTCGTCCCACAGCGCGGCGCCCTGCAGCGCGTGCTTGACGCGGTCACCGATGTCGCCCTTGTAGCGGTTCAGGCGCAGGCCGAAGGCGACGTTGTCGAAGATGCTCATGGAGAACGGGTTGGGCTGCTGGAACACCATGCCGATGTAGCGGCGCACCACCACAGGGTCGACGCCCTTGCCGTAGACGTCCTGGCCCAGGAAGTGCACATGGCCTTCGAAACGGAAGCCCTTCACCAGGTCGTTCATGCGGTTGAGGCTACGCAGGACGGTACTCTTGCCGCAGCCAGACGGCCCGATGAAACCGGTGATCTCGTTCTTGCGGATCGGCACATGGCTGTCGCGAACGGCCATGAAATTGCCGTAGAAGATCTTGTCCAGCTTGCAGTCCATGACGATGGGGGCTTCGCTGACCACGGGAGCGGCTTTTGGCGCAGTGGATACGTTCAAGGTCGGATGCTCCCTTTCTCAATACTTGGGCTTGCCGAATACTCGGCTCAGAATGTTGATTACCAGCACGATCATCACCAGTACCAGCGAGGCCGCCCAGGCGAGCTCGAGCTGGTTGTCGAATGGCATGCCGGAGAAGTTGTAGATCAGTACGGCCAGCGAGGCCGTCGGGTTCATGACTGCCAGGTCGCCGTCGTGCAGGATCCAGTAGTTGCTGAACAGCGCGGTGAACAGCAGCGGCGCGGTCTCGCCGGCGGCACGGGCCACGGCCAGCATGACGCCGGTCAGGATGGCCGGCAGGCCGGTGGGCAGGACGATTTTCCAGATCACCTGGGCACGGGTGCAGCCCATGCCGTAGGCAGCATCCTTCATGATCTTGGGCACCATCTTCATCGACTCTTCAGCGGTCAGCACGACGATGGGCAGCATCAGTACCGCCAGGGCCACACCACCTGCCGGCGCGGAGTAGGTGCCGGTGGTCATCACCACCAGGGCATAGGCGAATACGCCAGCCAGGATCGACGGCAGGCCGGTGAGCATCTTGGCGGCAAAGCGCGCGGCGTTGGCCAGCTTGCTGTCCGGGCCGAGTTCGGCCAGGAACACCGCGGCCAGGATACCGACCGGGACGGCGATGGCAGCAGCAATGCCGACCATGACGAAAGTACCGGCCATGGCGTTGCCAAAGCCCCCGCCCATCTCGAAGCCGGTGGGTGGCAGCTCGGTGAACACCTCCAGGTTGAGGCGTGCGCCACCGCGAGTGATCAGCATGTACAGCACGGAGATCAGCGGCACGCTGGCAACCAGTGCCGCGAACCATGCCAGCGTGGTCAACACCAGGCTGCGCAGGGAACGGCCTTCCAGCTTGCGCTGCAGGCTGGGCAACGCGTTTGCAGGGGTGGTGAGGTTGGTCATCATTTGTTACCCCGCTGGGCGTAGAGCATGATCATCGAGCCGAGCACGTTCACCAGCAGGGTGATGAACATCAGCACCAGTGCGGCGTACATCAGCACCTCGACCTCGTTCGGGCCGGCCTCCGGGAAGTTCAGGGCCAGCAAGGCCGCCAGCGTGTTGGCCGGGGCGAACAAGGACAGGGAAATGTTGTTGGCATTGCCCACCAGCATGGCCAGCGCCATGGTTTCACCCAGCGCACGGCCCAGGCCGAGCACCAGCGAACCAAAGATACCGGTAGCTGCCGATGGCACCATTACCTTGAGAATGGCCTCCCAGTGGGTGGCGCCCAGGCCGTAGGCGGCCTGCTTGGTCTTCATCGGCACGCTGGTCAGGGCGTCCTGCGAAACGGCGGCGATGGTCGGCAGAATCATGATCGCCAGCACCAGCGCGGCAGGCAGCAGCCCTGGGCCGCTCAGGGAAGTACCAAAAAAGGGAATCCAGCCCAGCTCGCTGTTTAACCAGGTGGTCAGCGGGCGAATGGCCGGGATGACCACATAGATCCCCCACAGGCCGTAGACGACGCTGGGGATGGCAGCGAGCAGCTCGACGATGGTGCGGAACACCGCCGCCAGCCGGGCCGGGAGGAAGTCCTGGGTCAGGAAGATGGCCATGCTGACGCCGAAGAAACCGGCGATCAACAGGGCGATCAGGGCGCTGTAGAGCGTGCCCCAGATCGCTGGCAGAATACCGTACTTGCCTTGGTTGACGTCCCAGACACTGCCGAACAGCACGTCAAAGCCGTGCTTCTCGATGCCTGGCAGTGCCTTGCGGCCCACTTCGTAGACCAGCGCGAAGACCAGCGCCAGCACCAGCACCACACCGATGCGTGCAAGCGCACGGAAGGTGCGATCAACCAGGAAGTCTTTCGCAGACGGTGGCTGGCACGCGGAGTCGGGGTTAGCCGGGATGGCAAAAGGAGTGTTCATGGGCAAGTTCCGGGACAGAGGGCAAACACACCCGGCATGGCCGCCAGACCACACCGGGAGCGCCTGGGCGTGTTACTGGATGTTGGCGGACGCTTTGCGTACCTGGTCGACAACCGACGCTGGCAGCGGGATGTAGCCCATCGAGTCGGCGATCTTCTGGCCTTCGGTCAGGCTGTATTCGACCATTTCGCGCATGGCCTTGGCCTTGGCCGGGTTACCGTTGTCCTTGCGGAAGATCATCCAGGTGTAGGAGGTGATCGGGTAGGACTTGGCACCGTCCGGGTCAGGCAGCCAGGCCACCAGGTTCTCCGGCATCTTCACCGCAGCCAGCGCCTCGGCACCGCTCTCGGCGTTCGGCACTACGTATTGGCCGGCCTTGTTCTGCAGCTGGGCGAAGTCGACCTTGGCCAGCTTGGCAAAGCCGTATTCGATGTAGCCGATGGCGCCTGGGGTCTGGCGGACGGTGGCGGTTACGCCATCGTTCTTCGGCGACTTGATGAACTTGTCGCTGGCCGGCCAGTTGACGGTGTTGCCTTCACCCAGCGCTTGCTTGAAGTCAGCATTGATGGCCGACAGGTGCTTGGTGAATACCGCAGTGGTGCCGCTGGAGTCGGCACGCACGACCACGGTGATCGGGGTAGCTGGCAGTTTCAGCTCAGGGTTGGCCGCGACGATCTGCGGGTCGTTCCACTGGGTGATCTTGCCGAGGAAGATGTTGGAGTACACATCGCGTGGCAGCTTCAGCCCTTTGGGGTTGCCTGGCAGGTTGTAAGCCAGGACGATTTCACCGGCGGTCATTGGCAGCAACTGCACGCCTTCGCCGACCTTGGCGATTTCTTCGGCTTTCATTGCCGAGTCGCTGGCGGCAAAGTCGACGGTCTTGTTCAGAAAGTCCTGAACACCCGCCCCGCTCCCCTTGGACTGGTAGTCAACGGTGACACCGTCGGTTTCCTTGCTGAAGGCCTTGAACCAGGTCAGGTAGATCGGTGCCGGGAAACTTGCGCCGGAACCGGTCAGGCGGATGTTCTCTGCGGCAAAGGATGCCGAAGTGGCGCAAAGAGAAACGGCAACGGCGAGTGCAGCAGATTTCATCAGGCGTATCATCGAAAAGCGCTCCGTGTGATGGCCGGCACACTTTGCAGCAGCAATGTTACAGCTTTGTGACCGATGAATGGCAGGCCGCACGGTAGAGCCGTCTGGCGGCGCCATCACGGCAACATCAGGGGCCAGAGCCCTGGAGCGGTTCCTGTCTGAACCCTACGGCTTCGATGTGTCGGTTGAATGACTGTTTAGAGAGGGCAACCGGTTTGCTGGCACCGCTGGTCGATTACCGGGCACTCTGGCGTTGCCGCGGCATTCAACCGCTCATGTAAACCAGACGGGAGTGAATGCCATGCCACGCGGCGACAAGGACAAATACACCGACAAGCAGAAGCGCAAGGCCGAACATATCGAGGAAAGCTACGAGCACAAAGGCGTGCCGAAAGACCAGGCCGAAGCGCGTGCCTGGGCCACCGTGAACAAACAGTCCGGTGGAGGCGAGAAGAAAGGTGGCTCGGGTAAGGCTACATCCTCCAGCGAGAAGAAAACTGCCCGGTCGGACTCGGCCAAACGGGCGGCGAAGTCGCGCCAAGGTCATTCCCGCACATCGGGCAGCTCCCTGGAAACCCAGAGCAAGCAAAGCCTGATGAAGGAAGCGCGCAGCAAAAACATCAAAGGGCGCTCCACCATGACCAAGGCACAGTTGGTGGAAGCGCTCAAGCACGCATGACCGCAAGCCCTGAACCGGGCGCAATCCCTGTGGGAGCGGGCGTGCCCGCGAAGAACGCAATGTGATGCATGGCACCGGCTACGCCGGTGTCCGCCACAGCATCAACCATTCCCGGCGATATCCGCCGTGTCGGCATCCCGGCAACTGTTGCGGGATGCGCATACGAATTCCGCCTCGGCACGTGTGGGGTAGTTGAGGGTCAGGCGCAGCTTTTCCTGTGTGTCATAAAGGTCATAGCCCTCCCCTAACGTTGCGGGAAAGCCAATACTACGCGGGTAAATCTCTTTCTTGAGCGGCACAGCGGGAACCACAACAAAGCGCATCTGCATGATCATCCCCCTCCCGGCAGTCTCTTAGTATTAGTACTGCTACGGGAAAGCATCAAGTTGACTCATGCAAACAATCGCAATAGCCCTGCGAGCCTATCAGCCGAAGTGCTCCCTTGACGCACGTCAAGCCGCTGGGCCGGGTTCGCGCGACGATGGCTGTCAGCAAGGAACGAATCGAAAACCGCCATGCGCATTGTGCTCAAGGCCATCGCCATCGATCACTGTGCGCGGCCTTGGATAAGGAGTCCCACATGAGCCACCTGAACCACGTACTGGTAGCAACCGACATGTCCACCTCCGCCCGCAACGCGGCAGAGCGCGCTGCGCACCTGAGCAAGGCGCAGCAGGCATCGCTGGACCTGCTGTACGTTGCCAACCCGGCCCCCTTCGAGCGCTTGAAGCAGCTGGTCGCACCTGGTGATGATCTGCTGAAGCGCGTGCTGGATACCGCTGGCGAAAAAATCCGCGCACTGGCTGCAATGCTGTTCCAGCGCCATGACATCGCCGCTGGCGTGCAGGTAGCGCATGGCTCGGTGACCACGGAGATCACCCGTGTGGTGCAGGATAAACGCAGCGACCTGCTGGTATGCGGGGCGAAGGGCCAGAGCGTAGCGCGGCGCCTGCTGCTGGGCTCCACGGTGCAGAAGATGCTGAACCGCATGCCCTGCCCTTTGCTGGTGGTCAAGCAGGCGCCACGCGATGCCTACCGGACCTTGCTGGTTGCAGTTGATTTTTCGCCTTCGTCACTGCGCTCCATCGAACTGGCAAAAGCCATTGCCCCACAGGCCGAGATCATTCTGTTGCATGTTTACGAAGCGCCGTTCGAAGGCAGCATGCGTTTCGCCCACATCGACCATGACACCCTTGCACACTACCGCAATGTCATCCGCAAGGATGCGGTCCAGCAGCTCGCGGCCTTGAGCGAAACCGCCGGAGTGGCAGATGCTCGGCAAATCGTGGTGCATGGCGACCCTGCCTGGCGGATTGCCGAGCAGGAACAAGAACTGGAATGCGACCTGATCGTGGTTGGCAAGCAAGGGGAAAGCGCGCTTGAAGAGCTGCTGATAGGCAGCGTCACCAAGCATGTGCTGAACGAATCCCAGTGCGATGTGCTGGTATCGCCATAGGATGCAAGTGATGTGGAGGACGCTTGCGTGTCCTCCACCGAAGCACCCGTCATCCACCGCGGCGCCTGCTTCGCGGGTAAACCCGCTCCCACATGGATCGCGCTGGCCTTCAGGTTGTGGGCACGACCGTAGCGCCCTCTGTTTTTTCTGGCTTCAGGCACCAAAGCATTTCTCCCCTCCAACAGCGGGCGCTCTGCGCAAGGCGTTTCATCGATTGCGCTGATGATTACTATCGAGCGACCCGCATGTTGGCCAGGCGAAACCGCCCCCTATAATCCCCGGCAAATTTCCCCCGCTCCTTGCGCCTGCTTCAGGCGACATCCCTCTCTTGGAATCCAATACCATGCCAAGTGCCAGCCAGGCCCCTCGCGGCCTCCCCGAACATGATCAACAAAGCGTCAGCCAGCAGTGGCTGGCAATCCTTTCGGTCGCCGTCGGCGCTTTCGCCCTGGTGACCAGCGAGTTCCTGCCGGTGGGCGTACTCAACGATGTTGCCAGCGACCTTGGCATCAGTGCAGGCCACGCCGGCCTGATGGTCACCCTGCCCGGCATCATGGCCGCCCTCGCCGCCCCGCTACTGTCGGTGGGCATTGGCGCCCTGGACCGTCGCTACCTGCTGATCGGCCTGACGCTGATCATGATCATCGCCAATGCGGTGGTGGCCTACGCCAGCGACTTCAACCTGCTGCTGTTCGGCCGCGTGCTGCTGGGCGTGAGTATCGGCGGCTTCTGGGCAACGGCCATTGCCCTCAGCGGCCGCCTGGCGCCAAAGGGCGTGGGCGTAGCCCAGGCCACCTCGATCATCATGGTCGGTGTAACCCTGGCCACCGTGCTGGGCGTGCCGGTAGGCACCTGGTTGAGTGGCCTGATGGGCTGGCGCATGACCTTCCTGATAACCGCGCTACTGGGCATACCGGTGCTGCTGGCGCAGATCCTGTTGCTCCCGCGGCTCAACCCGGACAAAGCCATTCGCATCAGCGACCTGCCGGCCCTGTTCATCAACCCACAGGCGCGGGTTGGCCTGATTGCCGTGTTGCTGATCGGCCTGGCGCACTTTGCCGCGTACACCTATGTCGCGCCCTTCTTCAAACAAAGCTCCGGCTTCGATGGGCCTACCATTGGCTCGTTGCTGCTGCTTTATGGCGTGGCCGGGGTATTCGGCAATATCTTTGCCGGTTTCGCCGCCAACCGCAGCGTACGTCACACCCTGCTGCTGGTAGCGCTGATGATCGGCACCAGCACTGCCCTGTTCCCTCACTTCGCCACCGGCATGACCGGTGCCGCGATGCTGATCGGGTTGTGGGGCTTCGCCTTCGGCGCGTTCCCGGCCTGCGCCAGTATCTGGATGTTCGTCGTCGCGCCCAAGGATGTCGAACGTGGCATGCCGCTGTTCGTTGCCATGTTTCAGGTGATCATTGCACTGGGCTCGTTCTTCGGCGGTCGGATCGTCGACCAGCTGGGCAGCTCGGTGTTGCTGAGCCTGGCCACGGCCCTGGTGGGTTGCGGTTTCGCTACGGTGCTGGTGCTGGGGCGTAACGTCAGCAACAGCCTGGCGGCGCAACCTGGCTGACCAAACCATCGCCGGCAGGCCAGCTCCCACAGGGACCACGTAAACTCTTGAAGTCTGCGCTGTACCTGTGGGAGCTGGCCGGGCCGCAAAGCGGCCCCGAATTGCTTAACTGACAAAATATTGGGGCGCTGGCTGATTTTTTACGCTCTTTTTACGACTGAGCCGGCAGACAGAAGGAATACTGGGCGCGCGATGCTCAGGGATGGCATGCATTTATACCCGCCAGTCCAGAGAAACCTTTCGTGAGCCAGCCCACCGTCATCGCAAATCAATCCCTTCCCGCCAAGTCCAACCCTGTCGGCATGCTCGTCGCCGCTGTCGGCGTGGTGTATGGCGACATCGGCACCAGCCCGCTGTACACCCTCAAGGAGGTGTTCGCCGGGCACTATGGCGTACAGGCCAACACCGCTGGCGTACTCGGAGTGCTGTCGCTGGTGTTCTGGTCGTTGCTCTGGGTGGTATCGCTAAAGTACGTACTGTTCATCCTGCGTGCCGACAACCAGGGCGAAGGTGGCATCATGGCCCTGACCGCCCTGGCGCATCGGGCGGCGGCGCCCTACCAGCGCCTGGGCAGGATACTGGTGCTGCTCGGCTTGTTCGGCGTCGCGCTGTTCTACGGCGACAGCATGATCACGCCGGCGATTTCCGTGCTATCGGCCGTCGAGGGCCTGCAACTGGCCTTCGACGGTATCGAGCATTGGGTCGTGCCACTGTCGGTGGTGGTGCTGGTGGCCTTGTTCCTGATCCAGAAGCATGGCACCGCGCGCATCGGCATCCTCTTCGGGCCGATCATGGTGCTGTGGTTCGTCGTGCTGGGTGCACTGGGCCTGCACGGCATCGTCCAGCGCCCGGAGGTGCTGCAGGCACTCAACCCGCTCTGGGCGGTGAAGTTCTTCGTGCTGCACCCGGGCATGGGCGTGGCGATCCTGGGCGCGGTGGTGCTGGCGCTGACCGGCGCCGAAGCGCTCTACGCCGATATGGGGCACTTCGGCCGCAAACCCATCGCCCGGGCCTGGTTCCTGCTGGTGCTGCCCGGCCTGGTACTGAACTACTTCGGCCAGGGCGCACTGATCCTCGGCGACCCGCAGGCAGTGCGCAACCCGTTTTACCTGCTGGCGCCCGAATGGGCCCTGCTGCCTATGGTCGGGCTGGCCACGCTGGCCACCATCATCGCGTCCCAGGCCGTGATTTCCGGTGCGTTCTCGCTGACGCGCCAGGCCATCCAGCTGGGCTACGTACCGCGCATGTTCATCCAGCACACCTCCAGCGAGGAACAGGGGCAGATCTATATCGGTATGGTGAACTGGGCACTGATGGTTGGCGTGGTGCTGCTGGTGGTCGGCTTCGAGTCGTCCGGGGCGCTTGCAGCAGCCTATGGCGTAGCCGTGACCGGGACCATGCTGATCACCACACTGCTGGCTTCGGCAGTGGTGCTGTTGCTGTGGAAGGCACCCCGCTGGCTGGCACTGCCGATGCTGCTGGCATTCCTGCTGGTCGATAGCCTGTATTTCGCCGCCAATGCGCCGAAGATCCTCCAGGGCGGTGCATTTCCGGTGATTGCCGGCCTTGCACTGTTCACCCTGATGACTACCTGGAAGCGCGGGCGACGGATGATCGTCGAGCGGCTGGACGAAAGTTCGCTGCCGCTGGACCTGTTCATTACCAGCCTCAAGGCCCAGCCGCCTCACCGCGTGGGCGGTACTGCCGTATTCCTGTCCGCCAGGCCCGAGGCGGTGCCTCACGCCTTGCTGCACAACCTGCTGCATAACCAGGTACTGCATGAACAAGTGGTGCTGTTGACCGTCGTGTTCGAGGACGAGCCACGGGTCAACGCTGGCAAGCGCTTTGAGGTCGAGGAATTTGGTGATGGTTTCTTCCGCATGAGCCTGCATTTCGGCTTCATGGAGGAGCCCGACGTGCCGTTGGCGTTAAGCCGCTGTCAGCGTGCGGACCTTGAGTTCGGCCCCATGCGCACCACTTATTTCCTCAGCCGGGAGACGGTCATTGCAGGCAGGCAAATGGGCATGGCCCGCTGGCGTGAGCACCTGTTTGTCTTCCTGCTGAAGAATGCCAACAGCAACCTGAAGTACTTCAAGCTGCCGCTGAACCGGGTGATCGAGCTTGGCACCCAGGTCGAGATCTGAGCAGTCATGGACCACGATCCTTTTGTCAGGACGACAGAACTTGCAAAGCCGCTGCTTGTCTTACCAGCACCTGAGCTCTACCTGCGCCGTTGGAGGCGAAACAACATGAGAAAAACCCTGGTGGCCGTCTTTGCGTGTGCTCTGGCATTCGGCGCGACGGCAATGTTACCTGCCGATATCTCGCCGATGGGTTCCGCGTATGCCAAAGGCGGTGGCGGTGGCGGTGGCGGTGGCGGTGGCGGCCACGGTGGTGGTGGTGGCCACGGCGGCGGCAATGGCGGTGGACGTGGCGCCGGCATGGGTGGGCACAATGGTACTGGCAATGGTGCGGGTCTCGCGGGTGATCATGCCGGCAAGGCTACGCGCGATCATGGTGTGAGCGGCAATCATTATGGAAGCTCACGTAACCAGGACAACGGCCATGGGACCACCACCTCAGGCATTGCCCAGTCCAAGGATACTCGCGGCTTGACGAAATCTACCGCTATCTCGGGGACTACGCCCGGTGATCACAATGCCAAGGGGCTGAGCGGCGCGGTACAAAACTCCTCCAAGAATGATCGATGAGCTTAAGGCTGCCAGGTACTGAAAGGGCCTGGCAGCCGCTTCGTCGAAAGGCTGCGCACTGCGGAACTTAAAAGGCAACCTTATGTCGTATCCGCACTCAAATTTCCCCCCTGCGCCTTTTGGAAGCGAACAAACATGAAAAAAACCCTGGTAGCCGTCTTTACCTGTGCGCTGGCGCTCGGCGTAACTGCATTGTTGCCTGCCGATGTCTCGCCGATTGGTTCCGCATATGCCAAAGGTAATGGCAATGGCGGTGGCAAAGGTGGGTTCAACGGTAATGGCGCCGGCTACGAGAGTGATCATGCAGGCAAGGCCACCCGCAACCATGGCGAGAGCGGCAATCACTATGGAAGCCTGCGCAATGATGACAACGGCCGTGGCACTACCCGGTCCGGCATTGCCCATTCCAAGGAACACAACAAGGCCGGGCGCTCCTCTTCGAAGCACGATCGATAACTGAAAGCGCAGATGGCGTGCCCTCGAACCGGGCGATGCGGTTGATGGCACCGGCTGCGCCGGTGTTCGCGGGTAAACCCGCTCCCACAGGTACGGCGCATTTCTTCAGCTGATGGGCTCCCTGTGGGAGCGGGCATGCCCGCGAAGCAGGCGACGCCGTGGATGGCACCGGCTGCGCCGGTGTTCGCGGGCGCGCCCGCTCCCACAGGTATGGCGCATTCCTTCAGCTGGTGGGGTCCCTGTGGGAGCGGGCATGCCCGCGAAGCAGGCGACGCCGTGGATGGCACCGGCTGCGCCGGTGTTCGCGGGCGCGCCCGCTCCCACAGGTATGGCGCATTCCTTCAGCTGGTGGGGTCCCTGTGGGAGCGGGTTTACCCGCGAAGCAGGCGACGCGGTGGAAGGCACCGGCTACGCCGGTGTTCGCGGGCGCGCCCACTGCCACAGTCTGGTGCCCGCCAAACCTCAAACCCTGAACCGCGCCACCAACGCCGCCATCTCCCCCACCAACCCCGACAACGCCTTGCTCGCCTCACTGGTCTGCTGCGCCCCCGCAGCCGAGGATGTCGACAACTCGCGAATGTTCAGCAGGTTGCGGTCTACCTCTCGCGCCACCTGGGCCTGCTCTTCGGCTGCGCTGGCAATCACCAGGTTACGCTCGTTGATCTCGCCGATCGCACTGTAGATACCCTCAAGCACCTGCCCCGAGGCCAGGGTCACGTCCAGCGTCGACTGGGCGCGGCTGGTACTGGCCTGCATCGAGGTCATGGCCGCTTCGGTACCCGCCTGCACGCGCCCGATCATCTGTTCGATTTCCTGGGTCGACTGCTGCGTGCGGTAAGCCAGTGTACGCACTTCATCAGCCACCACCGCAAAGCCGCGCCCGGCCTCGCCCGCACGGGCGGCCTCGATGGCGGCATTGAGTGCCAGCAGGTTGGTTTGCTCGGACACCGAGCGAATCACTTCCAGCACTTTGCCGATGTCCCGCACCTGCCCGACCAGTTGCTCCAGATGCGCGCTGCTGGCCTGGATCTCCCGAGTCATGGCCTCGGTGCCGTCGATGTTGTCGTTGACTTGCCGGCGGCTTTGCGCCGCCAGCTGGTTGGATTCGCTGGTGGTCTGCGAGGTGGTGATGGCATTGCGCGCAACCTCCTCAACGGCCGTGGTCATTTCGGTAACGGCGGTAGCGGCCTGCTCCAGCTCCTGGCCCTGCTGGCGCAGGTTGTTGGCGCTTTCCTCGGTGACCATATTCAGCGCCGTGGCGGCTGCGTCCAGCTGCCTGGCACAGTTGCTGATCTGCCCCAGGGTGTCGCGCTGGCTCTGCTGCATGCGCTCAAGTTCATGGAACAGCTGGCCGATCTCGTTACTGCCCTGCCCCTGCACCGGCACGCTCAGGTCGCCGCCGGCAATGCGCTGGAAGTGCCGGCCAGCTTCGCGCAGCGGGTGCAGCACGCGCTGGGCAATAAAGGCCCAGCACAGCACCGCCAACACCAACGTCACGCCCAGCAGCCCCAGACTCAGCAGTTGGGCGCGCGCCAGGCGCCGGTCGGATTCCAGCATGATCTGCTGACCGCGCTCACTCAATGCGCCAACCAGCTGCTGGCGCAGCGCCTGCAGCCGGCCCATGGCGTTGCCGGCGTCGGTGTTGACCTTGAAATACTGCTCGAGTGAACGTTGACGGGTTGCCTCACGCTGCCCGGCGACCGCCTTGGCATACTCGCCGTAGGTGGCCTGCAGTGCCGTTGCCAGTGCGTGCAGCGCAGGCTCGCGGGCGTTTTCGACAAACTCGTCCACCAGCTTCTGGCTCTTGTCGTTCAGCTCGACCGACAGCGCCATGCGCTTGTTGGCGCTTTCCTCATGACCACCCAGCTGCTCGATGAAGCCCGAGGACACATTGGCACTGGCGCGAATCGCCATCAGCAACGCATTGTTCAACCGGTCCGACTGGTGCGCGGTCTGGTCCAGTTCGGTGATCTGCTGGTCGCTGCCCACCGCCGCCCGCCAGGCACTGACGGTGGAAAACAGCAGGGTCACGCTGAACAGCGACAGCACCCAGAACATTCCGGTGCGGATCTTCAGGTTGGCAAGCATGGGGGCAGTACTCCTTGTTGGCACCACTTCTGGTCGATGATTCGACGGTGGGTGTGCTGCTATCGGAGGTACTACCCCAGGCTTGAGGCGCCGGAGTGCGGTTATGGGCGGTAACCGAACAGATGTTGTCGAGGCACATACCGGCAACGGGCAACAAGCCGACCAGGCGGGAACTTCAACGCTCCAATTCGGTCGATAGCATCCCCTCGCCCTCCAACCTGGCCCGCCCAAGCCCTGCCGAGTCTTCCGCCGATGCCCAGCACACCTGTTCTGTCAGCCCTGCTCCTGTTGTTCAGCGCAATCACGGCACAGGGCGCACTGGCCGGCGAACGCTACGCGCCCACACGCAGCAACAATGCTTCGACGGTGCTGATCGAAACCGCCTCGCAACAGTATGCCGACGGCCAGCTGGACCAGGCGGCGGCCACCCTGGAGCGTGCGCTGCACATTCAGCCGAACAACCCGGCAACATTGCACTACCTTGGTGTTTTGCGCCTTCAGCAAGGGCAGTATGAACAGGCCGAAACCCTGGCGCTTCGCTCCAACCTGCGTGTTGGCAACAATCACGCCCTGCGCAGCCGCAACCTGCAGCTGATAGAAGCCGCGCACAAGGCCCAGGGCTCGGGCATGCTGCCGACGGCTGCGCATTGACGGCGGCAAGACGCTGCGCGCGACGCTATTGTTCTGCCCGGTGATATAGGCAACTTCGTCGCTGGTCAGGACTGCCAGGCAGGCTGTCCATTCTACTACCCGGTAATCGCCTTCGCCGCCTGCGCCAAACGTTGTGTAGCCAGCCGGATTTCATCCATGTCCAGCGAGGCGAACCCGAGGCGCAAGGCATTTTCCGCATGACCAAACGGCGAAAACTGCCGGCCACTGCGTACCACCAGGTCCAACTCCAACGCCTTGCCAACCAACTGATCCACATTGATCTCGTCAGCAAACCTCACCCACAGCGCCAGCCCACCTTCCGGCTCGCGCACGGTTACCTGCTCGCCAAAGGCATCGCGCAAGCAAACCAACAGTGTCTCTCGACGTCGGCGATACTCCCGGGTGACCCGACGCAAGTGCTTCTTCAGTTCGCCATCATTGATCAAGTCCGCCAGCATCTGCTGCATCACCGCATCGCCCTGCCCCAGGGTCAGCGTCGCCCTGCGTTCGAGCGCTGCGGCCACCTCCGCCGGCGCCACGATGAAACTGCAACGGAACGTACTGCCCAAGGACTTGGACAAT
The DNA here is from genome assembly GCF_023093815.1 of Pseudomonas sp. PNPG3. Classification (NCBI taxonomy): domain Bacteria; kingdom Pseudomonadati; phylum Pseudomonadota; class Gammaproteobacteria; order Pseudomonadales; family Pseudomonadaceae; genus Pseudomonas; species Pseudomonas sp. PNPG3. Next base: position 439,126 of record NZ_JALLKV010000001.1, read on the forward strand.
GAGCCAATGTAGATCACATGCCGCTGCTGACGGTCGCTGGCCAGCGGCAGGTAAGGCCTCCCGGCAAAGTGGTATTCATGGTCGTAGTCTTCCTCGACCACGCAGAAGTCGTGCTGCCGCGCCAGTTCCAGCAACTGCTGCCGGCGCCCGGCAGGCAGGCTGACCGTGGTCGGGAACTGGTGATGGGGTGTGATGTACAGCATGCGTACCTGGTGCAGCCGGCACAATGCATCGATCTGCTCGACCCGACAGCCCTCCTCATCCAGTTCTACGGTGACCAGCCGGGCGCCCAGCTGGCGGAAGATCTCCCACGCAGGCGGATAGCTCAGGCGCTCTACCAGCACAACGTCACCGGGCTTGAGCAGCACGCTGGCCACCAGGTACAGCGACATCTGCACGCCCTGGGTCAGGCAGATATGCTCGGCGCCAACGTTCAGGCTGCGATTGTGCCGCAGCATGTCGGCCAAGGCGCTGCGCAGGGAGTGGCTGCTGCACGCGCTGCCATGGCGCACGGTGTTGGCGGCAAAGCTGTTGCGCAAGGCATTACGGTAATAGCGGTGCAGAACGGTCTGCGGCAGCAGGCGGTGGTCACAGGCACCGTTGTCGAAGAACAGCGCACCCGGCCGATCCTGCTGCGCGGCAGCCTGTTCGTTGGCCGCGAAGTAGGCAACGGCAGGCTCCTCCTGGAGCACCAGGGCAAAGGGCTGCGCTGCGTCGGGCTCGGTCAGGGTGCCAGCCGCCAGCTGCCGACTGACGAAGGTGCCACGGCGCTGCACGCTTTCCAGCCAGCCCTTGGTCTCGGCTTCCTCGTAGGCGAGGATCACCGTCTTGCGATTGACGTTCAGCAGTTGCGCCATTTCCCGCGTGCCAGGCAACGGCGTGCCGGGGCGCAGGCGGCCCTCGGTGATAGCGGCTACCAGGCCCTCGACGATCTGCCTGTACGAAGCCTGCGGCTGCGCCCCGTCGAGCTTGAGCAGCGGCTGCCATTTGCGAAGCTGGACCATGTGAATTAACCGAAACTGGAGGTTCTACTGGTCCTGGACTATAGCAACAATCGAACCTCCACTTGCCCCGAGGTGCCTATGCAGAACCGCCACGTGATTGAATTGTCGCCCTCGGGCAAAACCTTCGACGCCAGCCAGGAGCTGCTGCTCGATGCCATGCTCGCCAGCGGTCTGCCGGTGCCCTTCTCATGCCGCCGCGGCGCCTGCGGCTCGTGCAAGGTCAAGGTGGTGTCGGGGCAGTATCGGGACAAGCAGCGGACGGCAGACATGCCCGCGCCCTGCTACCCCCTCGCCGCCGACGAAATGTTGCTGTGCCAGAGCCACGCCTGCAGCGACATGCGCCTGGAAATCCCCGGCTGGTCCCTGGAAACCCAGGCGCTGGAAATCCACGCGCAGGTTCATGGCAAACGCGAACTGAGCGCCGATATCGTCGAACTGGTGCTTCAGCCTGCGCAGCCGTTGGCGGTACGGGCTGGCCAGTACGTGCGCTTTCGGCTCGCCAACGGCGACAGCCGCTGTTTTTCCATCGCCAACCTGCCCGACCGGGACCAGGGGAAACTGGTGTTTCACATCCGCAAGGTCAGTGGCGGCCTGTTTACCGAACTCCTGCTGCCAACCCTGCAAGCAGGTGACACCTTGAAACTGGAAGGACCGGTGGGTGCCTGCACCTGGCAGCACGAGGCCCAGCGCCCCCTGGTACTGTTCGCCACCGGTACAGGTTACGCCGGCATCAAGCCATTGCTGCTGACCGCCCTGGCAGGTGATGCCGAGGTCACGTTGTACTGGGGCGGCAGATCGGACGCCGACTTCTATGACCGTGAGTTTCTCGACCAGGCCAGCCGTGCACACGCTCACTTTCGCTGGCACCCGGTGCTGTCGGACCAGGCGCGCGTGCAGCAGGTGGCGCTGGCCCAGGCCCATCGCTGGGCCGACACCCAGGTCTATGCCTGCGGCAATGCCACGATGATCAGCCAGGTTCGCGAGCAGTGCCTCGCAGCAGGCCTGCAGCCCCATCGTTTTGTCGCGGAGGCTTTCGTTGCCAGCGGCACACTGGCGCCAGAGGCTTCAACAGCCAGCCCGTTGCACCCGGAGCTGGAAAAAGTCGGCCCACGCTACTCGCTGGACGGCATGCTCGCTGCCCGCGAGCAGTCGGTGCGGGCCGTTGCTGCGATAGCGAACCAGCTGAAAGTCGGCATGACCACTGCCCAGGCGCTGGAGATGGCCGCGCAAACCTTGCAGGCGATGGGTGCATCGCACACCTGGCACCCGACCTACATCCGCTTTGGCGACGACACCGTGCGCACGCCGCGCCAAGGCATTGATCTGCAACGTGTATTACGTACTACGGATATCGTCGTGGTCGACGTCGGCCCGGTATGGGATGGCTATGAGGGCGACTATGGCGACACCTTCGTGTTCGGCCAGCACGAGCTGCACCACGCCTGCGTCAAGGCACTGCATGAGGTGTTCGACGAAACCCGCCAGGCCTGGGGCCGTGGCCTGACCGGGCGCGAACTGTACGACTTCGCCGAGCGCAGTGCCCAGGTAAAAGGCTGGCAGCTGGAGCGCAACCTGGCCGGGCATCGCATCGCCGACTTCCCGCATGTGCTGTATGGGCAGGACAAACTGGCCGAGGTGGAAATCGTCCCGAGCGAAGTGGTGTGGGTGCTGGAGATCCAGTTGTGCCACCCTAGCGAGCCGGTCGGGGCGTTTTTCGAAGACATCCTGATTGGTGAGGCCAGGTCGTTCTCATAGATTCAGAAGCAAGCGATCCGCGTACCCTGTGGGAGCGGCTTTAGCCGCGAAGAATCCAACGCGCTGCATGGCACCGGCTGCGCCGGTGTTCGCGGCTAAAGCCGCTCCCACAGGGGCCTTGCTGATTCAATGAGTTATGTGCCGTTCTATCTCAAGCACCGAGCGAATCCAGCACGCCTTGCAGCTTGCCCCGGGTCATCTCGGTGCACGGCTGCATGGGCTCTCGCAGTTCGTCGCTCATCAGCCCCTGTAGCTGCAAGGCCGCCTTGACCACAGCCGGGTTGGGCTCGGCAAAGGCCATCTTCATCCAAGGCAGCAATTGGTAGAACGTGCCGCGCGCGGCTACCCAGTCGCCATGGTCGACCTGCTGCAGCATGCGCACGTACAGGTCGGCCCGCACATGCGCCGAAGCCGAAATGGCCCCTGCGCCACCCAGGCACAGGTTGTTGAAGATCTGCACGTCCTCACCGGCCAGCACCTGGGCGTGGCCGTCCTGGATCAGTGCCATGGTGGTCTCGCTGTCACCGCCGCAGTCCTTCACCGCCGCGATGCGCGGGTGGCGCACGATGCGGCGCAGGGTTTCACGCTCGATACGTACCCCGGTGCGGTAGGGTATGTCGTAGACGATCACCGGTACGCTGGCGGCATCTGCCACGGTGCTGAAGAACGCTTCGATGCCGGCCTGCGAAGGCCGGATGTAGCACGGCGCAGGGACCAGCAGCCCGCCAATCTCACGCCGCTGGATTTCAGCCTGGAAGGCCAACAGCTCGCGCAAGTTGTAGCCCGACAGGCCCATCACCACCCTGCCCGGCTCCACCCAGGCCAGCACGGCATCCAGCACAGCCAGTTGTTCGGCCTTGGACAGCGCCGCCGCCTCGCCCGTGGTACCGCATACCACAAAACCGGCCACACCCTCTTCGAGCAGCTTCTTCACCAGTTTTTCCAGGGCGGCGAAGTCGACTTCATTGGCGCGCAATGGCGTGACGAGGGCAATCCAGATACCACGGAAATTCGACATGCAGAAACTCCTGATGTTGACCGAAAGTCAGCGTCAGCAGGGCGGAGAGTCGAAGTGGTCTGGCAGGGATACCTGGCGCCTTCTGTCTCGTCAGCCCACCTGACGAGACAGCGCGCCTCGGTCAGATGAGCGGCTGTTTCTTGGATTTCTTGGCAACGGCAACGCACGCGCCTGCCTGGGCGATGAAGCCCGAAGCGAAAATGGCGTGGTTGGAAATGGACATGCCGGCAAGCCCGTTGCGTGGATATGGCTGGATAATGGTGGCGCGGCGCACTCGGTGTCAACACCGAGATAGCAAACCCATCCGGCTGCGTCGGTGTTCGCGGCCAAAGCCGCACAGAGATCTGTGGGCCCGATCTTGTACAAGAGACATTTGATCAGTCCAGCATCCACCCATCATCGCCCTCCTCCAGCACACCACCGTGATCCGTCCGGTCTCCTTTACGCGCCACAGCCGCGCCCTCAATCAGGAAATGCTCGGCTCCACTCTCAATCACGGCACCGCACGTGGTCCGATCCCCCACCCTGGCAACCGCCCTGCCATTGAAGGTGTACGTGGCACTGCCGCTTTCCACTTCGTTGATGCCATGCAGCGGACAGACATGTCGATGGCCTACAAGTACGACAGGATTCATTGGGCCTCTCCTTCTGATGGCCCGGTGCGAGATTCACGGTCTATCTCCTCTGGCCAATTAACCTTGGGTGCCAGGCAATGCATGTGGCTCAGGCCATCGTCATCGTTCCAGTCACGGGGTGGGTGCACGAACTTCGGCAGGGCTTCGGGACCTTGCTGCATGAATAGCCGGGCGATGGCCCAGTAGGCTTCGCCGTGATACAGGTCGTGGGTGAAGAAGACGCGGTCGATGACTTCGTTGGTTTCCGGGTTGCGGACCGACAGCATGACGTTCTCGATCAGGCCACCGTGGCCTGGGGCGTAGACTCGGTAGACTTCGGCGGTTACGTCGTCCCAGTTGTAGGCGACCGGTTTGACGCCCCAGTGTTTGCGGCTGAACAGATAGATGTAGTGGAATCTGAATTGATAGAGATAGATTTTGCGTCGTAGGCGATTGAAGCGAATGGGTTCGTCCCGTGGGAGCAATAGGTCCATTTTTACATATGTCGCAGTAGCCCACATGCCAATCAAAATCGCTAGCGATGAGAGGATGTCAACGCCCCAATTATTCGACCAGTAGATACCAAAAAACCTCCAATGCATGTAGATTAATGCACCCACAGAAAAAACCAGAATTGGTCCCCCTATCAGCACTGCGACACCACGCAAACTGACAGTAGATCGGGGAAGCTCCAGGAACACATCATCACAGTAGTTTGGTGGCGGATCTATATCTTCAAAGCTTAAGCGCGGAGCTTCATCCGAACTGACACCAGGCAGATCATGACTCCAACACAGAGCTCGCTCCGAAAGGATCCTGGGCTTAGTTTTCATTCGTTAGCCTCCTTAATGCAGACCTCAACATATGCGTCTGGCAGCCTTCTATCCGGCCAATAACTTATTAGCAGTGTCGCGGCTCTAATGGTATGCGACCCAATCGTAGCTATCAGATTCACAGCCCCCGTAATTTCTAGCCAAGACATATGCGGCTCATTTTGGCTAGGCGACCGTAGTATTTTTTCAACTAAAATATCACTCTTATAATCGGGCAACCTCGGCTGAAAAAAGTCATGGAATGTTGCCGCTTTGGTAAGCGCCTCGGCTCGGACAGGTTGGTATTCATCAAGAACAACAGTCTCTCCGCCACTGAAGTCGGGGAAGGTTCCGTCACCATGACGATGTACAACAAGCATCAAACGATAGGCCGAATGCTCATCACGGTATTTGGGCAATATGATTTGGAATTTTAGCTTTTGCTCTAGTTCCAAGCTAAGCAACCCACCAATCTTAGAAGTGGCCGGGTCGCTTAAACGCTTGGATTCGAAATGAATCGCCGCATGTACGCCGAGCGTGGCGGCATTGAGCTCTGCAAACGCTATATCTGCATATTCAGGTGTCTTCCAAGACACGACCGGATTTTCATCGTTAGTCCCAAAGCAGCAGCGTCGCACCCAGCGCTCTAATGCATTAGATTCGCTTTCTTCAGCTGACTTGGCAAATGCGTAAGCGATGAGAGCCAGTACGATAGCCAGACCTAAAGGCCCTAATAGGACGGGTTTGAAAATTGCATAGACAAACATTCCAGTTGAAGAGATGTACACAAGACCTGCACTAAAATAATTCCTCGCTGCTAGGTTGTCCCCAGCTGCTCGTGTACGGTTAGCGGCAGAAAATGCTTGTGCCGTATCCAAAACCCCGGTTATTGCACCTATCATCGCACCGATTTTTATCAGCGACACTCCAGTTTCTGAGGCGCCCTTAGCCCACGATATTCCAGTATGCTTAGTACTTGAGTTCAACAAGAGCCCTATTAGCTCGATACTCCCTCCCAATATTCCCAAGTACGATCCTTGCAATGCCAACCTGGCCTCATGCGCCTTCGGCCCGATCTCCGTTTCCGCCTTTTCCTGATTCCTGCCCAGGCTGTCCTGCTGTAAATACAACCCGCCTATCGCCAGCAGGACCTCCCAGCTGCCAGCAATCCCGCGTAACCCAGAAAAACCGGTTTTTACCAATCGAGCCGCCTGCTGCGTCGTGATCTTCATCCCGTGCAACAACCTGCGCGCATCGGTTTCCAACGTCCCCGCCGCCACCGAGATATTCACCAAGGCAAGCTGTGCCGCGCTGCTCGCCTGGGTTACCCCCATGCTGGCCTCCTTGAACAACCGCCCATGCACTTCCTCGGCCTTGCCCTCGACCCACACCGTCACGCTGATCATCGTATTGGTGAACCGCGGGTCGAGCATTGCAAGGCTCATCAAGCCATGCTGGATGATCGGCCGCACCTTGCGCATGGCCTTCATCGAGCCAAACTCGAAGTCATCGATATTGCGGTGCATCCGGTCCCGCGCCTCGGCGATCGACGCGTTGGCCTTGTGCTGCAACTCCCGGAGGTGGGCGCTCTGCAAGGCGTAGTACTCGCCCAGCTTCATCTTCACTTCCAACTCGATCAGATGGACGCCGTTGTAGAGAAACTGCGTGGCGCTGTTCAAATGCCGCACAGCCTTCTGAATACCTGGCGACAGACATGGCGCCAGCCGCTGACTGGCCGCATTGAGCGCACCCTGCGTTTCAGCAATGGCCTGCTTGAGGGTATTGCGCGTGCGCAGGCCGGCGTCATCGCTGGCGATGATCTTGCTCAGCATGCCGTAAAGCTTGTCGCTGTCGTTCCAGTTGATCGCTTCTGTGGCGGAGAAACTGGGCAGCAGCCCGGCCAGCAGTGCCTGGTCGCGCATCAGCAAGGCGCGGTAGGGCGGGCTGTCAGGGTCCTGCAGCCATTTCAGCCAGAGCAGTTCGCTGGTGCCGGAAGCGGGAACATGCGGTTCAAGGCGGGGGACGACAGCTTCCGTAACCCCACCGCCCAGGCACAGTGCCATGGTCTTGGCGTAGGCCACCCCGGACTCACGATCGTTACCGTCGTAGTCGTATGCCTCGGCCACCTTGAACATGGGCGTATCGAACAAGGCAACGTACGCCTGCGCGTCCTTGTCGATGTAACGCTGAAACTCACGTTCCTGCTGGTCGTACTCGGCCTGGAAGGCGGCCCGCTGCGGTTCGTGGTAGCGCTCTTCAAGCCGCTCGTCACTCTCCTGCTGTGCACGCTCGACCAACAGCTGCCGCTCGACTGCCGGGTCGGTGAACACCGGCGGCCCATCACCCGTCATCGGTTCCAGCGACGGCACCTTCTGCGCCGCCCATTCCCTGTGCGTGGCACGAATGATCTGCAGGATCTGCGAGGTCTGCAGCTGATAGGCGCGCATCGGGTCTTCACGCCAGGCCTGACGCTTCAGTACCCAGTTCAGCCGCTGATGGTTGTACTCCTGAATCAGCCCGACAGTGTCGTCGAGCACCACTGCCAGCACGCCGTTTTCCAGCTTGTGCCGGTTGATCGCATTGACCAGATACCCTCGCAGGGCGAACCGGCGCAACCAGCGGCTGTGGAAGCCATGCGCACTGTCGAAGGGGGCACAGCCATGCTGGGCATATTCGAACACCTGCTGGTCGACCCCAAGCTTATCGGGCGTCATGGCGATGCCCAGCAGTTCGGGATTGTTGCGGGCCTGGATCAGGTCCAGGCCCTCGAAGCGATGCGCAGGCGACGCGCCGCTCTTGTAGGCGTTCAGCACGCTCACCGGCCAGGCGTCACTGGAGAAGGCCAGCCAGGCGCTGGTGTACCTGCCGGTATCGAGGTTGAGAAAGGCCGAAGGAATGTCGTGATCTGCGTTCACGCATTTTTCGGGCAGCGGCGAAGGCGGGCCATCTGGCGGCTCGTAAGGGTTGAAGCGGCGCAGATGACCTTGCTCGCTGACGGCATAGGCATGCCAGACCTGCTGGTCGAGCAGCACATACAGGAAGCCCCTGCGCAAGGTGCGCAAGCCGATCTTTGTCGAGATATGCCGGTTATCCGCCACGGTGGAGACACACTCGGGGCGGGCATCGGGCACCAGGGCGCGGCGCAGCGGCAGGATCGGCAGGCCCTGGCGCTCGCAGAACATGCACTGGTCGTGCGGCAGCCCGGCTTCGGCGATCGCGAGGGCAATACGTTGGCTGATGGTCATGAGCGATTCTCGGATTTCGGCAGGCATTCGATCAGTTGGCGCCATTGCGCCTCGGAGTAGCGGGCGAGCAACGCGGCAAGAGGCGCCTGACCTCTGGCCGCTGCATCGATCATTTCGCCCACCGCAGGCACGGTATGCAGCCTCGGGTGAATGCACAGGTGATGGAGAGCGAAGGCCACGATGTCCTCCATCGCGCTCAGGCCCAACCTGCGTGCATCATCGATATGGTTCGAAGCACGCACCGCAGCAAACGGTGGAATCTGACACTGATTGATGTGCTGCGAACCCGCCCGCAACACTCTCCAGGTAGCCAGCACACATTCGATCAGCCCCACGTCATCCTGAATTCGCCGCGCAGGGGTCGGCAAAGGGTGTCGCTGCCCGCTCTGCCCTTTCAGGCTTGCCAACCTCCCACCGCTACTCAGGAACAACCAGTCACTGATCGGCCACCATGGGCCTTGTTCAAGCCGCTCGAACGTCGCCGCAAGCAACTCCAGCCGGACGGGTTCGTAGACCGGGTAGCAGCCAAATTCCCGATTGGAATCGGGTAGCCGACACAAGGCCGTGAGATGGGACGCGACAGTGGCCGAAGGCGCCTCACTGAACAGCCAGCCACACAGGTAACGCCGTTGCTGAAACAACGCCCTCTGCGCCGCTCGGGCGGTCAGTTCCAGCAGACGGCGACTGGGGACCATGCCGGGCGAAGCCAAGCAGACCAGTACGGGATGCAGTTGGGGGGCATGGGCCAGGTCGGCCCGGTGCACACGGGTCAATGCCTGCTCACCCAGGGCATTGCGCAGCGGGGCAAGCACGGCGTGGTCGCCATCGTGAGCAGTCGCAAGCGGATCTATCAGCACATGGCAGTACAAGTGCGCCCCATGATGGCTTTCGATGAGCCTCGCCAGGTTGTCAGTGCGCATCAGGCCTTGGCCTCGCACTTGTTGCTGGCGTCAGGCGCAAGCGTAAGTGGCTGGCTGTTTCCAGTCCCTGACGCAGCCGCGCTGGTTTGCCCCAACAGCTCGAGCTTCAGCCCGTTGATAGTGATGCCCTGCCCGTCCAGCACAATGCTGCCGCCCGCGGTTCTGAACTCGATGCGCTCACTGGCGCGCAGCTGATAGATCGTCGTATGTTGCTCGATGCCCTGCCCGACGGTGACCTTTTGCGTACCTTTGACGACCAGCTCGGCGTCTTTCCCGACAAGGGCCCGGTGATTGGCCCCTGTTGATTCGCTACGGTCGTTGCCTATCTTCTCGATCAGGTCCTGCTTGATGTCTACGTGGCAGGTTTGCCCAATGAGCTGGGTATGGTCACCCCCGGTTTCCTGGCGGAAGTCATTGCCGATATTCAAGTGCTCATCATTGCCGACCTGCTCGACACGATTACGCCCCACACGCGTGGTCTCATCATTGCCGACTACATTGTTCTGGTCCCGCTGGGCATGGATGAACACTTCTTCCTTGCCGAGTTCGTCCTCGAAGCGCAGCTCGTTGAAACCATCGCCTTTGTGGGTCTGGCTCTTGATGGTCATGCGGGTCTTGTGTTCGGGCA